>NZ_VFYP01000001.1:665673-998510 GCF_006443685.1 Rhizobium glycinendophyticum | reverse complement strand
CGCGCCCGGCGTCACCGTCGTCGACGACGGCACGATCAATGACCGGCGCGGCTCGATCACCATCGACGACGAAGGCACGCCGTCGGCCTATAACGTGCTGATCGAGAACGGAAAGCTGGTCGGCTATATGCAGGACCGGCAGAACGCCCGTCTGATGGGCATGAAGGCGACCGGCAACGGCCGCCGCCAGGGTTACGCCCACCAGCCCATGCCACGCATGACCAACACCTACATGCTCTCGGGCGACAAGACGCCGGAAGAGATCATAGCCTCGGTGAAGAAGGGCATCTATGCCGTTTCCTTCGGCGGCGGCCAGGTGGACATCACCTCCGGCAAGTTCGTCTTCGGCTGCACCGAGGCCTATCTGATCGAAAACGGCAAGATCGGCGCACCGGTGAAGGGCGCCATGCTGATCGGCAACGGTCCCGATGCGATGAAGCGCATCACCATGATCGGCAATGATTCCAAGCTCGACACAGGCATCGGCAATTGCGGCAAGGCCGGCCAGTGGGTCCCGGTCGGCGTCGGCCAGCCGCATCTGAGGATGGACCAGATCACGGTGGGCGGGACGAAGGCTTGATCGGCAATGCGCTGGTGCCGGAGCTGGGCGTCAGCGACTGGCGCAGGAGCCGGGCCTTTTATCTGGATTTTGTTGGATTCGAGGTCGCCTATGAGCGGCCGGAGGAAGGCTTCAGCTACCTGACGCTCGGCGAGGCGCAGTTGATGATCGACCAGATCGGCATCGGACGGACTTTTGCGCTCGAGAATGCACCGATCGAGCGCCCCTTCGGACGGGGGCTCAATCTGCAGATCCGGGTGCCTGATGTCGTCGACATCCTGTATCGTCTCAGCGAAGCGGGCGTGGCGCTCTACCTGCCACTCGAAGAGAAGTGGTATCGTCGGGATGACCACGAGGTCGGCAACCGGCAATTCGTCGTGGCGGATCCGGACGGGTATCTGCTGCGGCTGTTCGAGGATCTTGGTCGGCGGGAGCTCGCGGCCGAAGGCTGACGGCAAAGGTCTCTGGACCAATTGGCAAGGCTTTGCGTCTGTGCGACACTCTTTCGGTCCATTTCGCTTGGAGCAGACATGGCAAACAGACGCCTCCACATTACGCTCGACAAAGACCTCGCTGCCCATGTGGACCGCAAGGTGCAGGCCGAAACCGGCTATGAGACTGCCGAGGATTATGTCGGGGAGTTGATCCGCCAGGATATGGAAGCGGACGACGCGACGGCCGTGTTCCTGCACGACTTGCTGGCGGATGCCATAAATGACGGCGAGGACAGTTTCAGAGCAGTCGAACCGAACGACGTCATCCAGCGCAATTCGCCGCGCTAGCATGACCGGATACCTGTTCCACCCGATCGCGGATGCTGAACAGGACGAAATATTTCTTTTCATGCGAGAGCGCTGGGGCCAACGCCAAGCGGAAACCTATATCCGGGAACTGCATGCGCATCTCGAACTGCTCGCGGCGTCTCGCGGTCTCTGGCGTGCGCTACCGAACCGCGTGGGCATCCTGATCCGTAGCGACGTCACGCTCTATGTCTCCCGCCACCAGCGACATTACATCTTCTTCCGTGAACTGCCGAGCGGCTCGATCGGCATACTGAGGCTCGTGGATGTGCGACGAGACATGCCGAGAAAACTTCGCGCCGACCTCGCCCGGATCGCGCGCGAGGTGATCGAATGATCACCCCCGCGCAGGCATCAGCACGCAGTCGTAGCGCTGGCGGACCAGCTTGTCACAGACGGTGCGGGCTTCGTCCTTGGTGTCGAAGCCGGTGAAACGGGCGCGGTAGAAGGTGGTGCCGTTGCGGGTGACCATCTCGGTATAGGTGTCCAGGTTCTTGAGCGGCGCGCCGACCTTGTCGCGGGCGTCGGAGAGCAGATCCATGGCTGCCTGGGCGGAGGTGGCGGCAGCGATCTGGATCTGCCACTTGCGCTCGCCGGTGGTCGAGGCGGCAGAGGCCTGCTGGGCGCCCTGCCCGCCGACGGAGGCTCCGGCACCGACATTGGCGCGCGGCGTGACGCGCGGGATGGCGGCGGTCAGCGGCTGCGCCGCCGGAGCGAGGTCACCCTCGGCATAGGCGGCGGCAAAGTCGCTCGTCCCGACACCGGTTGCGCCGGCCATGCCCTGGACAGCTGCCATGGCCGACTGGCGCGAGGCGGGCACCGGGATGTCGTCACCCAGGCGGGCGAGGTCCATCTGGACACCGGTCGTGTGGCTCGCCACGAGCTGCGTTCCCGTCGAGGCCTTCTTGATGTTGGCGTCGATGAGCTTTTCCATCAGCCTGTCACGGCTCGCGGCCGTGCGGCCGCCCATGACCACGCCGATCACGCGGCGTCCCTTGCTTTCGACGGCGCTGACGAGGTTGAAGCCCGAAGCATTGGTATAGCCGGTCTTGATGCCGTCCATGCCCTTGTAGCGATACATCAGGTTATTGTGGCCATTGATGGTGCGGCCGCGGAAGGCGAAGCTCTTGGTGGAGAAGAGTTCGTAATCCTTGGGAAAGTCGCGGATCAGGGCGACGCCGAGGGTCGACATGTCGCGGGCGGTGGTGAACTGCTGGTCGTGCGGCAGACCCGAGGCGTTGAAGAAGGTGGTGTTGAGCATCCCAAGCGAACGCGCCTTGCGGGTCATCAGCGCGGCAAAACCCTCTTCCGAACCGCCGATTTTTTCGCCGACGGCGGTTGCAACATCGTTGGCCGAGAGCACGATCATCGCAAGCACGGCTTCCTTGACGGTAATCGAGTCACCGGCTTTAACGCGCAGCTTGGTCGGCGGGCGGGCGGAGGCGTATTTCGAGAACGGAACGGGGCTGTCCCAGCTGAGCTTGCCGGCATGGATCGCATCGAGAACCATGTAGATGGTCATCATCTTGGTCAGTGATGCCGGGTGATTGAGCGCGTCGGGGTTTTCGGAGGCAAGCACTTCACCGGTGCGCGCATCGAGGAGAAGCTGGGCGCTGCCGGCCTGGGCCGAAGTCGAGAGAGACAGGATCGCCACGCAAAACGAAAACGCGATCAATAACTTCTTCATGAAAACTCCAACTGCCGCCTGGATTTCGATGATGGATCAGGCTTGCATGATTCTCTCGACGCGCCGTTCCGGATGCTGCGCTTAGGGCAAGAATGGGGCGACAATCAGCCGATCGGAATCAAATGCAACCAATGATCCACAGAAGGTGCCGCGATCGTGGTTAGCGGGAGGTTAATTTTGTCGGCGAGTTCTGCCACATCGCCTCCCCGCCGCTTCCCTTTATCCCGGCAATCCTCCCCGAAGCTTACCTGCGCAGCGCCACCCCACCCGTCCCCTCGTTCGCCAGCGTGTCCGCCGGATTGATCAACTGGCAACGCTTCGTCGACAGGCAACCGCAACCGATGCAGCCGTCGAGATCGTGGCGCAGGCGCTGGAGCACGCGGATGCGCGCGTCGAGCCTCTCCGCCCAGCCACTTGCGATGCGGCGCCAGTCGGCGGGTGTCGGCGTGCGTCCGGCGGGCAGGCTCGCAAGCGCGTCGGCAACTTCCGACAATGGCAGCCCAACCTCCTGGGCCGCACGGATCAGGGCAAGGCGCCTCAGCACATCGCGGCCGTAGCGCCGCTGGTTTCCGCCGGTGCGGTCGGCCGCGATCAGGCCCTTGCGCTCGTAGAAATGGATGGCCGAGACGGCAAGGCCGCTGCGCCTTGCGACATCCCCGACACTGAGGAGAGAGTTTTCTTTCGCCATAGGTCTTTACCTCAACTTAAGTTGAGGTTGTAGCATCCGATCCCGAACCGACCAAGACCCTCATTGCAAGGATGCCCCATGTCCAAGACCGCCGCCATCTCCCCCGCCGCTGCCCAAGCCGGCGCCGATCCTGCCGCGCCCAGCCCGCAGACGGTGGACACCTCAACCGAGGGCCGCTGGCTCGACCTCTTGACGCCCCGCCACGCCGCGACGACCGTGATGCTGTGCATGGGGGTGGCACTCTTTGCCTTCAACGGCTTTCTCGTCACCACCGTGATGCCGAGCGCCATTGCCGAGATCGGCGGTGGCGAACTGATCGCCTGGTCGGTGTCGCTCTACCTGATCGGTTCGATCGTATCAGGCGCCAGTGCCGCAGCACTGAAGAGCCGGTTCGGGTCGAGGCTGGTGATGTTGGTCGCGACGCTGCTGTTTCTCGGTGGCACGCTCGCGGCCGCCCTCGCGACCGCGATGCCGCAGGTGCTGCTCGGCCGGATGGCGCAGGGGCTTGGCGAAGGTATTGTCGCTGCCCTCTGCTATGCGCTCATTCCCGCCCTCTATCCGACGCGGCTGGTGCCCAAGGTTTTTGGCGCCGAAGCCATGGTCTGGGCGGTCGCCTCTTTCGGCGGCCCCTTCGCGGCCGGGTGGATCACCGAGACCCTGTCCTGGCGCGCCGCCTTCCTGGTGAATATCCCGCTCGGGCTGATCTTCCTCGTGCTTGCGATCAAGACGGCGACGCCGAGGGAGATCTACGAAACCGGCAGCCGGATACCACTTGCTCCCCTGCTTCTGCTGGCCGCAGGGATGCTGGTGCTGTTGTCTGCCGGCTCGGCGGTCGATCTGCGCATTTCGGCGCTCACCGTCATCGTCGGCATAACGCTTGTGAGCTGGAGCGTGGTCCGTGATCGCACGTCTTCTGACCGGCTGATGCCGCAGGGCGCGTTCGGGTTCGGATCGACCGTTGGCACTGGACTCTGGGTCGTGCTGCTGATGCCGGTGGCGCAGGCGACCAGCGCCGTCTACATCGTCTTCGGACTGCAGCATGTCTTCGGCTATGGTCCGACGGCGGCCGGCGGGTTCGGCGCCGTGATGGCGATGAGCTGGAGTGTGGTCGCCGTGCTGATCGCCAACCTCACTTCGCCGCAGGCGAGGCGGCGGGCGATACAGGGCGGGCCTGTGCTGCAATGCGCCGGCATGATCCTCGTGGCAGTTGGGATGGCCTTGCAGATTCTACCTCTTCTGGTCCTTGGCCAAGTGCTGGTCGGGGCTGCCTTCGGCTCCAGCTGGTCCTATCTCAACCAGATGCTGATGGCCTCAAGCCCGGCATCCGAACGGGACAAAACCTCCGGCCTGTTGCCCACCCTGCAATCGGCTGGCTACGCCATTGGCGCGGCCCTTGCCGGGCTCACCGCCAACAGTCTCGGCTTTGCCGGTAGTTCGGACGCGGACAGGCTGCACCTTGTTCTTTCAGCCACTTTCGTGGCTCCCATCCTCTGGACGCTTCCCGCCATCATTCTGGCGCAGCGGACACTGCGGCTCGCTCCCGCACCTTGGGGTCCCGGCTTGTCCTGAATTGAGACGAAGCCATTGAACGAAGCTTAAGGACTTGGCCGCTAGGTTGACTGCGACTCGAAAAGGAGTGCGGGCGGAGACGATGGCGGGACAGTTGAAACAGAGGATCAAGCGGGCGGTGATCACCGCCGGGCTGGAGGTCTCCTTCTGCCTTTCCCGTCTTGGGCTGTTCAAGGCGGCGCGGGGACGCGGCGTGATTTTCACGCTGCATCACGTTCGCCCTGCCGAAGCGGGTCCGTTCCAGCCGAACCGTCATCTTGAGATCACGCCGGAATTCCTCGACGCCGCGATCGTCGGGCTGAAACGGGACGGCTATCGTTTCCTTCGGCTGGACGACGTGCCGGCAGCACTCCAAGAACCCGCCGCCTCCACCCCCTTTGCCGTCTTCACGCTTGACGACGGATTTCGCAACAATGCCCAGCACGCCCTTCCCGTCTTCGAGCGGCATGGTGTGCCCTTCACCATCTTCGTCTGCAAGGGCCTGTCGGAGCGCAGCCACACCATGTGGTGGGACACGGCGGCCATGCTGATCGCACGGCAAAAACGTCTGACGCTCTGCCTGCCCGCCGAACGGATCGATGTCGACTGCAGCACCGTCAAAACGAAGGCGGCGGCATTCGACGCCGTCGCGAAAGCGATCTTTTCCAGCAATGAGGCAAAGGCCGTCGCTCTACTCGACGCCACCGCCCAGGCCATCGGCCTCAATCCGCATGCGCTGGTGGCAGAAACCGTAATGGACGGCGAAGAGCTGCGGGCGCTTGCACAACACCCGCTCGTCTCCTACGGCGCCCATACCGTCAGCCACAGGGCATTGGAGGCGCTGACGGACACGGAGATCCTCGCCGAACTCAACGACAGCGCCGAGTATGTCGCTGAGATCACCGGTATACGGCCGGTGACCTTCGCCTATCCCTACGGGGATGCACGCAGCGCAACGCCCCGCACGGCGGGTTATGCGGAATGGGCGGGGTTTCGGCTGGCCGTCACCACGCGCCCCGGCACCCTCACCGAAGCCTCGCTTGATGCACCGCAGCTTTTGCCGCGCATCTCGCTCAACGGGTTCTACCAGAAGGCCCGTTACGTGCAGGCACTGGCGTCCGGGATTCCCTCTCGGCTCGGTCGCGGCTAAGAGCTCCTGCCCGGTCTTTGCTCACGGGTACATCCGCACCTTCGCCCAGCCCTCGCCGTCGCGGCGAAACTCGATACGGTCGTGCAGGCGAAACTTGCGGTCGTGCCAGAATTCGATCGACTTCGGAATGATGCGGAAGCCGGACCAGTGGGGCGGACGCGGCACGTTTCCGAGCGCATATTTGGCCGTATATTCGGCCACCGCCTTTTCCAGCGCGAAGCGGCCTTCGAGCGGGCGCGACTGTTTCGAGGCCCAGGCGCCAATGCGGCTGCCGAGCGGGCGGGACTGGTAATATTCGTCCGCCTCGGCGTCGGAAACGACCTCGACTTCACCACGCAAGCGGATCTGTCGGCGGAGCGATTTCCAATGAAAACACATTGCCGCCTTTTTCTGGCCGAGAATTTCCTGTCCCTTTTGGCTCTCAAAATTCGTGTAGAAAACGAAGCCGCGAGAATCGTACCCCTTGAGAAGCACCATACGCACATTCGGAAGACCATCCGCATCCACGGTGGCCAATGCTACCGCATTGGGATCATTGATCTCCGAAGCCTCTGCGTCCTTCAGCCAGGTGGCGAACAAGGCAAAGGGCTCGTTCTCTTCGGTAAAGTCACCAGTTGTTAACCCGACTTCTGACATATTGTCTCAATTGCTCCTGATCTGCATACTCGCCACCAGTGCGAAGCACCGGATGAAACGGCCCTTGGAAGACATAGCAAAGTCGGTTGAGCGTACAAAGGGTAGCTGCATGCGCAAAGCCTCGATGATCTTCGTCATCGCTGCGACACTTCCGCTCAGCGGCTGCTTCGGCAGCAGCATGGACCTATTCGGAGCCGACAGCGTCGACAGCTCGATCTCGACATCGACCGTCTCCAAGAAGGGTAATCCCTCCAGCCATTCGGACGAACTCACCGTGCAGAGCGCGGTCTCCTCTGTCGACCTCGAAAAGACCGATGGCAAGCCGCTTCCCTGGGCCAATGCGACTACTGGCAGCGCCGGAGTGGTGACCGCCATTCAGGAAGAAAAGGGCCAGGGGTTCATCTGCCGCAATTTCTCCACCACCCGACACTCCTATGAGGGTATCGCCTATTTCTCCGGCAAGACCTGTACATCGGGCAGCGGAAATTGGGAACTTATGAGCTTCGATCGCCGTTCGTAAACGGCGGCCACGTGTTCGGTCGCTTTTGAAAGGTTTGCTTAAGCAAGCCGAAAGAATAGCCCCGCACGCACCTGCCTCCTGTAACTTTCGATTAGAGAATTTCGTGCGACGGTTTCGGCCTATTGTTTGCCGCTGCCGCCATGTCTGCGGAGTGGTTACCGAATTTTCGCGGACCAAGGCGCCATGAACGGGCCTCTCCGCATTCGATAATTGGTGTCATCAATGCGTGACTTCTATTCGATCCTGGGCGTGAAGCGCGATGCGGGTGCGGACGAGATCAAGGCCGCATGGCGCACGAAGGCAAAATCCGTGCATCCGGACCAGAACCGCGACGATCCCAATGCGCATAACCGCTTTGCCGAAATGGGCCGCGCCTATGAGGTGCTGAAGGACCCTGCCAAGCGCAGCCGCTACGACCAGCAGCGCTCCAAGGTCGAGGCATTGGAGCGCGAGCAGACCATCATGCAGCAGCGCAACGCCGCCCGCGAGGCCGCCGAAAAGGCAAAAATCGCCAAGGCGAATGCCGAGCGCATTCTGGCTGAATTGGCTCAGGCCGAGGCGGAAAAGGCGAAGGCCGAAGCCGCTGCCGCCGCCAAGGCAGAGGCAGCAAGGGCTGCCAAGCAGGCCAAATCCGCAAAGCCTGACCCGAAGGCCGAGGCCGCGAAATCCAAGGGCGAGGGCAGTACGGCCGACAATGGCGCAAAGCCAGCACCGGCAGGCCCATCGGCCGACGCCGGCAAGTCCCAGGCCGCTGGGGCCGGCGGTGCGGGTGCGAAATCCGAGGGGCCGGAAGACATCGTTTCCCGCATCTTCGGCGACAGCCCGGAGGCGGCGGTTGCTGCCGAACAGCTGAAGCGCGACCAGGAGGCGTCTGACCTTAATGACGGCATCCCGTTGCGCACGACGAGTTCGCCGCTCCTTGCCCCGATCGAATTGTTCAGCTCTCTCGTGCGGCGCCTGCGTCGTACCCCTCCTCCGCCACCGCCGGAAAAGGCACCCGATGTCTTTGCCGAGGCGATCGTTGCAATCTCTGACCTGCTGGAACAAAAGGCTGTGCCCGTCACCCTCACCGATGGACGGGAGGTGCGCGTGCCGCTCAGCGGCGCCACCGAAGGTCATGTCGTCAAGCTTAAAGGCCAGGGGCTCAAGTTCCAGGGCCTCCTCAGAGGCGACCTTGCCGTTACGATCCGCATATTGCGCAGTGAACGCTTCGCCGTCGATGGCTTCGACATCAAGACCGTTCTGCCGATCACGCTGGAAAATGCCGTTCTCGGCTGCGAAACCGAAGTGGAAGGGCCGGAAGGGCCGGTCAAGATCACGGTCCCGCCTTGGTCGAATTCGGATCAGGCAATCCGCGTCGAGGCCCTTGGGCTGCCGGACGGGGATGGCGGGCGGGGTGCGCTCGTGGTCGAACTCCGGGTCATGCTCTGGGAAAAGCCGGACGAGAAGGTGACAGACCTGATGCGCCTGATGCGCGAAGGTCTCTACATCTGAGCCTTGCGTCAGGCCTCCTGCGGCGTGGTATAATCGAGGCATCCGGCAAAGACGCCGGTGCCGCTGACGAGAAGAGCACCGTGTAGGTAAAGCGATGCGGGCGATCGAATGGGCGGGACTTGAACCGCCCACAAAGTGCCCGTTGCATCCTGGCCGAGCAGCCGGCCGTCGACGGCTTCGATCGCCGCCATGGCGCCCTCCGGCGAAAGGCCCTCGCGAAACATCACCATGACAGGCTGGTCCGTCGGCGGGGGAAGCGCCTGAGCAAGGCCGGCCCCGACCGTTAAAATGGCAAGAAGCCAGGCCGAGCGCGTCGCATGGGTCCCTGCGCCAATGCCGCCTCCGTCGCCTCCGTCGAGACGCATCTTCAGGCCCAAGGACAGGGGCAGCAGACCAAACACCAGCAGCCACAGCACATCCCAGACCAGCGGCATGTCGCTGTCCATCCGAATGCGGTGGATGCCGAGTAGCCAATGCGACAGGATCCCATCGATCCCGTGCCAACTGGCGAAACCGATGAGCACCCAGGCGATGACAGGGCGGCTCCGGGGGACGTTGCCCAGGGATTTGCGTGCGCGCCAAAGGCCCCAGAGACCAGCAAAGGCCACGGCATACATCGCCAGATGAAAGAGGCCGTCAGTCATCACCAGGAAACGCAGATCGCCGGCCTTGCCCGGCAGACCGCTTAGCAAATGATGCCATTGCAGGATCTGATGCAGCAGGATGCCGTCGAAGAAACCTCCGAGAGCAAAACCGAGGGCACCAACGGCGAGCCAGGGTCTCCGTTCAGTCTGATGGCGGTTCGGTTCGTGTGCATCTGGCATGCTCTACTCCTGTCGAACAGGCCCAACCCTCTTCACCGACGAGGGTTCCCGCGGTCACGGGAGCAGAAAAGGGGGTGACGGCAGCGGTGGATGTCGAACGCCAACCAGACGCTGTTTTATGAAGGATTTCCAATGGAAGCGTTCATTCTCGGTTCCTCCGGCGCAGTTGACAGGCTTCAAACTTGAACGGCGGAACGGCCTATGCCATAGGCAACTCCACTTGACAGTTTAGGGGATCCATCATGGTTCAAGGTTCAGGCCTCATGGCCGGCAAGCGCGGCGTCATCATGGGCGTCGCCAACAATCGCTCCATCGCCTGGGGCATTGCCAAGGCCTGCCGTGAACAGGGCGCAGAGATTGCACTGACCTGGCAGGGTGATGCGCTGAAGAAGCGCGTCGAGCCGCTGGCCGTCGAACTGGACGCCTTCCTCGCCGGCGACTGCGACGTCACCAATCTCGAAAGCATCGATGCTGTCTTCGCCAATCTCGAAGCCAAGTGGGGCAAGATCGACTTCGTCGTTCACGCGATCGCCTTTTCCGACAAGGACGAGCTGACCGGCCGCTACATCGACACGACGCGCGACAACTTCGCCCGGACGATGGATATCTCGGTCTATTCCTTCACGGCGGTTGCAGCGCGCGCCGAGAAGATCATGAACGATGGCGGCTCGCTCCTGACGCTCACCTATTACGGCGCCGAAAAGGTCATGCCGCATTACAACGTCATGGGTGTGGCGAAGGCGGCACTGGAAGCCTCCGTGCGTTACCTCGCCGTCGACATGGGCGGCCGCGGCATCCGCGTCAACGCCATCTCGGCCGGCCCGATCAAGACGCTTGCCGCTTCCGGCATCGGCGACTTCCGCTACATTCTCAAGTGGAACGAGTACCACTCTCCGCTCAAGCGCAACGTGACGACCGACGAGGTCGGCCAGTCGGGCATGTATCTGCTGTCGGATCTGTCGACCGGCGTTTCTGGTGAAGTGCACCACGTCGATTGCGGCTACCACACGGTCGGCATGAAAGCCGTGGACGCGCCCGACATCTCCGTCGCCAAGGATTGAAACAGAGGTCTTGCGCCGTGCTCATCTACATGATCCGTCACGGCCTGACCGACTGGAACGCCGAAGGGCGGATGCAGGGACAGAAGGATATCGGCCTCAACGATATCGGCCGCGCTCAGGCGAGCGAGATCGGCCGCAAGCTCGGGCAAATTCTCGGCGATACCGCGCTCGACTACGATTTCGTCTCCTCTCCCCTTTCGCGTACCCGTGACACCATGGAACGCGTGCGGGCCGCCATGGGCCTGCCGGCAGAGGGCTACTGCATCGACGACCGGTTGAAGGAACTCTCCTTCGGAGACTGGGAAGGCTCGACGCTGCCAGAACTTGCTCGAGTTTCGCCCGAGCGGGTGGCAGAGCGGGCGCGGCAGAAGTGGAGCTTCATTCCGCCGGGCGACGATGCCGAAAGCTATGAGATTCTGTCCTGGCGGATCGGCGCCTGGCTAGCATCCGTGGAACGGCCGACGGTCTGCGTCAGCCATGGCGGTGTGATCCGCAGCTGTTTCCGGCTGATCGGGAATGTGGATGAAGACGAGGCCTGCGAAATGAACATCCCGCAGGACCGGATATTGAAGATCGACCTGGCCACGGCGTCGTCCGCCGCCACGATCGGCTGGATCTGACGGATCGTCAGACGCGCTTGCTTACTGGACGACCTCAAGATCGTCGATGACGCGCTTGCCGTCGACTTCCGTGTAGAAGACAATGACCTTCTGACCCTTTTCCAGCCCTTCGAAATTGAATTCGTCCGGAACCGTATAGGTCTTGCCGTCGTCGAGCATCAGGCTCATGGCGTCGACATTGACGGCTGCGATCGTTGCCTCGACATCGTGACTGCCGGCATAGGCGGCAATCGGAGACAGGAGGCTGGCTGTACCAAGAAGCAGGGATATCAGGATACGCATACGAACCACCTTCGACCAAATCAATGCTGAAAACGAGTACAAGATAGGCCTCCGGAATATGGCAAAATTTGCCCGATGACGTGTCATTTCGGTGGGATTGTGGAGAGGAACGCAGCTGTGATCAAGCCATGGCGCAAGTTTATCCCGCTCCTTTGGGCAAGCTGCACTGCAACATCCGTCCGGCCACGGCCAAACTTCTTCGTGCGCCGAGACACTACTGCGCGCAAAACGTGAGGCATCTTCGAAATTCTAAATTAACCGCCGTCGCATAGGGTTACCCCAGGTAGGGTTTAAGGGTTGGTGGCGTTGCGTAACGTGAAGGCGGGGACAAAATCCGACGGCAAATGGGGCAACGGCATCTATTTGCTGGCAGGCGGGGCCGTCATCGGCGCGCTGATCATCGCTGCCGGCTTCATGATCGACCGCGACACCGCCGCCCATGAGCGCAAACGCGTCGAGCACATGGTTCAGGACGGGCTCGAGCATGCGGGCGCAGCCATTCGCCATCGGCTCGACAGCGATGTCCACCTGGCGATGGAAATGGCCGATGACATTGGGGACGATCCCATGCTGTCGCCGATGGAATTCAACCGCACGGTCGCCAAGCAGATGGCGCAAAACCCGCATTTCCGTGCGATCCGGCTGCAACCGCTCCACGATCCTTATCGCATGGCCTTCGATCCGAAGATCGATAGCGACGGCCGCACTCTATCCATAGACATTCCCGTGCCGCCAATGTCCTGGCAGAACTTTCGCCAGTGGCAATCGCTGCGGATCGAAATCGACTCCGTCGATTTTCTGCAGGCCGCTGAGATCCGGGCCGACGATACCGAGATCGGCCACGCCGAGGGCAGCGGCTTGAAGATGGCCGTGGGACAGATGGCCCCCACGGGCTCCATCGATGTCATTTCGGGCGATCCTGATCTCTTAAACGATACACCTCTGACCATGCGGATCGACATCGACGACCTGTCGCTCGTCGTCTTCGCCATGCCGGAGGAAGGCTGGGATGCGGCAATGAACCGGCTGCTGCCGAGCCGCTTGCTTCTGACGGCCGGTATCGCAGCCATGATGATCTCGATCCTGCTCGCCATTGTGTTGTTGCGGGAGCGCAACCTCAACATCCAGCGGCTGCGCGCCCGCGAGGAGCGCTTGCTGGAACTGTCGCAGCGTTTCCAGCTGGCGCTGGAGACGTCGAATATCGGCATTTGGGAAATCGATGAGGCCACCCACTCGCTTCTCTGGGACAAGCGCACGGCCGGTCTGCACGGCCTGCCGGAAAGTCTGGACGAGGAAGAAGACCGGCTGGCAGACTGGTATGGCGCCATTCAGCCGGAGGATCTCTGCCGGGCCGAGCAGCTCTACTTCGACAGCGTCATCGCCCGTACCACCGACAGCTGGGACATCGTCTATCGCCTGCCTCTTGCCGACGACAGCTTCCGCTACCTGCGCTCGGTGGGCGCGCGCACGATCGACGGTCGCATTACCGGGATCGTCTGTGACATTACCACTGACACCCTGCTGACGCAGTCGCTCAGCCGGGCCAAGGAAAACAGCGATATCAAGAATGCCGAGCTGGAACTGGCGCTCGAGGAACTCTCGAGCCGCGAACACCAACTGGCCGAGGCGTCGCGCCGACTGGACCTGGCATTGGGGTCTTACAATTGCGGCACCTGGGAGGGCGACCCTGTCAGCAAGACCGCCGTCTGGGACGAACGCATGCACCAGCTTTACGACCTGCCCTACAGCGACAAGCCGGTACCGGAGCATGTCTGGCTCTCGCGCATCCACCCCGATGATCGCGGCGAGATCCAGCTGGCCGCCAAGCGTGCTTCGACACTCGACCAGGTGTTAAACACCACCCAGAAGGTCATTCTGCCGAACAACGAGATCCGCTACATCCGATCGGTCGGCCAGCCGCATATCGGGCGCGACGGGCGCAAGAAGATGATCGGCATTGCCTTTGACGTCACGGCCGACGCCCTGCTCGCCGAGCAGATGCGGGCGGCCAAGGCGGAAGCCGATACGCGTAACATCGAGCTGGAACTGGCCAAGAACCGCATCGAGTTCAACGCGCTGCACGACCCGCTGACTTCGCTTGCCAATCGCCGCAAGCTCGACCTGGAGCTCGATGGCTTGAGCCGTGGCCATGCCACGCAACGCGCCAAGTTCGCGATCCTGCATCTCGACCTAGACCGCTTCAAGGAGATCAACGACACGCTCGGCCACGCCGCCGGCGACGCCATGCTGGTGCATGCCGCCGAAATCCTGCGTCGCCACGTGCCGCGCGGCGATCTGGTCGCGCGCATCGGCGGTGACGAGTTTGTGGTTCTGGCACGCCGTTCGACGAGCATGGAGGAGCTTGCCAACCTCTCCAGCCAGATCATCGAGGCGATGCGCCATCCGATCGATTTCGAAGGCTTCGACTGCCGCTGCGGCGTGTCGATCGGCATTGCCCAGGCGTCCGGCCTGATGCCGGATGCGCGCAAGGTGCTGATCAATGCCGACATCGCGCTCTACCAGGCCAAGGAAAAGGGCCGGAACTGCTACGAATTCTTCACGCCTGATCTGCAGGCCAACATCATTGCCAAGAAGCGCATGGCAGACGACATGCTGGCCGGGCTCGAGCGCGACGAGTTCATCGTCTGGTACCAGCCGCAGTTCGAGGCCGAGACCATGCAGCTCTGCGGCGCCGAGGCGCTGGTGCGCTGGCGCCATCCCGATCGCGGCGTGCTCGCCTCGGGCAACTTCCTCAAGGTCGCCGAGGACCTGAACGTCATGGCCCGCATCGACCAGCTCGTGCTGCAGACGGCGCTGAAGGACCAGATGCGCTGGACGGCGATGGGCATGGCCGTGCCGCGGATTTCGGTCAACGTGTCTTCCAAGCGCCTGCACGACGAGAACCTGATCGAACAGTTGCAGGGGCTGGCCATCACGCCGGGATCGATCTGCTTCGAGCTGGTGGAATCGATCTTCCTCGACGAAAGCGACACGAAGGCCGCCGAGAACATCGAGAAGATCAAGGCACTCGGCATCGACATCGAGATCGACGACTTCGGCACCGGACACACCTCAATCGTCTCGCTGTTGAAGCTGAAACCCAAGCGGCTGAAGATCGACCGCCAGTTGGTCATGCCGATCACCGTGCAGCCGCAGGAGCGCAGTCTGGTGCGCAACATCGTTGAGATTGCCCGCTCGCTCGGCATCGAGACGGTGGCCGAAGGGGTTGAGACGCACGAACATGCCGGCATGCTGCGCCAACTGGGCTGCGACTACCTGCAGGGTTATGCCTTCGCCAAACCTCTGTCGTTTGACGACTTCACCCGCTTTGTGAACCGCCTGCCGCAGCAGAAGGCTTCGTAACTGCTGGCATCCGTGCCTGTCTTTCCCGCACGGACACTGCGTCTGGGCGTTTTCGGCGCCGTTGCGCGTGAAAGCGCTTCACAGACTTCGACCATTTGCTCTATGAGTGTCGCCATCCAAGGCAAGCCCCGCTGGGAGACGGTCCGGCGGGTGGAAATGAGTGGTTCTTCAGTCCATGTCTCACAATACCTTCGGTCATCTCTTCCGCGTCACCACCTGGGGCGAAAGCCACGGCCCGGCGCTCGGCGCGGTCGTCGACGGCTGCCCTCCGGGTGTTCAGTTCAGACAGGAGGACCTCCAGGTCTTCATGGACAAGCGCAAGCCCGGCCAGTCGCGCTTCGTCACCCAGCGGCGCGAGGACGACATCGTCAAGGTGCTCTCCGGCGTCATGCCACAGGAAGACGGATCGATGATCACCACCGGCACGCCGGTGTGTCTGTTCATCGAAAACACCGACCAGCGTTCGAAGGATTACGGCGAGATCGCCAAGCGTTATCGCCCCGGCCATGCCGACTATACCTACGATCTGAAATACGGGATCCGTGACTATCGCGGCGGCGGCCGCTCGTCCGCTCGCGAAACCGCCGCGCGTGTTGCCGCCGGTGCGCTGGCACGGCTCGCCATGCCCGGCGTCACCATCCGCGGCGCGCTGGTGCAGATCGGAACGCACAAGATCAACCGTGACAACTGGGATTGGGCGCAGGTCGACCAGAACCCGTTCTTCTGCCCGGATGCGGCGATGGTTCCGGTTTTCGAGGACTATCTCGACGGCATCCGCAAGGCAGGCTCTTCCATCGGCGCCGTGATCGAGGTGGTCGCCGAAGGCGTGCCGGCCGGGATCGGAGCGCCGGTCTACGGCAAGCTCGACCAGGACATCGCCTCCGGCCTGATGTCGATCAACGCGGTCAAGGGCGTCGAGGTCGGCAACGGCTTCCAGGCGGCCGAGATCACCGGCGAGGAAAACGCCGACGAGATGCGCATGGGCAATGACGGCAAACCGATCTTCCTGTCGAACCATGCCGGCGGCGTCCTGGGCGGTATCTCGACGGGCGAGCCGATCGTCGCGCGTTTCGCAATCAAGCCGACCTCCTCGATCCTGACCGAGCGCCAGTCGATCGATTCGGACGGCAACAATGTCGATGTGCGCACCAAGGGCCGGCACGACCCCTGCGTCGGCATTCGCGCCGTGCCGGTGGGCGAGGCGATGCTCGCCTGCATCATTCTCGATCATATGTTGAGAGACCGTGGCCAGAACAACCGTATAAGGTGAGGACGTCGCATGAGCTATGACCAGAAACGTGTCGTCGAGGCCTTGCGCGCCTTCGAGGCGGGCGAAATCGTGGTGGTCATGGATGATGACGGGCGCGAGAACGAGGGCGACCTGATCGTCGCTGCCGTGCATTGCACGCCGGAAAAGATGGCCTTCATCGTGCGCCACACCTCGGGCATCGTCTGCGCCCCGATGCCGAAGGAAGAGGCGAAACGGCTGAACCTCTCGGCTATGGTGGCGGAAAACGACAGTGCGCATACCACGGCCTTCACCGTCTCGGTCGATTTCAAACACGGCACCTCGACGGGCATTTCCGCCGATGACCGCACACTGACCGTGCGCAATCTCGCCAACCCCAATGTCGGCGCCTCCGATTTTGTCCGGCCAGGCCACATCTTTCCGCTGGTCGCTCGCGAGGGTGGCGTGTTGATGCGCTCGGGCCATACGGAAGCGGCCGTAGACCTCTGTAACATGGCGGGCCTGCCACCGATCGGCGTGATCTCGGAGCTGGTCAATGACGACGGCACCGTGATGCGCGGGCCGCAGGTGGCGGCCTTTGCCGAGCAGAACGGACTGAAACAGGTCTCGGTCGCCGATCTCATCGCCTATCGGCAGCGCAAGGAAACGCTGATCGAGCTCAAGTCGAAGTTCGACATCCAGACGCCTTATGGTCCGGCCAAGGCCTATGCCTATTCCCTGCCCTGGGACCCGATGCAGCACCTGGCGGTGGTCTTCGGCGATATCAGAGACGGCGAGGACATTCCGGTGCGCCTGCATCTCGAAGATGTCGGGCGCGACGTGTTCGGCTCTAACCGGCAGATCGACGGCGTCATGAAGCGGATCGCCGACAAGGGCCGCGGCGTTGTCGTTTACCTGCGCGAGGGTTCGGTCGGGGTCGGCGTTTCCACTACGGCCCGTAGTGGCAAACATGATCGCGAGGCGCATAGCGAGGCGCAGGCGCGTGAAAGCGAGTGGCTGGAAATCGGACTTGGTGCGCAGATTCTCAAAGATCTGGGCGTCAATTCGATCCGGCTTATGGCTTCACGCGAGCGGCATTATGTCGGGCTTGAAGGGTTTGGCATTCAGATCTCAGGGACGGAGATCGTCTGAGGGCAGAGCTCGTCGTTCGCCGAAGCTTCAGGTCGCGATCGGTCCCTCGACCACTGGCTCCGGTCCGCCCTTCCAGGACAATCGCCAGACATCACCCTGGCGGACGGACTGGACGGCGGCGGGCCGCAGGATGGCCAAGCAGGTGCCACCTGGGTGGCGGACCGAGGGATAGATGATGCCGTTCAGGCCCGCGCGTCTCGCCTCCAGTGCCAGCCGATTGCCTTGCGAATATCCGATAGACTTGTCCGGTGACAGAGCCGGATGCGCTGTTTGATCCCGCAGATCCAGAAACTCTCCCGATACGCTGCAATACATTTCCGCGTAGTCGGCGACCGCTTCGAAGACGCCGGTGCGGGCGAGGAATTCGGTCATGTGAAAGCTGATTTCCGCAAAGCAGGTCTTTACCTCCAGCGCCGCATACCAGGCACCGCGCAGCTCGCCATTGAAGCGGTTCGGCTCGCGCGGCTTGGCATAGGCGAAGCTGGCATTGATAAAATGTGCATGCGGTACGTCATAGACGAGCTCGCGGGCATCAAGACCGGAAATCCCCCGCGTCTCAGCCTGCAGGCGATGCGATGTGGCGGCCTCGATCTCGGCCAGTTGCTGCAGCTCGTCCGTCGTATCGACGAGAGGTTCGAGCACGGGGGCCCGCAGTCTGGCCGTGGAGACCAGCCGGACCGTCCGGGAAAATGCGAGCATCGACACCGGGACGCCGGCGAGTTCCACTCAGTTTCCCCCACGCACCGCGTCGAGATAGCGGCGAACCTCGAGCATGTGGGGAATGCCGCCTTCGATCATGGCAGCGATCGGGCTACGACGATCAAAAAGGGGGCCGGTGTTTTCGAGGCTCGGCCAGCGGTCGGCCATGGCGTCGACGAAGAGCAGATGCAGCGCCTTGTAGATGCCCGTGAGAACGGAGATCCTGGTCATCTGGTCCTGGCTGAGGGTCTTCGACACCGTCTCCGGCTTCAGCCGTTCCCAGGTGCTAAGCGACACTCCGAGAAGGGCTGCGGCCTGCTGGCTGGTCAGGTCCCACTGCGTCATGAGGCGGCGGAAGGCTTTCAGCGCGGTCGCTGAAAGGCGCTTGCGGTCGGCTTCGACCGAAAATCCCTGGGAGACCGGGACCGGGGTGGGAGAGGCTTCGAGCGAGTTCAGCACATGCGTCCTCCTTCAAATGACAATATCAATCTATGTCATCTGAAGGATTCTACAAGACGCTGTCCGCTTCAGCCTCTTCAAAAGATGACGCGGGTGCTGGCGCTCAGCCAGTAGCTTCCCTCCTCCTGGCTGGAGGCATTGAACATGACCTGGCTTTCCAGCGTGCCGGACTTTGCCTCGAAACCGATGCCGCCGCGCAGCCAGTTCTGCTCGATGGGCGCACCAGGAAGATCAAAGCTCGAAAAGCCGATGATTTCGCCCGAGGTGTCGGGAGCCTGGTCCTCAAAACGGTGGGCGACTTCGGCGCGGCCGATGAGGGCGATGGTCGATGTCAGATCATATCGGCCGTCGAGGCCGAGACGAAGGGTATTGGACGAGCCCTTGACCTCGTCGAAGCTGGCGGGAAAGCCACCGCCGGTCTCACTATAGCCGTCGACCCGGGTGGTCAGATGGGTGAAGCTGGCATAGGGCGAGAAGGCAGTGTCCTGGACCTGGAAAGCGTTGAGCCAATCGAGCCGGGCGCGGAAGCCGAGCGTGCGGGTGTCGCTCTCGCCCTCCGAAGCATCATTGCCCAGGCCATTCTGATAGGCACGGCGCATCGACTGGTTGCCGAAGCTGGCATAGCCGGTGAGCGTGGCATAGACGTCGGGCGCGATCGCCATGGTGGCCTCCGGCAGGATATAGCTGCCGCTGACGCGGCTGTAACCGTCGAGGTCGAGATCGGCCTTCGAATAGGAGGTGCCTATCCCGAGCCTGAGGGTAAGGTCGTCGGTCGGAGCATAGGCAAAGCCGATTTCGCCGGTGCCGGTCGGCCCGGTGCCGAAATCATTCTTCACCGCGCCGATGTCTCCGGTCGCCCAGAGGGCGTGCTGGCCAGCCGAGAGGCGATGGAACATCGGCGACGAATTGGCGCCGTTCATCGCGAGATCGGCGATCTGCTGGGGCACGAGCACGTGGCGCGGAAGACCGTTGAAGCTCTGCATATAGTCTTCGACGGCGATGATACCGGCGCCAGGGCCGTTGGGATCGGTGGAGGCGCCACGGGCGACATAGGCCTTGCCGTCGCGCAGCGTACCGACAATGATGGTGCCATCGGCAGAGACTGCCGTGGCGTCGTTCGTCACATCGGTCGTCAGGGTGACACCGCTTTGCCGCAGCCACTCGTCGACGGAGATCATGCCGGTCGCTTCCGTCCAGCGGAAGCCGTTGTAGACGCCGAGGCCCTGGCCCGCCTGACCAACGACCACTGTGCCGTCGTCGCTCACGCCATAGGCGGTGGATTCTCCTCCGCCGAGTGATCCGAGATTGACCATGACATTGGTCGAGGCAGCCCAGAGGAAGGCGCGGTAGACACCGCCTGCTTCGGACCCGCCGACGATAACAGAGCCATCGGCATTGGCTGCATGGGCCGCAGAGCTGCCGCCGCCGGGCAGGATGCCGATCGCGGTTGCCGGGCCCGCGTCGACCCAGTAGGCCGCCGTCGACACCCCTGCGGCCGTATCGGCATGACCGACGATCACATGGCCATCGCGGCTGATGCCATTACCGATCGAACTGCTGCCGCCAAGCGTGCCGAGTTCCTGCATGCTGCCGGAGAGCGCGACTGGATCATAGGTCCAGCGGAAGGCCCGAACGCCATTCGTCGAATTCCCCCATCCCGCGACAGTGTTTCCATCTCCGCTGATTGCCGTGGCGCGGGAGACCGTCCCGCCCGGCAGGAAGCCGAGAAGATCGATGTCACCCGTGGTGATCGACGCGCGAAAAGCCTCTGTCGGGTTTCCGCCAAACAGGTTGCCGACATACATCGTGCCGTCGGCATTGATGCCGGCGACATACATGGATGCCCATCCAATCGGCGCGCCGAGGGCGGAAGTACCATCCTCAGCAGACCAGCTGAAGCCGCTCGTGACGGCCCCGTTGGGATCTCCCATGGGATCCGGCGTCGTGATTATACCGACGATGACGCTGCCATCGGCGCTGATCGCCGTACTGCGCGACGTGGTGCCCGCAAGATCGGCGACGGCTTCCCAGCCGAAGTCCGCGGCGAGCGCGGCTTGTGAAAAGGCCGAGGCCGAGCTGAGCAGCAGCGCGGAGGAGATGAGTCGTGCAGGAGAAAAATGCCGCATGAAACCGTCTTTCGCAAAATTCGTCGGGTCGCCGCACGACGCGCGTCGGCGGTGGTTATGCGAAAGAACTGTGTGAGTTGCGACTAATGCACAACTCCAAAGGTTGCAGGCAATTTTTTGACGGCGGCGAAAGTTGGATCGGTCGCCGGCGCTTCAACCCACCTTGCGCGCCATGCCCACGGACCGCGGCGCCGTCTCGTCGAAGCCGAACTGGGCGTAGAGGCGATTGGCCGGCACGTCGGCGATCAGGCTGACATAGGCTGACTTCGGCAGGGTGGCGATGAAATCGGACAGTGCGGCCATGATCCATTTGGCAAGCCCCCTGCCCTGATGCTCCGGCAAGATGGCAATGTCGGTGACCTGAAAAAAGCAGCCGCCATCGCCGATGATGCGGCCCATGCCGACCGTTTCATTCCCATACATCAGGCTGACGCCGAAGATCGAATTGGGCAGGCCTTTTTCAGCCGCTTCCCTTGAAAAGGGGGTGAGGCCGGCTTCCAGGCGCAAGCGCATGTAGTCGTCGGTGGAGGGCACGCGGGCTTCGATGCGGTAGGCGCTATTGTCGATCATGCAAAATCTTTCCTGGTGAAAGTGTCTTGAATCAGCCGAGCCAACCGGCCTGGAGGCGGACGCTTTCCATTCCGGCGAAACGGGCGATGCGCTGCAATTCGGCCTGCAGCTTCTCCAGCCGGCCGGCGCTCGGTTTCACGCCCGGTTCCAGCCAGAGGCGGCGGACATCCAGTATACCCGCCTTGCGCTCCGCCTTCATATCGATGCGGCCGATCAGGCGGTCGCCCTCCAGCAGCGGGAAGACGTAGTAGCCGTATTGTCGCTTAGGCTCCGGCACGAAGACCTCAATCCGATAGAAGAAACCGAAGAGACGTTCGGTGCGGTTGCGGTCGCGGATCAGCGGATCGAAGGGTGACAAAACGCGGATGCGGGCGGGTGGCTCGGGGGCTTCCAAGAGAGAGGCCACCTGATCGGCAAAGGCGAAGGAGGCGCGCGGCTTGCCGTCAACCGTTTCCAGCAACACCTCCTCCAACTCGTCGCGATGGGCCGTGATCCACGCCTTGGCCTCATCCGGCGTGATGATGTCGAAGAAGGCGGCAATCTCGCCTGATGTGGCAAAGCCGAGGCGGGTGAGTGCGGCCCGGCAGGCCCAGTCGACGAAGGTTTCGTGATCGACCTCTCGAGCGTGATGTTCCTGTGGGATGACGCGCTCGGACAGGTCGTAGACCTTTTGGAACCCCTCGCGGCGGGCAATCGACAGCTTGCCGGTGTGCCAGAGGAATTCGAGCGCCGTTTTCGACGGATGCCAGTTCCACCAGCCGCCGGACTTGTGATCTTCGGCCTTCACATCACGGGCCATCACAGGGCCGTGGTCACGGATGCGGACATAGGTTTCCTCGAAGGCCTTGTCGAAGCCCTCCCCCTGCCACTTCGCCCAGTTTTCCATGATCTTCGCCTCGCGGCGGACGAAGCGGTGTTTCCAGTAGGGAAAAAATTCCGAGGGGATCACCGAGGCATCATGCGTCCAATGCTCAAACAGGGACCGATCCTTCTCCGTCAGATGCGTCAGATCAGCCTGTCTGTAAGTCTGATTGCGCGAAAACAGGATCTGGTGATGCGCTCGCTCAACCCATTGGATGCTGTCGACCTGGACAAAGCCGAGATCGTGGATCAGCTCGTAAAGCCCTTGACGGGACAGCGCCTTCGTCGGCGAGCGCGACAGGCCCTGCCGTTCGAGGAAGATCTTTCGCGCCAGCGGATTGGGGATCTGAATCGTCATGCCTGGAGGCTAGGACATGTTCGTGGTTTGTTCAATGGGTACTGGCGATATGGGTCTTGCCGGTCTGATCCATCCTACCCCCCTCTGAGGCTGGCTCCTCTGTCTATGACAGTCTATAGAGACCGGATCAGTTCGGAGACCATCCATCTTGCATATCCGTTTCCAACAGGCCGACCTTCGGTATGGCGACCGCACAGCCTTGAAGCCGTTGACGCTTGAGCTTCACGAGGCTCGCGTCGGCGTGATCGGGCTCAACGGCTCGGGCAAGACGAGTTTCGCCCGGCTGATTGCGGGACTGGCCAAGCCTTCCTCCGGCGCGGTGACGCTGGATGGGCTCGACACGGTGAACGACGAAAAGGCGGCGCGGGCGAAGACCGGGTTCATCTTCCAGAACCCGGGCAATCAGATCATCCTGCCTCTCATCCGCGAGGATGTAGGGCTCGGGCCGAAATCGCGGGGGTTGGCGGGTCCGGATGTCGACCGGCAGGTCGAGGACACACTCGCCCGGTTCGGCATCAGCGATCTTGCGGAGCGGCGGCCGCATGAACTCTCCGGCGGCGAGTTGCAACTGGCGGCACTCGCCGCCGTCTGCATCAATCGACCCGATGTCGTGATCTTCGACGAGCCGACCAACCAGCTCGACCTCAGGAACCGCGCCCGGGTGAAGGCGGCGATCGAGGGGCTTGCCGAACAGGCTGTGGTCATCAGCCACGATCTCGACCTGATCGCGGACTATTCAAGAGTGCTGGTCTTCCATGAGGGCGCGCTTGTCTTCGATGGGAGCGGAGACGCGGCCACTGCCCGCTACCGGGAGATCGCCGGATGCTGACAAGCCTGCATGTGGAGGGCACGAGCCTGCTGCATCGCCTTCCGGTGAAACCGAAGCTTCTGGGACTGATGATCTTCGGGCTGGGGCTCTATTTCGTGAGTGCCCCACTCGTGCTCGGCGCGGCGCTGGCCCTCACCGCCCTCCTCTATGTCTCCACCGGCATCGGGCTGTGGGACGGCTTGAAGCGGCTGAGGCCGGTGTTGCTCACCATCGCGTTTCTTGCGGCCGTCAACCTTCTCCTGCTTTCGCCGGTCGAAGCGCTTGTGACGACGCTCCGGCTGCTTGCGATCCTCTTCCTCGCAGCCGCCGTCACGGCCTGCACGACCATCGCCGACTTCATGGGCGCCATCACCGATCTGGCACGGCCGCTGGAGCGGATGGGGCTCTTGAAGGCGGCCGATCTCGGTCTTGCACTTGGTCTCGTCTTGCGTTTCGTGCCCGAAATCGCCGCCCGATACGAGGCGCTGAAGGAGGCGCATGCGGCACGTGGTGTTCCGGTCAGGCTGCCGCGCATGCTCGGGCCGCTGATCATTTCGACGTTGAAGGATGCCGACCGCATTGCCGAGGCGATTGACGCCCGGGGAATTAGAGGTCACTAAACCCTTCGAAATCGACAGGGGATCCTTTTATGACCACCAGAGACATCGTCCTTTCCGCCCTCTTCACTGCCATCATCATCGTGCTCGGCTTCATTCCGCCCGTGCCGGTCCCGCTCATTCCGGTTCCGATCACAGCACAATCCATGGGCGTGATGCTCGCAGGCTGCATCATTGGTGCCAAGCGGGGCGCTGCGGCTTATGCGTTGCTCGTCGTGCTCGTCGCGGTCGGACTTCCGGTTCTGTCTGGTGGCCGTGGTGGCCTCAACGTGCTGATGGGGCCGACGGGCGGCTATATCTTCGGCTGGATCATCGGCGCTTTCGTGACCGGCATGCTGGCTGAGAAGCTGGTTCGCGAGGGACAATCGGCAGCCAAGCAGATGACCGGCTTCTTCATCGCCTCGATCGTCGGCGGCATCGGCGTCGTCTATCTCTGCGGCATGCCGTGGCTGTCCGTCGTTGCCGGTACACCCTTCGACAAGGTCGCACTCGGCTCGCTTGCCTTCATCCCGGGTGATCTGGTCAAGGCCGCCATCGCAACGCTCGCGGCCCGCGCGGTCATCGTCGGCTATCCGCTGCTGCCGGCGCGGGCGTAACGAGAAAACACAGAGGCCGCCCCTCGGGGCGGTTCTCACCGCAAATAACGGTAGAGCCAATCGCGCACGTCTTCCGGAAGGGCCGCAGGTTCGCCGGTGTCCCGGTCGCGGGCGGTCCAGGTGACGTCGATTTCGGCGACCGTCTGGCCGTCTCGCTCCATCTCCACCTCGAAGCCGACCGACTTGCCACCGATCTTGTCGACACGCACGGTCATACGGACCTGATCTTCGACACGCAGCGGCAGATGCAGCCGAACCTCCAGCTTCGTCGGACTATAGCGAGGCTCGTCCTCGAGCGGCGGGCGGTAGCGCCAGAAATGGCGAAGCGCCTCTTCGGCATGGGTGACATAGGCGCCGGCCTGCATCTCCCCCGTCGGCGCGATGTCCCGATAGGGCACCACCAGTTCGCTCACCTCGATCCGCTCGATTTCATCCATTCCCGCAGCCGTCCCCTCCACACCTCCCGATATCTAACGGCATCAGCCCGGCGATAACAAGCACTTGGCAAAAAAGGTGCGGCATCGGCGCGTCATCTAAGATGGGTATAAGCGGAACGACCGGTGGAAGACGGCGCGGCGGCGCACTATCTTCCGGTCTCACCCAGGAAGGACGCCCATGGCCACCCGTCTTTACGAGAACCCGATCTTCCTCGAGCACAACACGCCACCGGGGCATCCCGAACGTGCCGACCGGCTGCGTTCGCTCAACATCGCGCTCGAGCATCCGAATTTCGCGCGACTGGAGCGGATCCAGGCGGTTCAGGCGAATGAAGACGCAGTGACGCTGGCCCATCCGGAAGAGCATCTCTTCGCCGTGATGCGGGAGATCCCCGAAGAAGAGGATCGCATCAACCAGATCGAGGCCGATACCTACGCCTCGCAGAAGAGCCTGCAGGTCGCGCTGACCGCGATCGGAGGGGCGCTGGCGGCGGTCGACGACGTGATGACCGGCAAGGCGGACAATGCCTTTGTCGCCGGACGCCCGCCGGGGCATCATGCCGAGAAATCCAAGGCCATGGGCTTTTGCCTGTTCAACACCATCGCCATTGCCGCGCGCCACGCGCAGAAGGCCTACGGCGTCGAGCGGGTCGCGATCGTCGATTGGGACGTGCATCACGGTAACGGCACGCAGGACATCTTCTGGGACGATCCGTCGGTGTTGTTCTGCTCGACGCACCAGATGCCGCTTTATCCCGGAACCGGCGCCAAGGAGGAGACGGGCAAACACCGCAACATCGTCAATGCGCCGCTCTCGCCCAATGTCGGCTCCGATCATTTTCGCGAGGCGTTCAAGAGCCGGGTGCTGCCGGCACTTCACGACTTCTCGCCCGACCTGATCCTGATCTCGGCCGGCTTCGACGCGCATCACCGCGATCCCCTGGCACAGATCAATCTCGTCGGCGAGGATTTCGACTGGGCGACGGGGCGACTGCTGGAAGTCGCCGACCGCTTCGCCAAGAACCGGGTCGTCAGTCTGCTCGAAGGCGGGTATGATCTCGAAGGGCTCGCCGAATCGGCCGGCCTGCACATCGCAAGACTGATGAAGGGTTGAGTATGTCCGACGCCGCCGTTTCCGCCGATCTTTCCGGCCTCTCGTTCGAAAAGGCCGTGGCCGAACTCGAAAGCATCGTCGCCCGGCTCGAGCGCGGCGATGTGGCGCTCGACGAATCCATCGCGATCTATGAGCGCGGCGAACTTCTGAAGAAACATTGCGAGACGCTGCTTTCGGCAGCTGAAAACCGCATCGAGAAGATCCGGCTGGATCGTGCCGGCAAGCCTGTTGGGACGGAGCCGCTCGACGGGGCTTGAGCGGCAGACGGGGCCATATCAACAAACAGTCCGCACCCTTCCAGGGCCCCTATTATTGATCTTTTGTCAACGCCACAGGCTGTGAGGCTCTCTATGCGGGGCCGAGTTGGCTGATGCATATAAGACCGAGTGGGTTGAACCGGCGGTTGCTCGCAGGTTTCAGCCTGACCTGTTCCGGTCGGATCGGCAAAACCGCCCGTGAGAACGGTGTTAGCGCGAAGCTCAGGATACAGTTTTGATTGTGAAGACTTGAGACAGGGCCAAGGACCCTGTCTCGGCCCCGGATCAACCGCCTTCAACAGCAGGCTGCGAGGGATTCGTGCAAAATCTGAACGCAGCGTCTAGCCTGTCGACGAAATTGCCGGCTGGCCTCCGGCCTCACGCCACCTTACAGTTTTTGCATTGATCACGCGGAGACCGCCCATGTCCTTCTTTCCCGGAATTGATCCCGTCCCTGGCGACGGCTTTGCCTGCGATGCGATCGAGCATCTGATCATTCCCCGCTCCAGCGATATCGGCGGCTTTTCGGTGCGCCGGGCTCTGCCTTCGGTGAAGAGGCGGCTGGTCGGGCCATTCATCTTCTTCGACCGCATGGGGCCGGCGGTGCTGAAGGCCGACGAAGCGATGGATGTGCGGCCACATCCGCATATCGGGCTCTCCACCGTCACCTACCTGTTCGACGGCGAGATCAAGCATCGCGACAGCCTCGGCACCGAACTGGTGATCGCGCCCGGCGACATCAACCTGATGACAGCAGGGCGTGGCATCGTGCATTCCGAGCGCACGCCGGAAAACCTGCGCGGGCATCCGCTCGCCATGTCCGGCCTGCAGACCTGGATCGCGCTTCCCGATCAGATGGAGGAGATTGATCCGGCCTTTGCGCATACCGCCAAGGCGGCGCTGCCGACTTTTGCCGATCGCGGCGCCTCCGGCCGTGTGGTGATCGGTGCGCTCGATGGCTTGCGCTCACCGGTGAAGACGTTTTCGGAGACGCTTTATGTGGACTTGAGCCTTGAGGCGGGTGCGAAGTTTCCCTTCGACGCGACGCAGGAAGAACGGGCGCTCTACATCCTCTCCGGCGAGATCGAGATTGCCGGTGACCGTTTCGGGCCGGACCAGTTGCTTGTTTTCCGGCCGGGCGACGCGATCACCCTGATCGGCGGTGCTGCCGGTTGTCACGCGATGCTGTTCGGCGGGGCTGCAATGGGATCGCAGAAACACATCTGGTGGAACTTCGTTTCTTCGTCAAAGGAACGCATCGAACAGGCCAAGGAAGAGTGGCGGACCGGCCGTTTCGACATCGTTCCGGGGGACGAAGAGGAATTCGTGCCTTTGCCGGAAGGGCGATGATGTCTATATAGTTGTCCAGTGCCGACTATTTGCCCCGACCGGTTTGGGATGTTATCGCGCACCAAGAACGAGTTTAAGAAGGCATGCGCCCCGTGACATCCCTGCCCGATACGCCGCTTCTCGACAAGGTCCACTACCCCGCGGATCTGAAGGTGATTGAAGACCGAGAGCTGCCACAGCTGGCGCGCGAAGTGCGCGACGAGATGATCGACGCTGTGTCGAAGACCGGTGGACATCTGGGCGCAGGGCTCGGGGTGGTGGAGCTGACGATTGCCATCCACAAGGTTTTCAACACACCGCATGACCGGCTGATCTTCGATGTCGGTCACCAGTGTTATCCGCACAAGATCCTGACCGGCCGGCGCGACCGTATTCGAACGCTGCGCCAGGAAGACGGTCTTTCCGGCTTCACCAAGCGCACTGAAAGCGAATACGATCCTTTCGGTGCGGCCCATTCGTCCACCTCGATTTCAGCCGGCCTCGGCATGGCGGTGGCGGCCGAGCTGTCGAAGACCGACCGCAATGTGATCGCCGTTATCGGTGATGGCGCAATGTCGGCTGGCATGGCCTATGAAGCGCTGAACAATGCCGGCGCGCTCGATGCGCGTCTGATCGTCATTCTCAACGACAACGACATGTCGATCGCGCCGCCGACGGGGGCGATGAGTGCTTATCTCGCCCGTCTTGCTTCCGGCCGTACTTACATGGGCTTTCGCGATTTCGGCAAGAAATTGACCGCCTATCTCGGCAAAACCGTCGACCGGGCGATCACGCGGGCCGTCGAGCATGCGCGCGGTTATGTGACCGGCGGCACGATGTTCGAGGAGCTCGGCTTCTACCACATCGGCCCGATCGACGGGCATTCCTTCGAGCATCTTCTGCCGGTGCTGCGCAATGTTCGCGACAATGCCAAGGGTCCCGTCCTGATCCATGTGGTGACGCAGAAGGGCAAGGGCTATCCGCCGGCGGAGGCTGCGGCCGACAAATATCACGGCGTCAACAAGTTCGACGTCATCACCGGCACCCAGGCCAAGGCCAAACCGAATGCCCCTGCTTATACAGCCGTCTTTGCCGATGCGCTCGTGGAAGAAGCGCGTCACGACGAGAAGATCGTCGGTATTACCGCCGCCATGCCGAACGGCACAGGTCTCGACAAGCTGCAGACGCTCTTTCCCGAACGCACCTTCGACGTCGGGATTGCAGAGCAGCATGCGGTGACCTTTGCGGCCGGCCTTGCAGCCGAAGGCTTCAAGCCGTTCTGCGCGCTCTACTCAACCTTCCTGCAGCGCGGCTACGACCAGGTCGTGCACGACGTGGCGATCCAAGGCCTGCCGGTGCGTTTCCCGATCGACCGCGCCGGTTTCGTCGGCGCCGATGGGCCGACGCATGCAGGCTCCTTCGACACCGGATTTCTGGCATCGCTTCCCGGCTTCGTTGTCATGGCGGCGGCCGACGAAGCGGAACTGAAGCACATGGTGCGCACCGCCGCGGCCTACGACGACGGTCCGATCTCCTTCCGCTATCCGCGCGGCGAAGGTGTGGGCGTTCCCATGCCCGAGCGCGGCGAGATCCTTCAGATCGGCAAGGGCCGCATCGTCAAGCAGGGCTCGAAGGTGGCGCTTTTGTCTTTCGGCACGCGGCTAGCCGACTGTCTGTTGGCGGCCGAAGACCTCGACGCTGCCGGTCTCTCGACGACCGTCGCCGACGCCCGCTTTGCCAAGCCGCTCGACCACGACCTGATCCGCCAACTCGCCCGCCACCATCAGGTGGTGATCACCGTCGAAGAAGGCGCCGTCGGCGGCTTCGGCAGCCATGTCATGCATTTCCTGGTCAACGAGGGCCTGCTCGACAACGGGTTGAAGGTCCGCTCGCTCGTATTGCCCGATGTCTGGATGGACCAGGCCAAGCCCGAGGTGATGTATGCCAAGGCAGGCCTCGATGCTGCGGGTATTCTGAAGACGGTGTTCGCTGCGCTGGGGCAGGATGTGCCAGCCGTGATTGCTGCGGGTTGAGACGGTAAGGTTGATCTTTATCGCTGCCTGCGAGACAATCTCTTATGCGCAACAGAGACCTGCCGGACCGCAGCACAAGCAACGGCGAGCCGAACATCAGCAGTGAGCGTGTCACTGTGCTCAAGCCCGAGGACTATGCGGTCTTCCTTGCCGCAATGGACAATCCGTCAGCAACGACAATGGCATTGCGAGAGGCGCTTGCTCGGCACCGGGAGCGGGTTATTGCAGATCACCAAAGCTCAGAGGCAGACGTTCAAAGCCCCTCTCTGGACTTCCCCCGATCCCGCCGCTAGACCGGAGCGTCAATCGGCGCGCGCTGAAACGCGTCTCGGAGGCCCCATGCATACCGCAGGCACCACGGATATCGCACCCGACGTCGCGCCTGATTGGGCGGCGATCGCGGTTGTCATTCTCGGTGTCACCGCCTTTGCCGTCGGTCAGGGGCTGACCTATCCGCTGATCTCGCTGATCCTCGAAAGCCGGGGGGTCTCCTCCAGCATGGCGGGCCTGAACGCCTCGGTCTTTGCGCTGGGTCTCGCCTCCTCGACGCTTCTGATCGGCAGACTGACGCAGGTGGTCCGCGGCGACAGGCTGATCGTCGCATCGCTTTGCGGCGTCTCGGTTTGTCTTGCGACCTTCTCCACTTTCGACAGCCTCGCCGTCTGGTTCGTCGCCCGCTTCCTGCTCGGCTTCTGCACCAGCATCATCTACACGGTCTCCGAAGCCTGGCTGAACACCGCTTGTCCGGACCGCCTGCGCGGCCGCGTCTCCGGCGCCTATAGTGCCGGCATGTGCGCGGGCTTTGCCGCCGGGCCGCTCGCCATTCCGCTTGTCGGCATCGAGGACGGTTTCGCCTTCGCGCTCACGGCCGCCTATGTCGCGCTCGTTGCCTTCGCCTCCGTTATGCTCGGTCGCTACGCCAAGACCAAGCCGGAAGCCTCGGAAACCGGCGGGCTCCTGACCTTCGTCAAGCTCGCGCCGGTGCTGACGCTGATGGTCGTCGCCTTCGGTTTTTCGGATATTGCGGCGATCTCGATGATCCCGCTCTATTTCGTCGAGCGCGGCTACAGCCAGAATTTCGCGGCCTTCGTCGTCACCATGGTGGCTCTGCCGACGGCACTCGCCCAGCCCTTCGTCGGCTGGCTGCTCGACCGGCTGTCGCGGCCGGTCATCGCCGTCTCCGGTTCGCTGGTCACGGCGGTGGCCTTCCTCGTCCTGCCGCTGATGACATCGCAGGCGGCGCTCCTTATCACCATCTCGATCCTCGGTGCGGCCAGCTTCTCGCTGTACACCGCAGCACTGACCCTGCTCGGCGAACGCTTCCGTGGCGGCCTGCTGGTCTCGGGTGCTGCCGTTTTCGCGCTGGCTTACGCGATCGGCAGTGCCGCGGGCTCCGGCAGCACGGGCCTCACCATGGATCTCGTCTCGGTCGATGCCGGGCCTGTCTTCGTCGGTCTTTTGATGCTGGGCTTCACCGGCTTCTTCGCCGTCAACCTGATGCGCCTGCGCGCCGCGAAGCGCTGAGCCATGCTGGAAACCTCGCCGCCCGAGATCTTCGACTGTCAGGCCTGCGGCGCCTGCTGCGCCTATTCCGCCGAATGGCCGCGCTTTTCCCTCGAAAGTGACGAGGAGATCGCCGCCATCCCTGAAGCCATGATCGCCAAGGACGAGAGCGGCATGAAGTTCGAACACGGGCGCTGTGCGGCCCTCACGGGCGAAGTCGGCAAACATGTCGGCTGCGCAGTCTATCTCGTGCGCCCGCATGTCTGCCGCACCTGCATGCCCGGAGACGAGGAATGCAAGATCGCGCGGGCAGAATTCGGCTTCAGCCTGGAAAGTCTGCCGGAGCCCGAGATCTACGAAGCGTAAGCCTCAGGGAACGGTGATCGTCACCTGATCGGCCGGCAATTCGCCGCCGATTTCCGCCGTCTGGGTCTTCTTGTCGTACACGCAGATCGAGCTCACCGTGGCATCGGCACCAACCGCCTTGCCGGTGAGAATGGCCATGCCATAGCTTTCGGTCCCGAAGGGATCGACCACGACCTTCGGCTTTTCGATGCGGCCCTCCGCAAGCGCCGTGCATTTGGCTGCTACATCCTTGGCGAACTCGTCCCAGGCATCGTCGGACGAAGCAAAGGCCAGTGTGGATAGAGGAAGAACGAGCAGCGCTGCAGCGGAAACGAGGCGGGCAAATGAGGTCATGGAGCACCTTGGCGTCGATTGGCGAGATTTGGAAGATCCGTTGGAAACGGCCTGGCTGCAAGTCCAAAAACGGAAGACATTTCTTTCCTCCCCACTCCGGTTTTTGGAAGAGCAAAGGTTGCCTCGCCCTTCAAGCGCACCTATGTTCCCGTCACCTGCCAAAACGCAATCCATTGCCCAAAGGAGATATCACCATGGCCTTCGAATTGCCCGCCCTGCCCTATGCTTACGACGCACTTTCGCCCTATATGTCGGCGGAAACGCTCGAGTTCCATCACGACAAGCATCACCAGGCCTATGTGACCAACGGCAACAACCTGCTCAAGGATTCGGGTCTCGAAGGCCTGTCGCTCGAAGAGATCGTCAAGCAGTCCTACGGCAAGAATGCCGGCCTGTTCAACAATGCCGGCCAGCATTACAACCATCTGCATTTCTGGAACTGGCTGAAGAAGGACGGCGGCGGCAACAAGCTGCCCGGCAAGCTGCAGGCAGCCGTCGACAGTGACCTCGGTGGCTACGACAAGTTCAAGGCCGATTTCATCGCCGCCGGCACCACGCAGTTCGGCTCCGGCTGGGCCTGGCTCTCGGTCAAGGACGGCAAGCTCGAGATCTCCAAGACCCCGAACGGCGAAAGCCCGCTGATCCACGGCGCCTCGCCGATCCTCGGCGTCGACGTCTGGGAACACTCCTACTACATCGACTACCGCAACGCCCGCCCGAAGTATCTCGAAGCCTTCGTCGACAACCTGATCAACTGGGACTACGTGCTGGAACTTTACGAAGGCGCGACCAAGTAAGCCTCTGACAGATCCGTTTCTTCGGACGCCCGGTGCCAAAAGGTGCCGGGCGTTTTTCGTTTCCGGCTGCGACAGAATGGTGGGTCCGGCCGATGGAACCATCGCCGTGCCACCACGTTTGTTCGCCAAGACCCAGTCAAAAATGAAAGGAATGTCCCATGGCGACTTCGAACCTGCAGGCAGAACTGCGCGAGCTGCGCGAACAGATGAATGACCTGAAGACGGTGATCAGCCGCGAGACAAGCCGTGGCACCAGCCGCATCCGCCATCGTGCCGTTGATGCATTCGACGGTGCCGCAGACACCGCAAGCGCCATGGCAGGCTATGCCCGTGATGGTGCCGATGCCGTCGCCAGCGTCGTTCGCCGCCATCCGGGCGCTACCTCTGCCGGTCTGATCACGCTCGGCATCCTTGGCGGTCTTATCGGTTATCTGGTGGCCAATTCCGCTCCGGCGGCGCGCGACCATCGCTGGCGCTGGAACTGAGGCGCGGCATGGTCAAGGTGACCTATCACGTCGTCGAGCATGACGAAGGTTACGCGTACAGGCTCGGGGACGTTTATTCCGAGCCGTACCCGACCCATGCCGAGGCGCTTTCGGCCGCACGACAGGCAGCCGGCGCCCAGCAGCTGGCTGATGGCGATACAGAGATCAGCTGGCAGGACGCGGACGGCAATTGGCACAACGAACATGCGGACGGTGCGGACCGGCCCATGACGGACGTAGTCGACGATGTCGAAGACGCCCGGTAAAGCCTGCCTCGCAGGCTAAGGGAAAGCCCGTGGCATCGCCACGGGCTTTCTTCGTTTTCGTCTCTCTGGAATGGCTCATGCAGCGCGGCGCATCTGCGTGCGACCTGCCTCAATCCGGAAGCGCTCGATCATCACCCGCAACGCTGCAGCTTCCTTTGCCAGTCGGCTTGCCTCGTTGCTCTGGTCGTCCGAGACCCGCGCATTCTGCTGGGTTGCCGTATCGAGCGTCTCGACAGCACCGGCAATGTCGCGCAAACCGTTAGACTGATCCTGCGAGAAGTCGGCGATAGCATCCATGTGGTCATTGATCGTCTGGATGAGGCTGCCGATTTCAACCAGCGTTTCGCCGGTTCCATGCACCAGCTTCACTCCGCTCTCAACCTGGGCGGTCGAATTCTGGATCAAGGTCTTGATCTCCTTGGCGGCATTTGCCGAGCGCTGGGCGAGTTCACGAACTTCCTGGGCGACAACGGCAAATCCCTTGCCGGCCTCGCCCGCACGGGCCGCCTCGACACCGGCATTCAGCGCCAGAAGATTGGTCTGGAAGGCGATCTCATCGATCACGCCGATGATGTTGGAGATCTGCTGCGCGCTTTCCTCTATGCGGTGCATCGCCTGCTCGGCTTCCGTGACAACCTTGCCGGAATTAAGCGCACTCTGATTTGCCTTTTTCGCCACCTCGCGTGCGTCGGCTACTCGCTTATTCGCTGCGTGGACGGTCGCATTGATCTCCTTCAGCGAAGCAGAGGTCTGTTCCAGGGACGCAGCCTGGCTTTCAGTCCGCCGTGCCAGCTCATTTGCCCCTGCTGCGATCGTGCCGCTGCCGTCATCTATCACGCCAACCGCTCCCTGGATGGCGGACATGGTGCCGGCAAGTTCACGAACGGAGGCATTGAAGTCGTGCCGCAATGCCTCGAAGCTGGCGTCGAAGGGTTCTTCGATCTGAAAGGCAAGATCCCCGGCGGCAAGGCGACGCAGGCCTGATGCCAATCCAGCGGTAGCGAGTTGCAGCTTCTCTGCGGCCTCTTCCTCGGCACGACGCTCCACGTCACGACGGTGTTGCTCTGCCCGCTGGCGATTGTGTTCAGTCTCCGTTTCCAGAGACCGGGTGCGACGCAGGTTGTCACGGAACACTTCCAGCGCGCGGCCCATCGTTCCCAGTTCGTCGCGCCGGTCATTCGTCCCGACATCGATGTCGAGATTGCCTTCGGACAGGCTCTGGGTCGCGCGGGCAAGCTTGCGCAGCGGATTGACAGCGGTCACGCGCAGCATCAGCACCACGAGCGCGATCATCACGGCAAGCGCGCCGGCCCCGATGGCAACCCGCTTCCAGGCATTGGCACGCCAAGCGGCGAGTTCCGGAGCAAGGTCGACTTCGGCGCTATAGACACCGACGACTTCTCCCGGCTGGATGTTCATCTTGGCGGTATGACAGGCGGCGCATTTCTCGTTGCTCGCACTGCCCTGACCGAGGATGACGGGGCGGGTCATGCGGAAGCGCTCGCCTTCGAGGCTGTTCAGCCGCTCCAGCTTTGCGATCGCCTGTTCGTCGACGCGATCGCGCGGTCCTTCAAATTCCGTCTCGCCTTGAGCCTTCTGAAAATCGATGACCTTGGGGCCCATGACGAGCCACAGCTTCACGCTGCCGCCGGAGTTGGAAAACTGCTCCATGGTGCCGTCGAGCGTTGCGATGGCCGGATCGTCTTCAGCCACTTCCTTGCGGTTGAGCATCGCCTGGGTGTGGACGGATTCCAGCATGTCCAGTGCCGCGTCGCCGCGTTTTGCGGCCTTGTCGGTGAGGGTCAGGCTTTCTGCGGAGATTTCGTAAGCGGCGGTGCCGGCCTGAATGGCGGCCACTGCGATGCCAATTCCCAATACCATCTGGAGCGAGAGCGGCAGTTTCGTATATGATCTGAACATGGAACGTCCGTTGGATGCCACCGCATTCGGTGGGCGATGTTAACGGTAACACATTCCCCGACAGGCGTTAACATTTGGTTCCGAATGGCGAAATTTCGCCATGCGAATCTTAGGAAATCGTTCATCACGATTTACTTTTGCCGCTAAAGAGGTGGGGCGCCTTGGGACGCCCCACGTCCGATTGCAATGGTCAGAATTCAGTCCAGTCCTGCTGAACGGGTGCCGGTGCCGCCTGGGGTGCCTTGCCGCCGCCGAAGGCGCGGCCAAGCTTGCCGGCGAGTGCCCGGGCCGGTGATGGTGCAGCGGCATGGGCGGCGGATGCCGGCTTTGGCGTCGAGCGCGCCTGCAAGGCGGCAGGCTCCGGGGTCGTGCGGCTGCCGGCGGCGTTGACGGTGTTTCGGCGCGGGGCAGCCGTTGCCGAGGAGCCGGACTGGCCGAGCCTGAACTGCGCCAGAAGTGTGTTGAGCGAATCCGCTTCTGCCGCCAGCGTGTGGGAGGCAGCCGTCTGCTGTTCGACCATGGCGGCGTTCTGCTGGGTGCCCTGATCCATGGCCGTGACCGCCAGATTGATTTCCTGGAGGCCCGTCGACTGTTCGCGGGCGGCCGTCACGATCGCCTGGACATGGTGACTGATTTCCTGGACAGCCGCGACGATCTTTTCAAGCTCCGTACCGGTCTCGCCGACCAGGGCCACGCCATTTCCGACCTGGGCGGTCGAATTGGCAATCAGTGACTTGATCTCGCGGGCGGCATTGGCCGAGCGCTGGGCAAGTTCGCGCACTTCCTGGGCCACGACCGCAAAACCCTTGCCGGCTTCACCGGCACGCGCGGCCTCGACACCGGCGTTCAGTGCCAGAAGGTTGGTCTGGAAGGCAATATCCTCAATGACGCCGATAATGTTGGAGATCGACTGCGAGGACTGTTCGATGCCCGACATGGCGGCGACGGCCGAGCGGACGACTTCACCGGACCGTTCGGCGCCGGCGCGCGTGCGCTCGACCAGCTGGCCGACATCCTCGGCGCGCTGGGCAGTATCCTTGACGGTGGTGGTGACCTCCTCGACGGCAGCGGCGGTCTGTTCGACCGAGGCGGCCTGCTGTTCGGTGCGCTTGGCGAGATCATCGGCCGAGGCACGGATTTCGGCGGCGCCCGCATTGATCGCCTTGGCATTGTCCCCGACGGTGCGGAGTGCGGCCTGGAGCTTGTCGACGGAGTCGTTGAAATTGCCGCGCAGGCTGTCGAGCCTCGGCGCGAAGGCACGCTCCAAGCGGAAGGCAACGTCGCCATTGGCAAGTGCCGTCAGGCCCTGTTCCAGTTCGGCCATGGCGAAACGGATCTCTTCCGCCTCGCTCGCCTTTTCAGCCTCCGTTTTCTGGCGTTCGGCCTCGGCCTGCTCGCGCATAACACGGCGTTCATCGGCCATGCGGGCGCTTTCGATCGCAGCGTCCTTGAAGACAAGTACGGCCTTGGCCATGCGACCGACTTCGTCGCCCCGCTCAACGGCCGGAACCTCGACCTTGTGATCGCCGGCCGCAAGCCGGGCCATGGCATCGGTCATGCCGGTGATAGGAGTCACGATCGAGCGGGCGAGCAGCCAGATGAGGCCAACGGCAAAGACGCCGGCAACGGCAGCACCGAGAATGAGCGCGAGTTCAAGCGCATGATGGGCATTGTCGAGCTTCGCGCGGATTTCGGCCGTTCGATCGGCCAGAAGCGCCTTGATCTCGCTGCCAGCTGCGCGGAACTCATCGAGTTCGCCAGTGCCCACGGTCTTGTCGATCGCGGCGATCTCGGCTGCTGCCAGCTTGCCGTCTTTGCGGGCGGCAATCTGCGGATCGGCGACATTGGCGGCGTAGGCAGCTGCGGCGGTCCGCATCGCCTCGATCTTTCCGCTGACGGCCGTGTCGCCGGCGGCAAGCGTGGCAGCCTCGGCGAGGGCGGTTTCCAGCGCGTTGCGCTCGGTCGTCACGGCGGCCAGGGTGGTATCGCTTCCGAGCAGCAGATAGCCGCGCTCGTTCGCGGCCTGTTCGGCCATGGCAGTCTTGGCGCTATCAACGAGGTTCACGATGCGCTGGGCGCGGTCCTGATCGATGACCGCCATCTTGGCGGTATAGGCCTGCAGAAAGACGACGACCGAAGCCAGAAAGCAGCCGGCCATGATGGTGCAGAAGGTGAGGATCAGCTTCTTGCTGAGAGACAGGTTGTTGAGCGACATGAACTTCAACTTTCGGGCATGGCTTTAGGCCTTGCGAACGCGCGCAGGCGTCGCAATGCGGCAGACGAGGCCTTCAAGCCATCGCCGCTGGAGCGTTGCATGATCCAATCCGGGATTTGCGCAGCCGTCATGGCGCGTTCAGGGGGAAGCCGGATCCATCCGATCGCGGCAATCCTGTCGAAAACGGTTTTACAACCCGTTACCAAATCATGGCTGATTGCCCATGGTCCAGTCTTTGCTGGAGACAAGCATGAGGATATCGAGATCCCGCTCGGGCACGAAGTCCTTGGCGCGCATTTCAAACGTCGTCGGGCCGGTCTTCTTGATGCCTTCACCGCAGAAGCTGATGATGTTGTTGGGATTGCCCTTGTCCACGGTCAGGTGGAAATCCTCGATGGGCCCGAACCAGTTGTTGCCGGTGGTCAGGATGTAGGAGAGCCACTGCTCGAAATAGTAGAGGCCGGTGTCGAAGTTCTGCGACTTTTCCAGCTTGATCGCCGCTTTGAGAAAGTCGTCATCGAGGCAGTAGCGCTTGCGATAGTCATCGATCTGGTCCGATGGCTTGCCGTCGTAAAGAAACACCAGGCCGGTCGTCCCGCCGACGCTCGGCCGGTAGGAGTGTTCGACCTCTACTTCCTTTCCGGCCGGGAAGGTGGTTTCCCACCAGTAAACCGTGTCCAGTTCCCATACGGGCACATATTCCGGCTTTTCGGCACCGAAATCCATGTTGACGATCAGGCCCTTGACCAACCAGTCGTCGGCCACGGCCTCATCGAGTGCTGCGACCGCTTCCCGGGTTTTCGTCGCAAGCGGCTGCAGCGGTACGCCCTTCGACTTCACTTCCTCGGTGAAATCGATGCCCTGCACGAGGACCCGTTGCTGCAGGTTCGGTTTGATGGTCTCGCCATCCTGCACGACGGAAAAGCCCATGAAGTTGTCGCTCTGCTCGTCCGGCACCGCCGCCATGGTTTCGACGGGGCCGCCGATCTTCGGCATGGGAAAGGCAACGATCGTGGTGACCGGCGTGTCACCGGTGTTGCGATAGGTGTATTTCACGTCGACGCGTTCGGGCGAGATAGAGAGATCCTCCCGCGCCATGGTGATCTGGTCCGTATGGGTGAAGCTCAGACCACCGGCACTCAGCACGGCCATGGTGTCATTGGCGAACGCGACTGCCGGTGACAGCGCCAGCAGCATCCATCCCAATGCCCAGCCGCCATTCTTTGCTTTCATCACCCTCACCTCTTTGACGCCCCGTCTAACGATCTCGATCGGCAAATTAGTCAGGCCGTTCGGCTCCGGTCAATGCCGCAGCGCGGCCATAGCTGGGTCAAATGGAACAAGAGGGATCGCGGCATACGAACGCGACATCGCATACGGGATGAGAGCGGGAGAAAAAAGCGAAGCCCTCCGGGCCCGAATCCGGAGGGCTTCAGTCTGTCTGCGGCCTGGAGGGGACGAGAACGCGCAGGGCTTGGGTCGGTCGACGATCGCTTGGGAGGAGGAGATCTGCATCGGCCGACATCTGTATATTAGATTCCATGGATTAAAGGATTCCTAATGAAACCTGGAATGGCCGCAGAAATATAGCTCGCGCTGTCGGAGCTGATGGCAATGCCGAGCCCCGTCCTGTCATTTCGGCAGAAAAACACTTGCGCCGCAGCCCCGCACCGATCATTGACGGGGCATGAGACATTTGCCCGAACCCCAGCGCCTCGACCAGCTTCTGGTCGCCCTCGACCTCTTCGCCAGCCGCTCCCGCGCGCGTGACGCGATCCAGCGTGGCACCGTGAAGGTGGATGGTAAAGTCGTCACCAAACCCAGCCTCGTCTTTGCCGCGACCCACCAGTTCACCATCGACGATCCGGCGCAGGATTATGTCTCGCGCGCGGCGCTGAAACTGGTGGCCGGTCTCGACCATTTCGGTCTCTCGCCCGAAGGCTGCGAATGTCTCGATGTCGGGGCATCGACCGGCGGCTTTACCGAAGTGCTGCTGAAGCGTGGCGCGGCGCATGTCGTTTCGGTGGATGTCGGCCATGGCCAGTTCCATCCGCGCCTTGCCGCCGATCCGCGCGTCACCAATATCGAGGGCTTGAATGCGCGCTACATGGAGGCCGAGGACATTGACGACCGGCCGATCGACTTCGTCGTCTCCGACGTCTCGTTCATCTCGCTGAAGCTGGCATTGGTGCCGGCACTGGAGCTTGCCGAGCCGGGCGCACACTGCCTGCTGCTGGTCAAGCCGCAATTCGAGGCCGGGCGCGAGGCGATCAGCAAGGCGGGCCTGCTGAAGGAGCCGGAAACGGCACCGCTGGTGGCAGCCGAGCTGGAACGCTGGCTCACCGAAGACATGGGCTGGACGAGCCTCGGACTCATCCCCTCGCCCATCTCCGGCGGGGACGGCAATGAGGAGTTTCTGCTCGCCGGGGTCAAGCCGCTCGATGCACCGCGCGACGCTGATGACGACGATGATCTCGATGACGATGTCGACGGCGACCTCGACGACGAAGGGAACGAGGCATGAGCGCGGACAGCGTCACCATCGCCAGCCTCGGTGCCAAGGGCGACGGGGTCGCGCATGGCTCCGATGGTCCGGTCTTCGTGCCCTTCGCCCTGCCGGGGGAAACCGTCGCCATTGCACGAGTGAAGAACGAAGGCACGATCATGTCGTTTGCCTCGACCTCACCCGATCGCGTCGCGCCGCCCTGCAAGCATTTCGGCCCCCACGGGGTCGGTGGCATCTGTGGTGGCTGTTCGCTGCAGCATCTGGCCAAGGCTCCCTACAACGCCTTCAAGCGGCAGATCGTGATCGATGCGCTGAAATCGAAGGGCCTGGATGTGCCAGTGGCCGAGATCTTCGAGGCTCACCCGCACCAGCGCCGGCGCCTCGTCTTCACCGCCCGGCGGCGCGAGCATGGTCTAGTGATGGGCTTCATGCAGGCCGAGACGCATCATGTCGTTCCCGTCGAGGAATGTCCCATCGCGTCCGACGGGCTGATCTCCCGTCTGGACGCGATCAAGATCATCGCCAATGCCTGCGGTGCCGAACACTTCCGCGTCACCGTGACCGAGACGCCGACCGGTCTCGACATCTCGCTCGACGGGCTGCGCGGCGGGCTCGGGGATCAGGCGCGGCGCGCCGTTACCAATGCCGTCATCAAGCTGAAGAGCATCGCCCGCGTTTCGGCCAATGGCGAAATTGTCATCGAACCGCACAAACCGCTGCTCGATTTCGGCGGCGCCCGGGTCGTGCTGCCGCCGGGAGGCTTCACTCAGGCGACACATGAGGCCGAAGAGCATATGGCCGGGCTCGCCATCGCCCATATCGGCAAGGCGAAGAAGGTCGCGGACCTGTTTTCCGGCATCGGCACCTTTGCCTTGCGGATCGCGCGGGTCGCTTCGGTTTTCGCCGTGGAGTCGGACGAGAAGGCGGTCAAGTCGCTCGATTTCGCCGCCCGCAATACGCAAGGACTGAAGCCCATCAGCGTCGAACGCCGCGACCTTTTCCGGCGTCCGCTGATGACATCCGAGTTCAAGGCTTTCGACGCCGTGGTTTTCGACCCGCCGCGTGCGGGCGCCGAGGCGCAGTGCGTGGAATTGGCGAAATCAAAGGTGAAAAAGATCGTCGCGATCAGCTGCAACCCGCTGACGCTGGCCCGCGATCTCGCGATCCTGACGGCTGGCGGCTACCGGATCGACACCGTCACGCCGATCGACCAGTTCCTCTGGTCGCCGCATGTCGAGGCGGTAGCGACGCTTACCAAGGGCTGAGGCTGCTCAGTAGGTATAGAGCGTGCCCGAGCCGGTGACGTTGGCGCAGCGGCATTTGCCGCCGACGCGGCCGGGCTTGGCCGGGCACTGCGCCTGTCCGGTGCCGCCGATGCTGCCGGATTGATCGACGACGCAGATATAGCGTTGCGGACGGACATAGGGCTCGCGAGGACGTTTGGACTCGCTCTGGATGACATCGTTGTCGTCATTGCTGTCGACAAAAACGAGGTCGGCCTTTCCAGGCTGTCCCGGCATCACCGACATGGGGCCGGCATGGGCGGAGAGAGCGGCCATCATCAGGCCGATTGCGACACAGAACACACGCAACATAGAAACCTCGGAACCGGAAACGAATAGGTCAAACGCCCGACAGGCGTACTTGTTGCGACTCTAGGCCGAAAAGGCTGAACAGAGGCTGAACCAATCGCACGACGTCCCGGCATCCGGGTCCAGCCTGCGGAACCCTCGGGCAAGAATGGCATTCAAGCCGACGGAGTTGATTACCAGGCAACACACCGCTTATCTCGCCACGACAGGGGGAACCGCTCATGCAACGCACCGACAAACTGAAGGCGGGCAAGTTTGCCGTGGGCGTCGACCTCGTTCGGCGGCTCGTCGCGCGACAGTTTCCGCAATATGCCGATCTGCCGGTCCGAGAGGTCGAGAACGACGGCTGGGACAACTGGACCTTTCGGCTGGGTGACGGGCTGAAGGTTCGCCTGCCCACGGCCGAGGGTTATGCCGGACAGGCGACGAAGGAGTTTCACTGGCTGCCGGTTCTGGCGCCATTGCTGCCGCTCGCCGTGCCCATGCCGGTCGCCCTCGGGAAGCCCGAAGCGGACTATCCCTGGCACTGGACGATCTACGACTGGACGGCGGGCGAACCCGTGCGTCGAGAGCTCGTGCCGGACCTCACCTCCTTCGCTTCCGATCTTGCCGGTTTCCTCGAGGTGTTGCACCAGATCGATGTCGAAGGCGGCCCGGTTGCAGGCGCTCACAACTTCTTCCGGGGCGGCGACGTGATCGGCGTCTACGGAGCAGAAGCCCGGCGGGCCCTCGATCAGCTGCGCGACAGGATCGACACGGCGGCGGCGCTTGCCGTTCTCGATGCGGCGCAAGCGGCCCCGTTCTCCGGACCGCCTTGCTGGCTGCACGGCGACATCGCGGTCGGAAATCTGCTGGTGACGGGTGGCAAGCTTTCCGGCGTCATTGATTTCGGCTCCTGCGGCGTCGGCGATCCGGCCTGCGACCTCGTCATCACCTGGCTGTTCTTCGAGGGAGAAAGCCGGAACGCGTTTCGCGAGGCGGTCGCCGCCGATACGGGACGCTGGGCCCGCGCCCGGGCCTGGGCCCTGTGGAAGGCGGCCCTGGTTCTCGCCTCCGGTGCGCCGACGCATCCGGAGGAGTTTTCACCGGCTGAGGTGATCGCCGCCGTTCTCGACGATCACCGAGCGCGTGCCGACTGAACCAAAACGCGTGCGGTCGGGATGGAGCCTGGCCCTCAGCGCCCCTTCATGAAGGCTTCGAACGCAGCGCGGGCTTCCGCGCTCTTCAGCTGGGCGACGAAGTGCACGAGCTCTTCCTGCATGCGGGTACGCACCTCTTCGGCGCCGCCCTTGACCAGCGCGCGGGCGATCTTCATGGCGGCCGGAGGCTTGGACGCGAGCGAGGAGGCGATCTTCAAGGTTTCGGCCTCGACCTGATCAGGTGAGACGACTTTCCAGATGAGACCGGCCTCGCGTGCCTGTTCGGCGGAAAAACCCTCGCTGGCGGCGAGCATGGCAAAGGCGCGCTGGTGGCCCATGATGCGCGGGGCGATCAGGCTGGAGGCGGCTTCCGGGACCAGCGCCAAATCGACGAAGGGCGTCTTGAACAGGCTGCGGTCGGAGGCGACCGTCAGGTCGCAATGCATGTTGAGCGTCGTGCCGATGCCGATCGCGAGACCGTCGACGCCGGAGACCAGCGGCTTGGTGACTTCGGTCAGCGCCTTGAGGAGGCCGAAGGCCGCCGGTTCCCCCACGGCACCGGCCATGGCGAAGCCCAAGAAATCGGCCATGTCGTTGCCGGCGGAGAAACAGCCTTCAGTGCCGAGGAAGACGATGGCGCGGATGCTGTCGTCATTCTCGCCTTCGAGGAGGCCAGTGGTGAGCTTCTGGTACATCGCCTGGGTTATGGCGTTTTTCTTGTCCGGCCGGTTGAAGCGCAGGACGAGGACGCCGGGATGGGCTTCGGGGCGGGTGATCTCAATGTGGTCGGTCATTTTATTGTCCCTCTTCAATTGTGTCCGTCGCCGCGAATAGCCCCTCACCCCGCCTCCGCTTCGCTCGGCGATCCCTCTCCCCGTGAACGGGGCGAGGGGGACCGGAGGCGCTGCGGCCTTCGCTCTTCTCCCCGCTTGCGGGGAGAAGGTGCCGGCAGGTCAGGCGCAATGCCATTGCGCCGGGGATGAGGGGCGATCCTAGCCCGCTGAGCGGCAGTCACCCCCACCCGCCGCTTTGCGGCGACCTCCCCCCTCAAGGGGGAGGTGGGAATTACGCAAACAATGCCCTGGCTGCGTTGAGGCTTGCCTCGCCGTGAATGACGCGGTCCTTGAGGGCTGCGGTCTCGGCAATCAGGTTTTCGGTGGCGAAGCGGCAGAGGGCCAAGCGGTTGTCGCGGCCATGGTCCTCGTCGGCGAGCGCGCCCTTGGCGAGATAGACGCCGGTGAGCGTCAGGCCGAAGAGGCGCTGGTAGGGTGTGGCGCCCGAGAGCGCGGCCGAAGCATTGCCGGCGGCGAGCTGCGAAAGCAGCCATTCAGTGGTGTCTTCCAGATCCGAAAGGCTCGCGTCGAGGCGCGCGGCGGTTTCGCCGAAAGCCTCGAGGTTGGAAGCGCGCACGGCGTTGACCACCTGCTTCAGCTCGGTGATGTAGCCGCGGACATGGTTGCCGTTGGAGAGCGGCAGCTTGCGCGTCACGAGGTCGGCGGCCTGGATGCCGTTGGTGCCCTCATAGATCGGGGCGATGCGGCTGTCGCGCCAGTAGCGGGCAGCACCGGTTTCCTCGATGAAGCCCATGCCGCCATGGGTCTGGATGCCGAGCGAGGCGACATCGACGCCGGCGTCGGTGGCGAAGGACTTGGCAATCGGCGTCAGCAGAGCGGCGCGCTCGGCCCAGTGGCGGGCTTCGTCGCCTTCGGCGTGATGGCTCATGTCGGTTGCGTGGGCGCAGACATAGCAGATGGCGCGGGAGCCTTGCGTCAGCGCCTTCATGGTCACCAACATGCGGGCGACATCGGGATGTTCGATGATCGGCGACATGCCGGAGCCGGTCCAGCCGGGGGCTTTGCCTTGCGTGCGATCCTTCGCGTATTGCACGGCCTTCTGGGTGGCGGCCTCGCAGATGGCGACGCCCTGCATGCCGACGGCGAGGCGGGCATTGTTCATCATGGTGAACATGCAGGCGAGGCCCTTGTTTTCCTCGCCGATCAGCCAGCCGATCGCGCCCGGCTCGTCGCCATACTTGCCGTCGCCATAGATCATGGTGCAGGTCGGCGAGCCGTGGATGCCGAGCTTGTGCTCCAACGAATGGCAGTGGAGGTCGTTGCGGGCACCGAGCGAGCCGTCGTCGTTGACGAGATATTTCGGCACGAGGAAGAGCGAGATGCCGCGCGTGCCGGCGGGTGCATCGGGCAGGCGTGCGAGGACGAGATGGATGATGTTCTCGGTGATCTCGTGTTCGCCCCAGGTGATGAAGATCTTCTGGCCGAAGATACGGTAGGTGCCGTCGTCGCGACGCTCAGCGCGGGACTTCATGACGCCCAGGTCGGAACCGGCATGGGGTTCGGTGAGGTTCATGGTCCCGGTCCATTCACCGGAGACCATCTTCGGCAAATACTTCGCCTTCAATTCCTCGGAACCGTGCGCGGTGACGGCATCGACGGCGCCCATGGTCAGCGTCGGTCCGAGCGCAAAGCCCATGGAGCCGGAGTTCCACATTTCGAGTGCCGCGACGTTGAGCATATGGGGCAGCCCCTGCCCGCCGAAGTCTTGCGACGCCGTCAGCGAGTTCCAGCCGCCTTCGGCCCAGGCACGGTAGAGATTGTCCCAGCCATCCGGCACAATCACTTTGCCATCGACCATTCGAGCGCCCTGCTTGTCGCCGATCTCGGCCAGCGGCGCGACCTCATCGGAGGCGAAGCGGCCGGCTTCTGTCAGGATGGCGTCGACGAGATCGTCGCTCAGGTCGCCCAGCTTGCCGTCTTCGATGGCCTTGCTGAGACCTGCGACATGCTTCAGGGTGAACGCGATCTCTTCTACGGGCGCCTTGTACATGACGTGCTCCTCCATCTGGCGTATGCTTCAAGCCACGCCAAGGACTCCCACCCAGGAGGCGCGGCTCATTCTCCTCTTTGGCTAATTGATTTTTACGTAAACGTCAAATCTTTTGCATGCGTCAGGAAGTCTCGTCCACCGACCCATTGGCCCCACGAAACAGGACTGCCACGGGAGGGAGGAGACAGTTGCGTGAGCGGAAAAGCCGCGTCGCCAGCCCTGCGATCGCGATTGGTGGGCAAAGGCGAGACGGCCCAAGGATTTAATCCGGCCGGATAGCCGGCCTGTTGCAGGGGCGTCGAAATTTCGAATTTTGCGATCGGTGACGAGGGCTGGTCTTCGTCACATGACTGTTACTCGGGCTGGCTAGTCGGAAGTGAACGCAACCCAAAGGAGGCTTCGCGATGACCGAGACCAACACCAATCATCTGTCCTGGGACGAGTGGGACGAGCTGCACAATCCGCCGCCGGCCGTGACCGATTTCGATCGCGTCGTCGAACGCGCCGTTTCCCGCCGTGGCTTTCTCGGCGGCGTGCTCGCCCTCGGCTCGGCTGCTGCTGCCATGGGCACGCTCGGCAATCTGATGTCGTCGACCTCTGCCCAGGCCCAGGAAGCCGGCTCGCGTTTCCCGTTCAAGCCGGTGCCGATCTCGACCGACAACACCGTGCATGTGCCGGAAGGCTATCGCTGGGAGCCGCTCGCCAAGTGGGGCCAGCCGCTTTTTTCCACCGCCTCCGACATCGATCCGGCCAATGGCGTGTCGCTTGAAAACTCCGACAAGGTGTTCGGTGAGAACACCGACGGTATGGAGCTGTTCGTCATTGGCAGCGCCCAGGTGATCGCCGTCAACCATGAATATGTGAACAACGAGACCAACCTGCCGCACAACGAAAAGGGCATGCCGAAGAGCCTCGACGACGTGAAGATCCTGCAACACATGCAGGGCGTGACCGTCATGGAAGTGGCGGAAGGCGCTGACGGTTGGCAGATCGTGGTCGACAGCAAGTTCAACCGCCGTATCCATCACAACACGCCGATGAAGCTGTCGGGCCCGGCCGCCGGTTCGGACCTCGTGAAGACGGCTGCCGATCCCAATGGTGTCGACTGTCTCGGGACCTTCAACAACTGCGGCGCCGGCAAGACGCCCTGGGGCACCTATCTGACCTGCGAAGAAAACTTCAACGGCTATTTCGGCTCGACCGTTGCCGACTTCAAAATGCCCGACGATTACAAGCGTTACGGCATCGTCGCGGAGACGCGTTATGGCTACGAGAAGTTTGACGAGCGCTTCGACGTCTCGAAGAACCCGAACGAGCCGCGTCGCGCCGGTTATGTCGTCGAAATCGATCCTTCGGACGCGTCCTCGACCCCGATCAAGCGCACAGCACTTGGCCGTATCAAGCACGAAAACGCCGCCGTGGTGGTGGCCCGTGACGGCCGCGTGGTCGTCTATATGGGTGACGACGAGCGTGGCGAGTTTCTCTACAAATATGTCTCCAACGGCATCTATGTTCCGGGTGGCGACACCTCGAAGCTGCTCGACGAAGGCACGCTTTACGTCGCCAAATTCTCGGACGACGGCAACGGCGAGTGGCTCGCGCTCACCGAAGAGACGACCGGCATGAAGATGGACGAGATCTGCGTTCTCACCCGTCAGGCCGCTTCCAAGGTTGGCGCGACGACCATGGACCGCCCGGAATGGGTTGCCACCAATCCGGTTGCCATCGAAGCCTATTGCTGCCTGACCAACAATTCGAACCGTGCCGTGGTCAAGGACGGCAAGATGAAGACCAATGCCGGGGGCGACGTGATGGAAATCAACGCCGTCAACCCGCGCGAGGCCAATGAATACGGCCAGATCGTGCGCTGGTACCCGGAGAATGACGACCATGCAGATGGCAAGTTCAAGTGGGATCTGTTCCTGATGGCCGGCAACCCGGTCGTGCACAAGGACAGCCCCTATGCCGGTTCGTCGAACATCAACGAAGGCAACATGTTCAATTCGCCTGATGGCATGATGTTCGATTCCACTGGTCTTCTGTGGATCCAGACCGACGGCGAGGACACCAATGAGGGCGACTTTGCCGGTCAGGGCAACAACCAGATGCTCGCAGGCGACCCGGTCACCGGACGGATCGAGCGCTTCCTGACCGCGCCGAAGGGTGCCGAGGTCACCGGCCAGACCTGGTCTGCCGACAAGCGCACCCATTTCGTCGGGATCCAGCATCCCGACGCGCCCTTCCCCGATGGCGAGGGCAAGCTGCCACGTTCGACCATCGTTGCGATCAAGAAGGACGACAACGCCCGCATCGGCTAACGATCCTGGCGAGGCAGGGTGGCGAAACCGCCCTGCCCGTTCGACAAAAGAGAAGGCCGCCAACCGGAATTCCGGTGGCGGCCTTTTTCATGACAGATGACGACCGGATCAGGCCGCGAGACGCTGGGCGTTGAGCGGTATCTCGACGTCGATCTCGAGGATCGAGACGTCGCCGTCGCGGTCCATCTTGATCTCGACCTTGTCGCGGTCGAATTCGACATGCTTGGCAATCACGGCGAGGATTTCCTCGCGCAGCACTGCGACCAGATCACTTTCGAGCGACGCCCGTTCATGGGCGAGCAGGACCTGCAGTCGCTCGCGCGCCATGGGGGCGGAACGCTGCTTGCGGAACAGGGAGAAAATGCTCATGCGGCCCTCCGCGCGAAGATCTTGTCGAGGAGGCCACGCTTCTCGCCAGGAATGGTGATCGGGACGTTTTCACCAGCCAGGCGGCGGGCGGCGTCGAAGTAAGCGAGAGCCGGGGCGCTGCGGGCATCAGCGAGCGTCACCGGTGCGCCGATATTGGAGGCGCGCAGCACATCCATGCTTTCCGGAATGATGCCGAGCAGCGGGATGGAGAGTATCTCCAGCACGTCGTCGACCTTCAGCATGTCGCCGCGCTGGGCGCGGTTGGAATCGTAGCGGGTGAGCAGCAGATGCTTTTCCATGCGCTCGCCGCGCTCGGCCTTGAGCGTCTTGGAATCCAGGAGACCGATGATGCGGTCGCTATCACGCACCGAGGAGACTTCCGGATTGGTGACGACGACGGCCATGTCGGCATGGCGCATGGCGAGCGTCGCACCGCGTTCGATGCCGGCGGGGCTGTCGCAGATGATCCAGTCGAAATACTTCTTCAGCTCGTTGATGACCTGCTCGACGCCTTCGGCGGTCAGGTTATCCTTGTCGCGGGTCTGTGAGGCGGGCAGCAGGAAGAGCGTTTCCAGTCGCTTGTCGCGGATGAGCGCCTGCGGCAGCTTGGCGTCACCCTGGATCACGTTCACCAAGTCATAGACGACGCGGCGCTCAGCGCCCATCACCAGATCGAGATTGCGAAGACCGACGTCGAAATCGACGACGACGACCTTTTCGTTGCGCTGCGCGAGCGCTGCACCCAGAGCGGCCGTCGAGGTGGTCTTGCCGACCCCGCCCTTGCCGGATGTCACGACTATAACCTTGCCCATGTGGTTCTCCTGTCTATCCCCGCTCACGTTCACATCATTCTTTCTGTCATGATCGCATCCCCCTCCAGCCAAAGCTGAACTGGATGCCCTTTCAATTCCGGATCCATGTCGTCGGTCATCGCGTAGACACCGTCGATTGCCACCAGTTCGGATTCGAACTTACGACAGAAGATCCTTGCGTCGGCATTGCCAACGCAGCCTGCCAATGCACGCCCACGAAGGGCGCCGTAAATATGAACAGAGCCTCCGGCGATCACTTCGGCACCGGATTGAACCGAACCGATGACCGTCACGTCACCCTGGGCGTAGATCACCGACTGGCCCGACCGCACCGTTTCCCGCACAATCAGCGAGGGAGCCGAAACCTGGCTCTGCTGCACCACCACCTGCGGCGGCGCCTGCTCGACCGGCGGGTTCGCCGTTGCTTCAGCGCTCTTGCCGCTTACCGGTTCCGGCACCTCGGAGCGCGGTACCTCGTAATCTGCCGCCGGTTTGCCACCCTTCAGCATCGGTGGCATGCCGGGCTCGACCAGCGAGGGACGTCCGCCCTCAATGCCCATGATCGAGACGTTGCGGCTGCCAAGCTCGGCGATCAGCGCCTTCAGCTGCGGTCGGTCGATCTCCAGGTCCGATACGTCGAGAACGACGGGCCGACCGAGAAAGAAGCCGGCGGAGCGGGCCGCGAGATCATCGAGCCGGACGAGCCAATCGTCAAACGGCAGATCCGGCGTCAGGACGACGGCCAGGAAGGATCTGCCCTTGATGCGGATGGAGCGTGGTTCGGTTAGCACTTTGGTCATCTACGTAAACAAATCGTTGATGCAAGAAGTAGCGCCGATTTGGTTAACAAATGGTTAATGCGGCCATGGCGGCGTTAGGAAAGTCTCGGAAAGAACACGAAAAAACCGCCCGCAGCGACGGGCTGCGAGCGGCTTGAGATGGCGATAAGTTTCCCTGAAAGGGATCAGTAGTAAGGCGAGACGCACTGCTGGCGCGGGCCGTTATACGGCTGGAAGGTGTTCGAATAGCTGTCGTAAGAACGATAGCGGTTCTGGCACCACTGGTAGTGGTTCGCACTCAGGTTGCCCGAGACGCGCGGGACGGCGCGCGGCTGGTTGGCGATGGCGCCACCGATGATGGCACCGGCAGCGAAGGCTGCGAGCGGGTACCAGTAGCCATTGTGGTAACGGTAGCCGGCGCGGCGTTCACGATAGCCACGATGACCGCGCCAGTAGCGGCGGGCCTCGTAGCGGTCACGGTCGCGGCGGAACTGAACCTGTGTGACATCCGACGTCGCTGCGACCGGCGCAGTGGGGCGGATCACCTGGGCCTGGGCGGGGATCATGCCGGTAAGCCCGATGACCGATGCCAGGGCGGCAACGGCGGCTTTCTTGAAGACAGTCTTCATGGTGTTTTCTCCCTGTCTGTGTTTGAGACAAGCCTGGACGTGTGACGACCAGTGCCTATCTTGAACAAAGGTTAACGGCGCCAGCCTGAACCCAGGATTAATGGGAAATCTGGCCTCGCGCACCGCGTGTACCGGGCCGTAGGCGGCTTCGGCACGCAAGTGCCCGTCAACGGGCAATACAGGGCAATGTTCCACCGGACACTTGATCGTGACCGGCGGAATGTCGAGATCTAGGTTCAGCCATCAGAAATAGGGTGAGTAGCACTGCCGACGCGGACCGTGATACGGCTGAAAGGTGTTGCTGCGCCAGTTGTAGGACCGATAGCGGTCGGCGCACCAGCTGTAGTGGCGCGGGTGGAATTCAACGGAACGGATGATCCGATGCGGCAGGATGGGCCGATCGACGATGACGCCTGCGCGCATCGATGCTGCGGAAAACCAGTGGCCTCGGTGATAGACGTAGCCCGGTCGATAGGGCCGATTGCCGTGATGCGTCTTGACGGTGATGCGCTGGTAGCGCTCATAGCGTTCGTAGACGACAACATCGACGCCTGCGCTGACCGGTGCGCTTTCGGCGACAATACCTGTCAGTGTCACGCAGACAGCGGCCATGAAGGTCCAGATCCTGCTCATGCGATTCCCCTCCCATTTTATCGAGCCTCCGCCGCACACGCCGGACCCTCATGGTCTGGTTCGATGCGAGCCCCGGCTGAGACTTCCGGGCATGGGAGGCGTCAATGATGGAAGGCTAATGCGTCAGGGGCGATGGAACAAGCCCCCGAACACAGGGCAAACAGCGGGGTGCACGGGCGAATGAGGACGCCCGCTCCAGGATGGTTCAGGCTTCGATTTCGATGTCGCCCTTCGGCCGCGAACAGCAGGCGAGGATGTAGCCTTCGTCGATCTCGTCGTCGAGGATGCCGCCATTGTGGTCCATCTCGACCTCGCCCGAGAGCTTCATGACCTTGCAGGTGCCGCAAAGGCCGGATTCGCAGGCAGCGCCGATCCTCACGCCGGCGGCGCGGGCCGCCTGCAGAACCGTGTGGCCGGGGGCGCAGAGCCCGTCCTTGCCGGACATGGCGAACTTGACCTTGGTCGGCTGCTCGCCATCGGCATGATCTGCGACGACCACGAGCGGCTCCGGCTTGACCGGCTGGAAGGCTTCTTCATGATAGTTCTTCATGTCGAAGCCGGCGCCTTCGAGCGCCTCGCGGACGGTTGCCATGAAGGGCGCCGGGCCACAGCAGAAGACGGTGCGTTCGAGGAAGTCGGGTGCCAGAAGCGCGATCTTGGCCTTGTCGATCCGGCCCTTCAGCCCCGACCAGAGCTGGCCGCGCGACACCTGTTCGACGATGAAGCCGAGCGTCAAATGCGGCATCTCGCGGGCCTTGGCCTCAAGCTCCCAGCGGAAGATGATGTCGTCGGGCGAGCGCGCGCAGTTGAGGAAGGTGATGTCGCTGTCGGGCGCCCGATCGCTCATGTCGCGGGTCATCGACATCATCGGCGTGATGCCCGAGCCGGCCGAAACGAAGAGGTATTTCTTGCCCGGATGGCGGGCATAGGAGAAATCACCGAGCGGGCCGAAGGCCTTCAGCGCCATGCCGGGCTTCAGGTTGTCGAACATCCAGCGGGTGCCGATACTGTCGGCCTGCGCCTTCACCGTGACCGCGACCGTATAGGGGCGTGAGGGGCTGGAGGAGAGCGTGTAGGTGCGCATGACCGGCTCAGGCTCGGCCGGGATCTCCAACGTGACGAACTGGCCGGGCTGGTAACGAAACCAGAGGTTTGGCTTGTTCGGCTTGAAGGTGAATGTCATCACGTCGGGGGCTTCCGGCGTGACGGCAACGCATTCGAGCAAATGCTCCCTGTCGGACCAGGGATGCATCTCGTCCACGTGACGGTATGGGTTGACCGCGATGTTCATCTTTATGCCACCGCCGAGAGGCGGGCCTTGTCGCCCTGCAGACGCTCGATCATGAAGTTGGAATACCATTCGACGAACTGCATGACGCCGCCTTCGTGATCGACCGAATAGGGGCCGGGCTCATAGGCCGGGGAGCGGATGCCGAAGGCATTTTCCTCGACGATCGAGCGGTCCTGATCGTTGGTCATGGTCCAGACATGGGTCAGCTCTTCGAGGTCGTAGTCGACGCCTTCGACCGCATCCTTGTTGACCAGCCAGGTGGTGGTGACCGCGGTTTCCTCGGCCGAGATCGGCAGGACGCGGAAGGAGATCGCGTGGTCGCCGAGGATGTGGTTCCAGGTCGTCGGATAGTGGAAGAGCAGCATGGTGCCGATATGGCTGATCGGCACGTCGGCAGAGAGCGGCTTCTTCACGGCGCGCTTGCCGGACATGGTGTAGCTCTCGGCATCCTGGATCAGCGGCATGCGGGCGGTGCGGAACTGGCCCGACGGATCCATCTTGAAGGTGGAGGGGAGACCTGCGGCTTCGCAGCGCGCCCAGTGGTCGGCAATGAAGGGATCGTCACCGGCGCCCTGGACACCGGTTGCCGTCGGGGCTTCCGGATAGGTGCGGCAGAGTTCCGGGTGATTGCCGGCGCAGTGGTAGCATTCGCGGTTGTTTTCCCAGACAAGCTTCCAGTTGCCCTTTTCGATGATCGTCGTCTTGTGGGCGACCTTGGCTTCCGACAGGCGGTGCGGCGCCATGTAGGGCTCGATCGAGGCGCGGACGGGGGCGAAGTCAGGGGCTTCGTTGGCCAGACAGATGAAGATGTAGCCGGCGACGCTTTCGCAATGGGCCGTCTTCAGGCCGAAGTCCGCCTTGTCGAAATTCTCGCCCATCTGACGGGCAAAGACCAGCGAGCCGTCGAGGTCGTAGGTCCACTGGTGATAGGGACAGACGAGCTTGGCGGATGCGCCCTTGTCCTGCGTGCAGACGCGGTGGCCGCGATGGCGGCAGGTGTTGTGGAAGGCGCGGATGACCTGGTCCTTGCCGCGCACGATGACGACAGGATAATCGCCGACCTGAACGGTGAAATAATTGCCGGCGCGCGGGATCTCGCAGTCATGGCCCATGAACAGCCAGTCGCGATACCAGATCGTCTCCATGTCGAGCTTGAAGTAGTCCTGGTCGATGTAAAAGGGCTGTTCAAGGCTGAAGCCTTCGCGGCGGTTCTTCAACTGGCGCAATGCCGTGGTCTGCAGGTCCATGTCGTCCTCGTTTTCCTGGATCGGCGGATGAGGAGCGCAGCACGGCACCGCCCCTTGGGATGGGCAGAGCACGGCCATCTCCGGCCGCCCGCCGCGACCTTGATTGTTCGTTTCCCGAGGCTGGTTTCCGGGCTCTGGAGTGGTCCATTTGCGGACCGCGCCGGCGCCTTCCCAGGGTTTCTCCCAGTGGCTTTGTGCCGAAGCGCATTCTCCACCACCGTTGCGGGGGCAGCGCCGGATTTTGACCGGCTTCCCGATTTCCCGCCCTCCCTAGCTGGGCAGCACCTCGAGCTTGGGTTCATCTAATCACAAGGCCCGAGGCGGCGCTGCACTGCGGAACGACACGGCAGAAATCGTTTGCGACATATGCAGAGGCTGTCTCGTGAAGAGCAAAATCGGAAATTGTCGTTATATTTCGGCAAACTGCAGCAACGGATAAGTTCTGCTTTCAGCGACGATGGCGCAAATGAGCGAGTGAAGGAAGATTTCAGGATTTGCAGTGCGGCAAGCCTCGCGAAACCTCTGTACCGCAGAATACCATCAAATGATGATTAACCATGCTGCGGTAAGCTCTACACTTGAAGCCGGGCACCGTCAGAGCGTCAAAATGCAGAAACTGAGATATTTCGCGGCATCAAAGACCGAGAAGGCTGGATCCCCAGCCAAGGCGGCTCATACTGAATTCCTGCGGACCGGGCGCATTTCGCGGCATCGCGATGACTGGGTCCCGGAGCAGCGGCGCTATCTCACCTATGAGGAAGTGGCGGAGCGGACCGGCAAGCGGCTGGAAGCGGCTGCCGATACGACGCATACACGGATCAACTCCTTCCACCGGTCGATCCAGTTTCCGAAGATCATCTTTCACCGCACGCTGAGCGACAGCCCGCATCTGGGCTACTGTCACGTGACGGCGGCGCGGACGAATTTTGCCCGATATGCCGATGTGCGCTGGGCCTTCTACATCGCCAATTTCTTCGCAGAAATCGGTGAGAATGAAGCGTTCTTCGAGCGGATCCGGCAGAACTATTCGCGGATGTATTTTGCCGTGGCGCTGAAGCCGGAAGCAGAAGCGAAAGCCATGACCATCGACCGCTCAATCCGCGACAACGGGCTGCTCTTTCGCACCCATGATCCGAAGGAGGCGCTGCGCAACGTGCTGATGCTCGGTGCGCGGGATGCGGAGCTTCGCAAGATCATCGCCAAGCTCTGATTGAGCCCTGCCTGATCAGGCACCAAAGCCGCCAAGCGGCTTCTTCTTGTAGAGCAGCCAGTCCTTGGAAACGTAATCGGAAGCACCATAGACGGTAACGGTGTCGCCGCCGGCTGCCTTGGAGGTCGACAAAGCCTTTTCGGCGAAGTTCGTGAAGTCGAAGGCGTTCGGTGCCTGCTCTGAGAAGCAGATGCCGAAAGACATGGACAGCTGGCCCATGCTGCGGCCACCGTTCGAGCCGACAAAGGCGCTGGCCTTCAGCTTGCCGCGCACGAGGTCGACGACGCGGCTGATCTCGTCCTGATCAGAGGTATAGAGCAGGAGGCCGAACCGACCGCCGTCAAAGCGGCAGGCGAGATCACCACCACCAGAAACGGCTTCAAGAACCTTGCCCACCTGCATCAAAAGCCGCTCGGCGACAGTCGGGCCCATCTGTTCCTGGATGCGGGCGTAATCGTCGATTTCACCAATGGCGACACCGCAGAGAGCCGGCATTTCCGGATTGGCATAGATTTTGGCCACGGCCTTGTTGAAGGCGCGGCGGCTGGCGAGGCGGGTGAGCGGGTCGACGAATTTCGCAGCTTCGGCTTCCTCGGCCTCACGCTGCATGTCCGCGAGCGATGCGGTCTTGTCGACGACAGCGCGCACGACATTGCTGTTCTGGTGGGCGCGCTTTTCAGTCGCGGCCTTTAGCATCTTGATCGACTGGCCGAGCGGCGTGCCTTCCAGGTCCGCCTCGGTCAGGATGGTGCGCGAGGCATGGCCGATGACGCGACCGTAATCGGTCAGCGAAATTTTCTCTTCATTGAGCAGCGAGATGAAATTGCTCATCTCGGCGCGGACCTGGCCGTTCTGGCGGCTCAGCAGCCCATCTTCATGCTGATGCGGCAGATATTTGCGGCCGAGTTCATCCAGCGCTTCCTGGGTCTTGACCTTGCCGAGTGCGATGAAATCGCGAACGAGTTCCGGATTGCTGCCCGAATAAGCCTCGTAGACCAGTTCGTAGTTACGTGGCAGGCCGTCGATGCCCATCTGGTGCATTGCGGTCGCCACACGAAGCGCGATGCTGGCCGCTGGGTTCTTCATCTGCTGCATCTGATACGTCCCGGTCTTGAGGCAGTCTGTGTTCGTTGAAAACAGAATAAGCAGAAGACTTCTTTCTTTCGGTTACACCGGTAGGTAAAATTTGAACGATCACGTTCCCCCTTAAAATAGAGGGTGTGGCCTCAGGCAGGTCCGGTTTCGAAAATTGAGGTTTGATCCCGTCCCCCCGTCCGCGCTATGGACGGACTTTCCAACGAGCAAGGCGGGCGCATGGCACGCGTGATTTCCATCGACGATGAAGGCGGAGCGGACGCAGCGATTGCCGCTGCGATCGCGGTGCTCGAAGCCGGTCGCCCCGTCGCTGTTCCGACCGAGACCGTTTACGGCCTTGCCGCTGACGCGACCGATCCTGCGGCCATCACCTCGATCTACGAGACCAAAGGGCGACCACGCTTCAATCCGCTGATCTGCCATATGTCGGATCTCGCGATGGCGGAGCGTCATGCGATGTTTGACCCGATCTCGCGTAAGCTGGCGGAAACGTTCTGGCCCGGGCCACTGACGCTGGTGCTGCCTCTTTCCGACAGGTCGAACATTCACGCGCTGGCGACCGCCGGCCTCGACAGTGTCGGCATTCGGGTGCCGCTCGGTTTCCCGGCACGACTGATCGGCGCTTATGGGCGGCCGCTGGCAGCGCCAAGCGCCAATTCTTCCGGGTTGGTGAGCCCGACGACGGCGGCCCATGTCGAGGCCGATCTCGGCGCCAAGATCGGCGTCATCATCGATGGCGGCGCATGCCCTGTCGGGGTGGAATCGACGATCGTGAAGGTGGAGGACGGCCGCATCCGGCTGTTGCGGCCGGGGGGCGTTCCCGTCGAGGCGATCGAGGATGCAACCGGACTCTCGGTCGAGCGTCTCAAGGCTGCCGGGACAGCTGCGATCGAGGCGCCGGGCATGCTTGCATCGCATTATGCCCCGCGCGCGCAAGTGCGGCTCAACGCGACCGAGGTTCTTGCCGACGAAGCGCTGATCGCTTTCGGTCAGGAGCCGGCCGCAGGAGCGGAGAAAGCCAGGGTGGTGCTGAACCTCAGCCAAGCGGGCGACCTCGCGGAAGCGGCGGCCAATCTTTTCGCCTATCTGAAACAAGCCGACGCGACGGGGGCTTTCGGCATTGCGGTCATGCCGATCCCCGAGCAGGGTCTTGGCGAGGCGATCAATGACCGGCTGGTGCGGGCGGCTGCTCCACGCGGCGCGGAAGGAGCAGAGGCATGAGCGATTCGACCCATTCTTCCGGCAGGAGCCGGGAAGGCCTGCTTCAAGCCTTCATGGATATCGTCGGCGAGGCCCATGCCCTGGTGCGTGAGGCAGACATCAAACCCTATCTCACGGAAAACCGCGGGCTGTACCACGGGTCTTCGCCGCTGGTGCTGAAACCGGCATCGACGGCAGAAGTCTCGGCGATCATGAAACTGGCATCAGAAACCGGTACGGCGATCGTTCCAGTGAGCGGCGGCACCGGCCTCGTCGGCGGTCAGGTCCCGCGCGAAGGCGGGCAGGACGTGCTGCTGTCGCTCGAACGGATGAACAAGATCCGGGAGGTCGACCCGGTCGCTGATGTGATCGTCGCCGATGGCGGCGCCATCCTTGCGGATGTGCAGAAGGCGGCAGAGGCGCATGGGCGGTTGTTTCCTCTGTCGCTTGGCTCCGAAGGCTCCTGCCGGATCGGCGGCAACCTGGCGACGAATGCCGGCGGCACGGCCGTGCTCGCCTATGGCAATATGCGCCAGCTCTGCCTCGGCCTCGAAGTGGTCCTGCCGACGGGCGAGATCTGGGACGGCCTCAGGCGCCTCAAGAAGGACAATAGCGGCTATGACCTGCGTGACCTGTTCATCGGGGCGGAGGGGACGCTCGGCGTGATCACCGGGGCGGTGCTGAAGATGTATCCTCGTCCGCGCGGGCGGCAGGTGGCCTATGCCGGCCTTTCCTCGCCTAAAGCTGCTCTCGCGCTCTTCGAATTAGCGTCGCAGCGTTGCGGGTCGGCGCTAACCGGTTTCGAGCTGATGCCGCGCATCGGCATCGAGTTCACGACAAAGCATATTCCGGGCGTTCGCGATCCGCTCGCTTCCGTCCATGCCTGGTATGCGCTGATTGACATTTCCACCTCCGATACGGCCGAGGCTGCCGATCTGATGATGCAGGCGCTGCTGACCGAAGCATTCCAAAGTGGTCTCGTCTCAGATGCGGCGATTGCCAGCTCCCTTGCACAACAGGATGCCTTCTGGCACCTGCGCGAGAGCATGTCGGACGCGCAGAAGCCGGAGGGCGGGTCGATCAAGCACGACGTGTCCGTGCCGATCTCGCGCATCCCCGCGTTTCTTGCGGAGGCCGATGCCGCCGTGCATGCGCTAATTCCGGATGCCCGCATCTGCGCCTTCGGGCATCTGGGCGACGGCAATATCCATTACAACATCAGCCAGCCTGTTGGCGCCGACAAGGCCGCCTTCATTGCCCGCTGGCGCGAGGTGAATGCGGTGGTTCACGCCGTCGTGCACCGCCACAGCGGTTCGATTTCGGCGGAACATGGCGTCGGGCAGCTGAAGCGGGACGAACTGGCCGCCAGCCGACCGGCCATCGAGACCGAGCTGATGCGTCGGATCAAGCAGGCTTTCGACCCGGCAGGGATCATGAACCCCGGCAAGGTGGTCGAGTGAGGCCATGGGCAGCTCCCCTCGCCTTTCGTTCAGGATCGATTTCGCCAATGGCGCGCGGCTAGGGCCCGGCAAGGCGCGATTGCTGGCGCTGATCGTCGAACACGGCTCGATCCGGGCGGCGGGGGCGGCCATGGGCATGTCCTATCGGCGGGCCTGGCTGCTCGCCGACGAGATCAACCGGATGTTTGTAAATCCGTCGATCGTGACCCGCCACGGCGGAAAGAGTGGCGGCGGGGCCGGGCTGACGGCCTTCGGCGAGCGACTGCTTGAAACCTGCCGGAGGATGGAAGCCGAGAGCCGCCGGGTGCTTCAGGCGGATCTGGATTGGCTGGCGAGCTTACAGGCCATCGATTTTACCGAGAGGTCAGGAAAGGGTGCGCAAGACGAGGCGTGAAGCGCTCGCTGCGTGACCCTAAAGCCGGCGGAACAGTCCCTCGGGGGCGATCGACACCGTCTTGAACAGCAGGCTGACCGGCATGCCCTTTGTCAGGGCAAGTTGAGACACAGAACGGCGGGTAAGTTCGGCCAGCAGACGCTCGCCGTTGCAGCTGACGCTCAGTGTTACTGCGCCCTCACCGCTATCCGAGATATCAGCGACCACCCCTGACAGCCTGTTAAGCGTCGATAATCCGTCGGCGGCCCCCTTGGCCACGACGATATCCGACACCGGCACGAAAACGCGGATGCGGGCGCCGATCTCGACTTGAGCACGCCTCAATACGATCGGGCCTGCCGTGGCCAGGGCTTCCGTCAGGCCATCCCGGTCATCGTGGCCGGTGACGGTCGCTTCAATGAAATTGCCGGCCGGTAAGTCTCCCGTGCCACGCGCGATCGTTGCCAACATGGCATCCGGACCGCCGATGGCGGTTGTCTTGCCGCGTTCGAAGGTGACGACGCCGGTTGCCAGTCGCGCCACCTCGTCGAGCGAATGACTGACATAGAGGATCGGTATGCCGACATCGTCGCGGATGCGCTCGATATAGGGCAGGATCTGGCCCTTCAGATCGTGATCGAGTGCCGAGAGCGGTTCGTCCATCAAGAGTAGTTTGGGGCTTGCCATCAAGGCGCGGCCGAGCGCCACGCGTTGCTTTTCGCCGCCGGAAAGATGGGCGGGGCGACGGTCGAGCAAAGCGGAAATGCCGAGCAAGTTGGTCACGCGGGCAAGATCCTCGCGACGCTCGCCCTTGGGCAAAGATTTTTCGCCGTAGCGCAGGTTCTGCAATACGCTCATGTGCGGAAAGAGGCGACCTTCCTGGAAGACATAACCGATGCGCCGGCGATGCGGGGGCACGAAGACGCCGCGCCCGGTATCGGTCCATGGCTCTCCGTCGAAGACCACGCGGCCCTGTGTGGGACGGATCAGGCCGGCGAGCATGTTGACGAGTGTTGTTTTGCCGGAACCGGAGGGACCGAAGAGCGCCGTGAGGCCGCGGCCGATGGCGAGGTTGGCGTCGAGGGTGAAGGCGCCCTGGTGGTGGTGAACGGAGATCTCCAGCATCAGCCCGCTCCGACGCGGGCGGCGATGCGCCGGGAAAGGAATTCGGAAGCGACGAGCGCACCGAGCGAGAGGGCGATGGAGATCAGGGTGAGGCGCATGGCAGCGACATCACCGCCCGGCACCTGGGTGTAGGTGTAGATGGCCGAGGCGAGCGTCTGGGTCTCACCGGGGATATTGGAGACGAAGGTGATGGTCGCGCCGAATTCACCCATGGACTTGGCGAAGGCGAGGATGGCCCCGGCGGCGATGCCGGGCAGGATCAGCGGCAGGGTAACAGTAAGGAAGACATGGGCGGGGCTCGCGCCGAGCGTTGAGGCGGCCGCTTCCAGCCTCTGGTCCACGGCGTCCAGCGACAGGCGAATGGAGCGGACGAGAAGCGGGAACCCCATGACGGCGGCGGCAAGTGCTGCCCCCGTCCAGCGGAAGGAAAAAACGAGGCCGAGCGTGTTATCGAGAAAGGCGCCGACGGCGCCACGCCGACCAAAGGTGATCAACAGCAGGTAACCCGTGACGACTGGCGGCAGAATCAACGGCAGATGAACAAGTCCATTCAACAGCGACTTGCCCCAGAAGTTTCGTCGCGACAGCAGCCAGGCGACGAAGAGTCCGAGGGGCAGCGAAAAGATGACAGCCACGCTCGCAACCTTCAGGCTGAGCCACATGGCGGTCCATTCTTCAGCCGTCAGGGTCAAGAAAGGCATCCCGATGCGAGGGTTCGTCCGCCGTCAGTTGGTCTTGGCGAGTACCGTGAAGCCGGCAGCGGTGAAGATGGCATGGGCCTTGCCGCCCTGCAAGTAAGCGAGGAAGGCGGCGGCTTCGGGATTCTTGCTGTCGGTGGTCACGGCTGCCGGATAGACGATGGCCGGGTGGCTTTCTTCGGGGAAGCGATCGAGGATTTTCACACCCGCATCGACCTTGGCGTCGGTCTCGTAGACGATGCCGAGAGGGGCTTCCGTGCGCGAGACCAGCAGCAGGGCCGCGCGGACATTCTCGGCCTGGGCCACCTTGTCCTTGACGCTCTGCCAGACGCCAAGCTTTTCGAGCGCCGCCTTGCCATAGGTTCCGGCGGGGACAGCATCGACATTGGCCATGGCCAGGCGGCCATCACCCAACAGGGTCGCCAAGGGGAAGCTTTCGCCGATGGTGGCGGTTAACGTGGAATCCTTCGGTGCGACGAGCACAATGCGGTTGCCGAGCAGGTTGACGCGGGTGGCGGACTTGATCCTGCCGGCCTTGTCGAGATGATCCATCCACTTCAGATCGGCAGAGATGAAGACGTCAGCGGGCGCGCCTTCCTCGATCTGCTTGGCGAGAGCCGAACTGCCGGCGAAGGACAAGCGGACCTCGTTGCCGGTTTCGGCCTTCCAGTCCGCGGCGATTGTCTCGACGCTTTCTTTGAGGCTTGCCGCGGCGAAGACTGTGATGGGATCGGCGGCTTCTGCACGCCCTGCCGCAAGGGTGGCAGGCGAGAGTTGAGCCACAATCGCGCCAAGGGCGAGGACGGCAACCTTCGTGAATTTACGCATGAAAAATCCCCATCGATATATTTCCTTGGATATATCGATAGCCAAAAGGAAAACCGCCTGCAAGGTACAGGCGGCTTCGGAATTCTTCAGTATTTGAGCTGAGCGATGCTCAAGAGCAGGTCGGCAGAGATGCTCGCGCTGCCGCCGGACAGGATCGAGACTGCCGTCGTATCATAACTGGCATTTTCGGTGTCATACATGGCGGTGTAGCGTTCGATCAAGCGCTGCAGCTTTTTCGGGTCCTGAAGGTCGGACAGCTCAAGCTGCGATTTGATCACCTTGGCCTGAGCGTCAACATCCATGTTGGAGAAATCCTCGGTGTAGCCGAAGATGGTGCGGAAGACTTCCGTCAAAGCGTCATCGGCGATGATCTCATAGGCGTCGGTAATCGTCGGCGCCGTGCGCTCGAAATAGAGCGCGAGGCGAACAGCTTCACTGCTCTCGCCTTCGTTCTCTTCCAGTGTCTGGCGCATATAGAGATTGACGGTCTCGAGCGTCTCGCCGCGCTGCTGGACTGTGCCCAAGGTCTCGCGGGTCAGCTTGCCCTCGCTGTCGAAGTTGAAGGATGCGACCAGTTCAGCCCATTTGTTGCTGGACTGCTGATTGACGAAGCTCTTCGGGTCGGACAGATCGGAAGCGAATATCTGCTTGAGGAAATCGTCGCTCACCGTCTCATCCAGGCCGTAGGCACCGATCACCACATCGATGATGCCGCGATCGGACAACAGGTCATCGACCGTCTCCACGCCCTGAATGTTTTCCTGGTAGTAGGTCGCCGCCTTGGTTGCGGTTTCCTTGGTTGTCTTCAGCTCGGTCCCCTCAAGAAAACGGGACTTGTTGATGATGTAGTCCTTCGAAATCATCGTGGCGGCGAAAGTGCTGTGGGCCTGCAGCGGCGCGTCGATATTGCCGTCACTGTCGAAGTTGAACAGCTTCGACATTTCAATCAGACGTTCATCCTTGGATTTGTTGGCATAGCTCTCCGGATCGGTGAAGTCGCTGGTCAGCGCCTTGCGCAGTTCCGTGTTGCTGAACTCGCTGGATTCGAATCCAAAGGTGCGCTGCAATATCAGCTTCAACGAAGCGTTGTTCAGAATGTCATCGACCTTGGTGACCTTGGCCATGCCGGTCTTGAATGTCTCGATGAGGGCCGTCTTCTTCTCTTCGTCGGCGTCGTCGTAATAGGTGGCAAAATTGCTGTTCGTCGTGGCGAGCTGCGTGCTGGACTGAGCAGCCGAATCGGCCTTGACCGCACCCGTGGTGTCGAAGTTGAACTTCTGCGCCAGCGCTACCCAGGCATCGCCGCCATTGGTGACGGCGTAGTTGTCCGACGCGGTGAGATCACTGGTGACGATGCTCTTGAACACCGACGACGTGACCGTGCTGTCGAGCTGGAAAGCTGTCTTTACGTAGTTGAACAGGCGGCTGTCGGAGGTGATGTCGGTGACGGAGTCAACGCTGCCGATCTTGGAGGCGTAGTATGCCTTCTCGCGCTCCAGATAGTAATTGCTGACATAGGTCTGCTCTTCGTCGACATAGAGGGAGATTGTCGCCTCCTTCTGAGTATCGGTCTGCGCCTTGGTATCGGAAAGGCTGCCGTCGCTGTTGAAATTGAATGCTTTGGCCAGTTTCAGGAAGCCGGCAGCGTCCTGGCTCTTGTTCTTCACCAGTTGGTTCACATAGCTGTTGCTATCGGTCACATCACTCGTCAGCACCTTCAGGATGTGATCCTTACTGTAATAGGTGCCGTCGATGCCATAAGCGTTCAAGGCGTAATTCAGCAGCCGTGATGTCCCGACCAGGCTCTGGGCGCTGGTGATCGTATCGATCCGTTGATCGTAGTAGTTGCTTTCCGCCTCCAGTGAATCGCTTTCGGCCGCGAGTGCCGCTTCGTATTGCTCCAGCATCTTCGTCTGCTGCGCATCCGTCTGGCCGTCTGCAGTTTCTTCGGTGAACTGAAAGGCGGCGGCGAAACTGCGGTAGCGGTCGTCGCTCAGCTGGTTGGCGAAGCTCTTTTCGTCGTTCAGATCGCTTTCCAGAACCTTTTTCATGAAAGCCTTGGCATAGGTCATCTCTTCGAGACCATGGGCCTTCATCGCATAGGAATAGAGCTGATAATCGTCGAGAAACTCGTCGACCGAGGTGACCTTGTCGATGTTGTCCTTGAAGTACTGGGTCTGGCGCGCGACGGTGCTGTCCGAGGCCACGCGGTCGAGGCTTCCCTTCAGGTCACGGGTGACCAGATTGTAGCTCAGAAAGGTAGAAACCATCGGGCATTCCTCGGCAAAGATACAGACAGCGCGAATCGCAGTATGCGCCTCAATTCTTGCCTGGAGCTTTATGAAATCCTGAAGAAGCGGATCGAAGTGGCGATTTCCGTCGCACGACCGCTCCTGTTTCCGGGACTATCGCCGTGCGGCTGTCTCTCCCTGAAACAGGGCGAACAAACATTCACTTTTTCGAAACCCTGCCCGATATGACAAAACTAACCATTTGAGACCGCAAGGTTTTTTTTACCGCAATTTTTAAGCTGTCTCGAAGGGGGCGTGGCTATCTTGGCGCCATAGAGGACGCAAAGTCCCGAACAGACGAGCACATGACGCGCTCTCGGGTAAAACAAGGGTAGCATGAAGATGACGAACACCGTTTTGAAGCCTGCATGGGCCGGCGCCACCTTGCGATTGGACCCTGCACGGTTCCCTCAGCAGGTCACCTACGCTTTGCGCGGAGCCTCGGGAGACGTGACGATCACCATCGACGAACGCGGCGCCGTGCTGCGCAAGATCCTGGCCGGCAGCGGCCTTCCGCTTTCCTTCGCTCTTCCTGCCCGCGCCTTCAAGGGTGTGGCGGCCCGTGCCATCGATCATGGTGACGGCGAAGTCACCGTAACGCTGGAACTGCATCACGACGATCCGGAACTGTGCATCCCGCTTCTGGTTGCTCACGACCTGTGCGACATCGCCGCCGACTGGCGCGGATGGTCGGATGCGTTCCGTATTCCGATGCTGATGGTCGAGGCGGATGGCGTTGCACGGCCGCTGGAAGAGCATATCGGCGAGGTGCGCACCAAGGAGACACAGCCGCGCCGCCGCCATTCCTATTTCGCCGAGCGCCGTCCGCGCTTCCTGGTGCGTCGCACCACCGGCAAGCTGGGTGTAACCATGAAGATTTCCGGAAAGGAAATCATCGCCCGCAACTGATTGTGTCCTGAGACGGGACAAAAAAGAGGCCCGGAAGGCGACTTCCGGGCCTCTTGCGTTTGGGGTTTTGGTCAGACGACCCGTCTCATAGGGAAACAGATCCGGAGCGTGCGGCAATCCGGTTTCAAGACATCGCTCATGCAAACGGCAGCGCCAGCACCAGACCGGCAAAGATGATCAGGCCGACACGATTGTTGGACTTGAAAAGTTTGAGGCATTGGGCGCCGTCGTCGATATCGAGCACCTTGATCTGCCAGCCGAGAAGAGCGCCTGCGGCCAGCAGCCCAAAGATCGCCGGCCAGGCGGCGCCGGCCACCAGGAAGGCCACGAGCAGCAGGACCAAGGTGAGGCCATAGAGCCCGACCAGCCAGATCTTCGTGTCGTCGCCAAACAGCCGGGCTGTGGAACGCACGCCGACCAGGGCGTCATCCTCTTTGTCCTGATGGGCGTAGATGGTGTCGTAGCCGATGGTCCAGGCAACAGCACCGGCATAGAGGAGGACAGCGGCGAGCGACAGATTGCCGTGAAGGCCTGCCCAGCCCATCAGCCCGCCCCAGGAGAAGGCGAGCCCGAGGAAGAATTGCGGCCAGTCGGTGAAGCGCTTGGCGAAGGGATAGATCGCGACGATGACGAGCGACAGGATGCCGAGCATGATCGAAAACGTGTTGAAGCAGAGCAGAACGACGAGACCGACAAGCGCCTGCAACACCATGAAGATCTTGGCGTTTTTCCGCGTTATGCGACCCGAAGGCAGCGGACGCGAGCGGGTGCGCGCCACCTTGTCGTCGATCTCGTGGTCGACGAGGTCATTATAGGTGCAACCTGCGCCACGCATGGCAACCGAGCCGAGGAAAAACAGGACAAGGTGAAAGGCGAAAAGGCCGAGGTTCAACCGGCCTTCAGCGGCAAGTGTGTTGGCGGCGAGCGCCGAGGACCAGAAGCAGGGCCACATCAGCAATTGCCAGCCGATCGGGCGATCCCAGCGGGCGAGCTGGGCATGCGGCCAGAGCCATCGCGGCAGAATGCGATAGACGAAGTTGTCGGAAGGCGCGTCGATGACGCGGTCGATGTTCGGATCGGCTGTGCTCATCCCCTGTTGATAGAGCATGGGCGGGGTCAAGAAAACCGCCCCCTGCCCTTCCCGATCGAAAATCCGCTGCGGCCCTTTGTCAGTCGAAACTGACGCCGAACTTGTAGCTGGCGGAGACGCCGAACATCAGCTGGTTGCGGGTGCCTTCTTCCCGGACCAGGCTCGAATCCCCGGCCGGACCGGCCAGATGCTTGTATTCGGTGAAGGCGCTCATTGAGAGCTTGTCGGTAGCATCCCAGGTGATCGCGCCGCCCGCTCCATAAGAGGTGATACCGCCATCGGGATCGTATTGGCTGAGGCCGGAGGCGGCGGATTCGGCGGCGTTCACGCCGTAATAGGCTTGGGTATAGCCGCTCGTGGCGTAGGTCATGCGCGGGCCAGCCGAGACGCGCAAACCGGGCGCGATATCGGTGAAGGCATCGACGGCGATATCGGCGACCAGTCCGTCATGGGCGCGGATGCCCTGGCGCAGCTCGGCACGGGCGCGCAGGTAATCGGTGATATAAAGGTCGGCAAAGCCGCCGAGTTCACCGCCCCATTTGACTTCGGAGAGGCCTTTCAGCGCATCGTCGGTGCCGGCGTCACGCCCGGGCACGAACTTGCCGACGACGCCGGCGCGCAGGACGTCGGTGTCGTAGATCGCAAAGCTCGGATTATCGTTGCGGGACGAGAAACGTGGTGCGCCCCCGCGACCGACGGAGATAATCGGCTGGAAGAACAGCTTGCGGTTCTTGGAGCCTTCGAACGTGGGGGCGGAAATGCCGGCGCCACCCAGTGTCACATACCAGTTGCCGGAGAAGAAGCCATCGGCCAGGGCCGGCGAAGCGACGAGCGCCACGGATGCGGCGAGAAGAGAGGCGAAACGCGCCTTGTGCATGGTGACCCCCAGAGAAACGCAGAACGACAGACTGGCAGGGCACGGGCCTTGCTTTCGCTCAATATCGCGGAAATCCGTTACAACACATTTAACCACGATAGGCGCTCCGATTGGGCGGCGACCATCACTTGAAACGATGGACCAATCAGCCAAGTTGCTGATGAGGCATAGGGAATCGACCCAATGACGGCGACAGTGGCACCATCGCGGGATTTCCCCTGGGCGCGGCCAATTTATCCTTGACCTCTCCCGCCGCAGCACCTTTCCTGCAGGCAACGAGAACAGGAGAGCCGCCATGGCCGTCGATACGTCTGCCCGCACCCCCACCTTCACCTATGTCGATGGCGACTGGTTTTCCGGCAATCCGCCGCTGATCGGGCCGGCTTCGCATGCCATGTGGCTGGGCTCGACCGTGTTCGACGGCGCGCGCTGGTTCGATGGCATCGCGCCGGATCTCGACCTGCATTGCGAACGCGTGAACCGCTCGGCCGTCAACATGGGCCTGAAGCCGGTGGTGGAGGCGAAGGAAATCGAGCGACTGGCCTGGGAAGGCATCGGCAAGTTTGACGGCCGGACGGCAATCTATATCAAACCGATGTATTGGGCAGAGCACGGGCAGATGGGATCGGTCGTCGCGGCCGATCCGGATTCGACCCGCTTTGCGCTTTGCCTGTTCGAGGCGCCGATGCACACCGCCAAGCCCTCGTCGCTGACGGTATCGCCCTTCCGCCGGCCGTCGCCGGAAACGGCGATGACCGAGGCGAAGACCGGCAGCCTTTATCCGAACTCCGGCCGGATGATCATCGAAGCCCGTTCACGTGGCTTCGACAATGCGCTGGTGCGCGACATGAACGGCAATGTGGTGGAGACCGCCTCCTCCAACGTGTTCATGGTGAAGGATGGCGTGGTCTATACGCCCGCCGCCAACCGCACCTTCCTTGCCGGCATCACCCGCGCCCGGATCATTGGACTGCTGCGCCATGCCGGTTTCGACGTTCGCGAAGCGACGCTGTCGGTCGAGGATTTCATGAATGCCGACGAGATTTTCCAGACCGGCAATTATTCCAAGGTGGTGCCGGTGACGCGGCTCGATGATGCGCAGTTCCAGGAGGGGCCGGTGACGCGCAAGGCGCTTGACCTCTACATGGATTGGGCGAAATCCAGCCATGGGACGGATGGCTGATCCGGGGTTCAGAAACTCTTGCCGGAGACCGGCTCCGTGCGGTCCTTCAGCCGGACGAAGCGGAAGCCGCGGGCCTTCAAGTCGAGGATGCCCTTGACCACGCCTTCGCCGGCCTCATGGGTCGGCTGGTTGATGTGCGAGATGATCACGTCCCCGTCTTTTGCGCGGTGATATTGGCGGGCTACGCCTGAAGCGCCTAGGAGCGAGCCGCTGTCGCCATTGATTGAGTAACCCGCGACGCGGTAGCCGAGGGACTGGATTTCGGCAATGGCGCTCGGCGTATATTTGGCCGTCGCGCCGCGAAACCAGACGGGACGCTCGCCACCGGCAGCCATGATGGCCTCGGCCCCGCCCTCCACTTCGGCAGCCACGGCTTCAGAAGATCCGGCCGTCTTGATGCCGAAGATGGTCATCGGCACGTCGATGGCGGGAACGTGGTTTTCGCCGTGGTCCTCGATCTCGAACAGATCGGGATTGGCCCGCATCACGGCAAAGGCGGCGGCGTTGTGTTTCAGCCAGCGGGCCGTGACGAAGATCGTCGAGGGAATGCGGTTTTCGACCAGCGTGTCGAGAATGCGGTCGTCGACCTTGCCCATGCAGGCATCGAAGGTGAGCGCGACGGCCGGCCCTTCGTCCTTCACCTGGGCGATCGTCAGCTTAGGTTCGGTGAGGCGCGGCTTGGGTGAGACGGTCGAAGGCTTGGCCGGGGTCGGGACTGCTGCGCCGATCGAGGCAGCGCAGAACAGAGCGAGGCCCGAAAACCTCAAAGTGGTCATCATCGTCGTTCTCGTCTGCCTGTCGTTCGATCCCTGCCGTATGCAGCACGGCTGCACGGAACACTTGGCTTGAAGTCCTGCCGGGGCGGCTTTATCTCTGAAACCACACAGGCAGGCAATCTGCCTCGACATGATAAAGCGAGAAAACCTTGTCCGTTTTTAGAAACCTGCCCTCCCCGCCCGCCGCCGCCAAGAAACCCGTCTCCGATACCCGCCACGGGATCACCCGCACGGACGACTATGCCTGGCTGCGCGCCGACAACTGGCAGGCGATGTTCAAGGACACCTCGATCCTCGATCCCGAAATCCGCTCCTATCTGGAGGCCGAGAACGCCTATATGGACGCGGCGATGGCCGATACGAAGGCGCTGCAGGGCCAGCTCTTTGCCGAGATGAAGGGGCGCATCAAGGAAGACGATTCCTCGATCCCGATGAAAGACGGCCCCTTTGCCTATGGTTCCGCCTTCGTCACCGGCGGCGAGCAGCCGCGCTATTTCCGCATCCCGCGCGACGGCAATGCGAAGGACGAAACGATCCGCGAGCTTCTGCTGGACGGCGACAAGGAGGCAGCGGGCAAGGATTATTTCCGCCTCGCCGGCATCGACCACACGACCGATCATGCCTTCGGCATCTGGGGTTATGACGACAAGGGTTCGGAATACTTTACGCTGCGCGTCCGCGATCTCACCACCAAGCAAGATCTCGACGACGTCCTGGAAAACACCGCCGGCGGCGGTGTCTGGGCGCCTGATGGCAAGAGCTTCTTCTATACGCTGCAGGACGAGAACCACCGGCCGTCCAAGGTCTTTCACCATATCGTCGGCCAGCCGCAATCTGAAGATCGCCTTGTCTACGAGGAAAAGGACCCGGGCTTCTTCATGGGCGTGGGCGGCTCGCTACTGGACGATGTCATCTATATCGACATCCACGACCACGAGACCTCGGAATATCGGCTGCTCTCGACCAAGGACCTGACCGCCGAGCCGCAGCTGGTGGCCGAGCGCGAGGAAGGCGTCGAATATTCGATGACGGAAGGCGGCGACGTCTTCTACATCCTGACCAATGCCGATGGCGCCAAGGACTTCAAGATCGTCGAGGCACCGGTATCCGCACCGGGCAAGGCGAACTGGACAGAAGTCGTGCCGCATGAGCCCGGCCGGCTGATCCTCAACCATATGGCCTTTGCACGGCATCTCGTCTGGCTGGAGCGCCGCGAGGGTCTGCCCGTCATCATGATCCGCGACCGGACGTCCGGCGAAGAACATTCAATCGCCTTTGCCGAGGAAGCCTATTCGCTCGGCCTGCAGGGAGCTGCCGAATACGACACCGACGTCATCCGCTTCTCCTATTCGTCGATGACGACACCCTCGCAGTTGTTCGACTACAACATGGCGACGCGCGAGCGCACGCTTCTGAAGACCCAGGAAGTGCCGTCGGGCCATAACCCTGAGGACTACGTCACCCGCCGGGTGTTTGCCGAAGCGCATGACGGCGAGAAGGTGCCGGTCACCCTGCTCTATCGCAAGGATACGCCGCTCGATGGCTCCGCGCCCTGCCTGCTCTATGGCTACGGCGCCTATGGCATCACCATTCCGGCCGGCTTCAATACCAATTGCCTGTCGCTCGCCGATCGCGGCTTCGTCTATGCGATTGCCCATATCCGCGGCGGCAAGGACAAGGGTTTCTCCTGGTACGAAGACGGCAAGATGGAAAAGAAGGTCAATACCTTCAAGGACTTCATCTCAGCCGCCGACCACCTGGTGAAGGAGAAGTTCACTTCCTACGACCGGATCATCGCCGAAGGCGGATCGGCCGGCGGCATGTTGATGGGCGCGGTCGCCAACATGGCGCCGGAAAAATTCGCAGGCATCATCGCCGCCGTCCCCTTTGTCGATGTGCTCAACACCATGCTTGACGACACCCTGCCGCTCACCCCGCCGGAATGGCCGGAATGGGGCAATCCGATCGAGTCGGAAGAGGAGTATCGCTGGATCGCGGCCTATAGCCCCTATGACAATGTCGACAAGAAGCGCTATCCGCCGATCATCGCCCTCTCCGGCCTCACCGACCCGCGCGTGACCTATTGGGAGCCGACCAAGTGGATCGCGAAACTGCGCGCCACCGCGCCGGACGCCGGGCCATTCCTGCTGAAGACCAACATGGCCGCCGGCCATGGCGGCAAGTCGGGACGTTTCCAGCGGCTGGAGGAAATTGCGTTCGAATATGCCTATGCGATCAAGGTGGCGGGGAAGATGTAACGTCCAAAGGCCAACGGCCTTTGAGTGCAACGGGCTCGCTTCGACCGCTTTGGCGGAATCGGGGCGATCCCGTTTCTTGTCGTGATTCGCCGCTCTACTTTTTGCGCTCCGTTTCCGCAAGGGACATTTCTCGCGGTCAGGCAGGCCGCGCAAGCCTCGCGCAAGGTTGAAAGGTTAACAAAAGGTTAATTTTTCAACCGAGGTCTCCGCCATGAGGATCGAGAGCGGTCTCAGCAGCTATTCCTACCAAAGCCGTCACGTGCCGGGCACGGTCGTCGTCGACGATACGTCTTCGGAAGCAACGACCGCCACGTCCGGCCGCGCCACGGGCGCGAGCACGTTTTCGAGCACGCTTCTGTCCAACCAGCTGGCTTCGGCGCTCTGGACCGTCGACAGCGGACGCAAGACCTCCGTGCAACTCAACGGCGCCAGCACCAACGGCGACGACTCCAGTGAAAACGCGCGGCTGCAGATGGTCGAAGCCGCTTACCGCGAATACGAAGTGCCGACCGTCTACGACGAGTTCTAAGGTTACGATGCGGAGAAAAAGGTCGGCCGGCATGATGCCGCGCCGGCCTTTTTTTGTACTCCGTCTGCTGGCTCAATGATGGGCGTGACCGTGATGAGCATGCCCGTGGTGGGCATGGCCCAAATCGGAGTGGGCGGCATGACCGTGGCCGGGATTTGCCTCCGATGCGCAGCAACTCGATGTCAGCGTCACGGTCTCGCCTTTTCTCCACTCCTGATAACTCTGCGACAGGATCTGGGTCGACGAATAGAGAAAGAGGCCCGCCATGATGGCCGCCACGATCAGGTCCGGCCAGGCGGTCGCCGTTCCCCAGACGCCGAGGGCCGCAATCATGACGATGACATTGCCGATCGCGTCATTGCGCGAGCAGAGCCAGACGGAGCGGACATTTGCGTCGCCGTCCTTGTAGTTCATTAGCAGCAGGACGCTCGCCAGATTGGCTGCGAGCGCCAGGAAACCGATGGCACCCATGACCGGCGCTTCCGGCACGCCCTGGTAAAACACCCGGTGAAGCGTGGAGCCGAAAACCCAAAGCCCCATGAGAAACAGGCTGCCACCCTTGGCGGCGGCCGCGAGGCTGCGGGACTTCAAGGAGGCGCCGATGACGGCGAGCGAGATGCCGTAGGTGACAGCATCGGCAAAGAAGTCCAGCGCGTCGGCCTGCAGCGCCTGGGAGCGGGCGAGCTGACCGGCGGTCATTTCGACGATGAACATCGCCGCATTGATGACGATCACCATCCATAGGCGCCGCTTGTAGGTATCTGACATGCCGTCGAAAGGAGCATGGTCATGGCCGCAGGAAGCACTCATTCGTCTTGATCCTTCACGTCTTGATCTGATCACAAAGCAGCCTTACGATCTCTAGTGACTAGAGGTTCAAGAGGAAATTTCACGATGTATGCAATCGGCGATCTGTCGCGCCGGACCGGGGTCAAGGTGCCGACCATCCGCTATTACGAGCAGATGGGACTGATCTCGGCGCCGGACCGGACCGAGGGCAACCAGCGGCGTTATGAGAAGGCCGACCTTGAGCGGCTGGCCTTTATCCGTCATGCACGCGATCTCGGCTTTCCGATCGATGCGATCCGGGAACTGCTGACGCTGAGCCGCCATCCGGAAGAGCCCTGCGGGGCCGCCGACCGGATCGCCCGGGAGCAACTGGACGAGGTGCGCGAAAAGATCGCCAAGCTGAAGAAGCTTGAGGAGGAGTTGTCGCGGATCGTCTCACATTGCGGAAATCATACGATTGGCGACTGCTATGTGATCCAGGCGCTGGCCGATCACGGGCTGTGCGAACACGAGCACTGAAGGATAAGCGTTATGCCGGTGATCCGACAGAATAAGGCACCGCTTGAGACATGGAGCGGCACGGGCGTGAATGCCGAGCTCGGGCCTTACGAGGCACGATTGCTCTCAGATGCCGGCGGGCTGACGCAGTTCGGCGCCTTCGTCGAGACATTGATGCCCGGCGCCATGTCCTCGCACAAGCACTGGCACGAGCAGGAAGACGAATTCGTATATATGCTGGCAGGCACCGTTACGCTGAACGAGGGCGAAACGCTGACGGAAATGCAGCCGGGCGACGCCGCGACCTTCAAGGCAGGCGTGGCAATTGGGCACCGGCTGGAGAACCGGTCGGAGGCGCCGGCGACCTATCTGGTAGTGGGCACGCGCTCGCCTGACGATGTGGTGCATTACACGGACAAGGATCTGCTGCTGACCAAGGTGGGGTTCGAGAAGCGGCTGACCACGAAGGCGGGATTGAGCGTCGAGCGGTAAAACAGCACTCAGGCAGCCGACTCGATCTCGAACTCGAAATGGATCCGATCATACGGAAAGACAACGCCGTCATCGGCCCTGTCGATGACACCGCTCTTCACAAGGGTGTCGAGGTCTGCATGGACGGCCTTGAAGTCGCGGCCGACACGCCGCGCGACCTCCCGCATCGTCAAGACCCCCTGCCCCGTCATAACCTTGACGATCTCCAGACGCTTGGGTGTCAGGACCCGATGCAGCGCTTCCCAGGACGGAAAAATGAGGCTGGGCTCGGCTTGAAGTCCCGTTTGACCGCCAGCGGCCTTCATGACTTCAGCCACGGTCGCCATCGTCTGCTCCAGACTTTCGATCTTCACCTTCAGCGTTGCCATCCAACCATCCTTCCACATCCATAAGAAAGTCTGCGATCAATCCATCTATTCCGGTACGCGCACGGCAACCGGGACATGCCAGATCACGATTTCCACGAAGACGCCGTCGCGCACAAAATTGCGTATCCGACGGATCAAGGTTGCTCTGGCCATCTTCGCCCCGCACCTTTTGATGGAGTATACTCCATCAGCGCGTTACGGCAAAGATCCCGTTGACAATGGAACCAATTCGGCGCATCTAAGCCGCCATGATCGACATTCGCGCAACCATCACCTGCACGTATTTTTGGGCCTACCGGTAACCGGCGGCCCGACAAGATCACATTGTCAACAGGCCGCCGTCAGGCGGCCTTGTTGTTTTCCAGACGACTTTCCCCCTGACGGCGCAGAATAAGCAAAAGGGAAAGCAACATGACCGAAGACACCGACATCACCCTGCCCCGCCCGCCCGTGATCGCCATCCGGCACGCGAAGCCGCGCGACCTGCCGGAACTCAATGCGATGATTGCGGCGCTGGCCCAGCATCATGGCGACGCCTCTGCGATGACGCCGGAGAAGCTGGAACGCGATCTGTTCGGCCCCATGCCGTGGATCCAGGCGCTGGTTGCAGACGACGGCCAGGGCCTGATTGGCTACGCCATTCTGGTTCCACTCTATAGGGCGCAGGAAGGCAAGCGGGGCATGGATCTGCATCACCTCTTCGTGCGCGACGGCCAGCGTGGCAACGGCATCGGCCAGCATCTGGTCGACCGGGCCCGCGAGATCGCCCGCCAGGCCGGATGTGACTTCCTCTCGGTCTCGGCTGCCACGGGTAACGTCGCTGCGCATCGCTTCTACGAAAACATGGATTTCGTGCCGCGCCCGGTCACCGGCATGCGCTACTTGCATGCGTTGAACTAAGCACCCTTTTGCGCTGAGGACGGAGACTGGACATGACACGCATTGCCATTGCCCTGCAGAATGATTTCGCCGATTGGGAGCCTGCGCTTCTGATGGCGGCGGCCCGCTATTATCTGAACTGCGATGTGGTCACCGCCTCGCCGGACGGCGCTCCCGTCGTCTCGATGGGCGGGCTGAAGGTGATGCCCGACATCGGCTATGATGCAATCGACGCCGAGACGTTCGATGCCTTGGTTATTCCGGGCGGCTATGCCTGGGAGAAGGGCGTCGCTTACGACTTTACCGATCTTGCGGTGGCATTCCGCGACAAGGGCAAGGTCCTCGGCGGCATCTGTGCGGCGGCGAGCGGACTTGCCGCAACCGGCGTGCTGAACAATGTCGCCCATACCGGCAACGCGCTCGCCTCACACCAGCAGTATGCCACCTATCAGGGTTCCGAACATTACCGCGACCAGGCACCGGCGGTCCGCGACGGCGGCATTGTTACGGCGGCCGGCTCTTCGCCGGACACGTTCACCATCGAAGTGCTGAAAGCGCTCGACCTGTATGGGCCGGAGGCAGAGGCCGAGCTTTCCACATTTGCGGCAGAGCATCGCGGGTGACGATGCGGGGCTCAACGGTCTTTCGTCAGTGACGGACCGGCGGATTTTCCGACCATTTTTGCAGGGTCGTCTTGATCAGGATGAGCGCTGCCTGCTGGGCATGGTCGCGCTCGCGAGGATCAACGATCGCCGAGAGCCGCTTCTCGAAGGCGCGCACCGTCTGGTCCACCCATTGGTGCAGGGCGGGATCGGGATAGTTGTCGAGCAGCGAGCGTAGCGCACTCTCCATCCGCCGGCGTTCAATGCTCATGGCCCCTCCGAAGGCAATTCGAGGTGAGCAGGATGCCGGATCAGCCTTGCGCGATGCTGGTCATCTTCGAACGGGAAGGCCTACTGCACCGCGGGGATGGCCTTGAGATAGGCGGCGATGGCCTCGCGATCGGAGGCCGGGAGCTGTGCCATGTTCTTCTGCACCTCAACCATGGTCCCGCCGACGCTGTCGAAATCGGGGGTAAAGCCGGTCTCCAGGTAGGCGGCGATGTCGCCCGCGCTCCAGGAGCCGATGCTCTTCGAGCCTGGAGTAATGTTCGGGATGGCGCCCTTTCCTTCCGGATTGGGTCCGCCTGCCAGCCATTGGCCGGATTTAAAGCCGCCGAGCGCATCGCGTGGCGTATGGCACTCTCCGCAATGTCCTGGGCCTTCGACGAGATACTGGCCGCGCTTCACCAGGTCCGAGGCGTCTGTCAGTTCGGCACGGGGGGCTGCACTGAAATAGAGGAATTTCCAGCCGCCGAGCGCGAGCCGCTGGTTGAAGGGGAAGGCAAGTTCATGAGCCGGTGCGAGCTTGTCGCTTGCCGGCAGGGTCTTGAGGAAACCGTAGAGATCCTTGACGTCCTGAGGCGTCATGCGGACATAGGAGCCATAGGGGAAGGACGGATAGAGATGCTCGCCGTCCCGTCCGACACCGCGGGTCATAGCATCGCCGAATTCGGCGAGCGTCCAAGCACCGATGCCGACATTGGGGTCGCTGGAAATGTTCGGGGGATGGAAGATGCCGAAATCGCTTTTGATCGGCGCGCCGCCGGAGAGGATCAGTCGGGCATCTCCCTCCGCTCCCGCCGGCGCATGGCAGCTGGCGCAGCCGCCGGCAAAGAATACTTCCCGGCCATGGGCAAGATCGGGGTCGCCGAGATTGGTCCAAACGGACAGATCCTGCCTCTCGGGCGCGGTCACCCAGAGGAATGCGCCGAAACCGGCAATACCCAGAACGGCCAAGCCGCCGAGACCTTTCAGCCAAATCGATGCCATCAGGCCATCCTTGCGAGTGAATAGGCTTCAATGAAGCCCAAATCGATGTCGGGCGCCCGAGAGCGCCCGACTGTAGGGTCAGTTCTTCTTCAGGCGATAGGTCTGGTGACAGTCGCCGCAGGTGGCGCCGATGGCCTGGAGAGCGGTGCCGACGCCTGCCTGGTCGGCTGGCATGGCGGCGAGCTGGGCTTCGGCGACCGATGCGAGCTTGGCCGACTTTGCCTTGAAGTCATCCATGTTTTCCCAAATCTTCGGGCTAGCTTCCGTATCGAGACCGGTTTCGCTGCCGGTGGGGAAATGCTCGGGGAAGGTCTTGCCGACTTCGACGAGGTTGGTCAGGGCGGTCTTTACGGCTTCGGCGTCATAGGGCTTTTCGCCCTTGGCGATCGCACCCAGTGCGCCGGCCGAAGCTCCTGCCTTCTTCATCAGTTCCTGACGGACAGTCTGCGGTTCTCCGGCTGCGATTGCAGCGGAGACGCCAAGACAGATCGCCACGGTGGCGGACAGGACGACTTTCACTTTCATAAGGCTGTTCTCCCTTGGGTCGACCGGCGCACCGGCGATCTTTTTCCGTAACGCCCGATGATTGCCGCCTCAGAGGCAGGGACAAAAGTCACAATGGAGTGAAGCGACACCGAAGGAGCAACATTCTGGGAAGGCTGACAAATCGCTGATCGATCGGTGCCAGGTATTGTCATCGAGAACTGACACCGAGAGCCAGCCTACGGCTCGGTTCACGACCGAAACCGGCGATTTCGATCCGGTCGTCGTACAATTCAAGGACTGCAAAGGCGTTGCTGTCAATCGTGTCCACCATGCCGCAGAAATTGACGAAATGCGTCGCATCGAGGGCCGCGTAGTTGCCTTTGTGCTGATGGCCGCAGAGATAGGCAATGGCGGCCGGCGCGGATGCAACGAGTTCTGCCAGCCGCTCGCTGTCCCAGAGATTGTGGTCGGAGGGGGGATGGATCGGATAGTGGCCGAGGAGGATAACGGGCTCACCTGCGGCGGCCGCATCGGTCAGGCGCTCCCGAATCCAGTCTTCCTGGGTGGCACTGATACCGGCGTTCCAGTCTTGGGCATTGGGAGCGCCGGCTGTTTTCAACCGGGCGAGACGCGCCTCGGCTTCAGCATGTCGAGGACTTCCCGGCGAGTTGGAGAAGAGGGAAATCTCGTTACCCTCGATGATCAGAAGGCGCAGACCGTTGATGCGGTGCTCATAATACGGAGCCGGCATGTCGAGGGTCGAATGGATATCCGCCAGACGATCCGCCGAGACGGAGAAATCGTGGTTGCCTGGCAGGAGAATGCGCGGATGGCGGCTTTGGCCAAGGATTTCGAGGACGGGTTCGAAGCTTTCGAAGTCCCGGTCGATGAGATCACCCAGCACGACGATGGCGTCGAGGGGCAGCGTGTTGAACCGATCGATCGCCTGTTTCAGCCTTGCCGGTACCTGGCGGAAATGCCTGTCCAGAGCGAGATCCGGCTCGCGGTCGGCGTATTGCGGATCGGCGATGATGCCGAGGCTGAGGCGAACTGACTCTTGCGTCATGATGGGTCCCTTGCGGCGCCGACAGCGAAAAGACGGCAGTTGCGCGCCGGTAAACCCGCGCTGTGACAGGGACATGACGGATGGTGCCACCCGGATGTCAGTCCGGCAGATTCGGCTGGAGTTTCGGTTGCGGAACGATGCCGCCGAACAAGGTCATGCCGATCAGCGTCAGCGGAACCGCCAGCATGGCGCCGACGGGTCCCCACAGCCAAGTCCAGAAGACAATGGCAACGAAGAGCATGAAGGCATTCATTTCCAGGCGCCGCCCCATGGCGGCGGGGATCAGGAGGTTTTCCAGAAGGCCATCGACAATGAAGAAGACGGCAGAAGGCAGAAGGCCGATCAACAGGGAATCATGCGCCAGCACACCGGCTACGGCCATGGCGAGCGTTACCGAGGCAATGCCAAGGAAGGGAATGAAGCTGAGGAGGAAGGCGGCGACGGCCCAGAGCAAGGGGCTGCCGAGGCCACCGACCCAGGCGATGATGCCAGCGACCACACCGAAGAGGGCATAGACCACCAAGGCCGTCGCGAAATAGTGACCAAGGGCCGCTTCCACCTCGTTGAAGAGGCGAATGGCTTTCAGCCTGCGCCCCCGGCTGGAGAAGGCGCGGATCAGCCCGCGCCTGAGAGCCAGACGCGACGAGAGGAAGAGGACGAGGGAGGCCATAAAGATGAAGATCTGCAGGAGTGCCGGGGTCACGCCCGTCGCAAGTGTGGACAGGATCGTGCCGGAGTTTTCCAGCATCGCCTCCGGCGAGACGGGCCCCCTGGACAGCGCATCGATCGGACGACGAAGCCAGGAGACGCCGTGCAGGTAATCAATGGCCTGCTCCAGCATTTTCGGTCCGTTCTGCATCAGCATGTTGACTGGCCCGGCAATGGTAACGGCCAAGAGACCGAGTATGCCGATGAAGACACTCGAGAGAATAATGGCCGTGAGCGTTGGCGGGACGCCCAGCCTGCCCATGCGATCAGCGGCCAGACCAAGGATCAGACCGACGACGATGGCCATGGTCAGGGGGATCAGTACGAATGAGGCGAGATGCAGGGCGATCAGCGCGAAGATGACGAAGAGCCCGATCACCGACCAGGAGACGGTGTAGTCGAGGCCCGTCTTGGCATGACGGGGCGGCCGGTGGCGACTTCTTTTCGGCTGGACCTGCAGGTTCACGGGCCGCTCCTTGAGGCTGGTGCGGCTTGGATGTCGGTTCTTGGCATGGCGATCGTTTCCCGTCGAGACAGGAACAACGCCAATGGAACATCTTCCGTTCCGCCTGCGGCCTCAATGCTGCCCCTCTTCCTCCAATCGCCTCAGTTCTGAGGCGGAACGAGCGTGATGCCGATCCCCCACGGATCAAGAAGGCGGTAGCCATCCGCAGTGCGGTCCACCTTGACCTCCTGAGCATGAAGCGACGCGAGGACGCCGGCCAGCATCTGCTGGTCGTTGAAGGTCAGCGCATAGTCGTTGAGCCCGGTCATGGAACCGGTGCGGGCGGCGGCATTTCGGCTGTTCCAGACATTGGCGGCGATGTGATGGTGGTAGGCGCCGGACGCGAAGAAGCTGGCGCCTGGATAACTCGCCATTTTCTTCAGCCCGAGCACGCCTTCGTAAAAGCGGTCCGCCTCAGGCACATTGCCGACCTGCAGATGGATATGGCCGATGGCGGCATCCGGGGCCATTCCGGACCATGGGGACTTCGGGGCGCTGTCGTAGAGCGCCTGCAGGTCGAGCCGGTCGGTTGCCATCTCGACGGTGCCGTCGGGATGGTAGGTCCATTCGGCCGGGCTCCGGTCCCGATAAACCTCGATGCCGTTGCCCTCCGGGTCGGTGAGGTAGATCGCTTCGCTCACCAGATGGTCACTCGCGCCATCGAAGCGGACACCGAGTTGGGCGGCATGGAAGAGCCAATGCGCCAGTTCCTCGCGACTGGGCATCAGGAAGGCATTGTGGAAGAGGCCGGCCGCATCGCGCGGCGCGCGGGCCGCATTGCCTCGGGTGGTGAGCGTCAGCAAGGGCTTGCCTCCAGCGCCGAGCACAACGCCGCTCGCGCTCTCTTCGAGGCGCTGCAGGCCGAGCACCTGCTGATAGTAACGGCTGAGCAGATCGAGATCGGCGACGACCAGATGCGCCTGCCCGACATGAACAGGGCGGCTGAGGGCAAAGCTTTCGACGTTGGATGCAAGGGCAGCGGTCATCTCGGTTCTCCTGGTGGCATGTCATGCCTTGCACCAAATATGGCGCGGAATGATCGTTCACAAAAGACGCCAGATGGTCGATAGCTCGTTCGAGGAATGTTGACGAAGCCGCGCTCCTCCGCAGCTTGATCCTGATCAATGCGGGAGAGCTGTCTGCGCCGCATGATCTCACCATCAGAGGAAACGCCCGGCAAGGGCACAAGGATGGAGAGCAAGATGTACAAGAAGATCGTCGTTCCAGTCGATCCAGCAGCGCTCGACAAGGGAGAGAAGATCCTGTCCAAGGCGAGTTCGCTGCTCGACGACGGCGGTGAGATCGTTCTTTTAAGCGTTGTCGAGGATATTCCCGGCTATCTGGCGATCGACATGCCCGTCGATCTCATCGAAGGTGCAATTCAGGACGCCAAAACCAAGCTGGTTGGCCTGAAGGACAAGGCGGCGGTCAGCGCCCGGGTAGAAATTCGCTCCGGTGCACCGGCCCGCGAAATCCTTGCCTCGGCCCAGGAGCATGATGCCGACCTTATCATCGTCGGCTCGCATGTGCCTGACATTTCCAACTACTTCATCGGGGCCACCGCCGACCGGCTGGTGCGCCATTCGAAGATCTCGGTTCTGGTCGATCGCTGAGGAGGATCTGATGAAACAGACAGCACAGCCCATGGACGCTGCGCATTTCGAGCGAATGCTCAAAGCCCGCAAGGCGGAGATCGAGAACCGGCTGACCAAGATCGACACGGATCTCAGTCAGCTCAAAAGCGCCGACAGCGCGGAGCGGGCGGTCGAATCCGAAAACGACGAAGTGTTGGAGGAATTCGGCCAGGTCGGCGAAGGCGAGTTGCGCGGCATCGACGCCGCGTTGGACCGTCTCCATGCCGGCACCTTTGGGACCTGTGTCAGTTGCGGCGAGCCGATCTCGGTCGAACGTCTGCAGGCCGTGCCGCATACGCCATTCTGCAAGGACTGTGCAGCGGCGCGTTGATGCTTTGCCTACGAGGGGCAGTGGGACAGGTCGGGGCGAAAGCTCCGGCCTGTCTCTTTAGTCGGGCCGCAGAGAAGCGTTACTTCTTGCGCATAGCCTCGGCGAGCGCTGCACCCAGGCCGCCCATGGCCGGCTGTTCCGGCTTTGGCGGGCGGGCGTTGGAATGTTTCATCGCATTGGCATTGCCGCGGGCATCGCCACGCATCGATGGCGCTTGAGCCTCGCCGCCATCCTTGCGCATGGTGAGCGCGATGCGCTTGCGCTTGACGTCGACCTCTACGACGCGGACTTTCACGACATCGCCGGCCTTCACCACCTCATGCGGATCCTTGACGAAGCGATCGGCAAGCTGAGAGACGTGGACGAGGCCATCCTGATGCACGCCGATATCGACGAAGGCGCCGAAGGCGGCGACATTGGTGACTGTGCCTTCTAGCGTCATGCCTATCTTGAGGTCAGTGATCTCCTCCACACCTTCGGCAAAGGTCGCCGTCTTGAAGCTTGGCCGCGGGTCGCGACCCGGCTTTTCGAGTTCGGCGAGGATGTCCTTGACCGTCGGCAGGCCGAACTGCTCATCGATGAAGCGCTTGGGGTCGAGGCTTTTCAAGGTGGCGCTGTCGCCCATCAGCGAGCGCAGGTCGCGGCCGCAGGCGGCGACGATCTTCTTCGCCACGCCGTAAGCTTCCGGGTGAACGGAGGAGGCATCGAGCGGCTCCTTGCCGTTCGGGATGCGCAAGAAGCCGGCGCATTGTTCGAAGGTACGGGCGCCGAGGCGCGGAACTTTCAAGAGATCCTTGCGGCTTTCGAATGCGCCGGTCGCGTCGCGATGGGCGACAATGGCTTCCGCTGTCGTCTTGCCGAGACCGGAAACGCGCGCGAGCAGCGGGGCGGATGCGGTGTTGAGATCGACGCCGACGGCGTTGACGGCATCTTCGACAACGGCATCGAGTGAGCGGCCGAGTTTGCCCTGATCGACGTCATGCTGGTACTGGCCAACACCGATCGACTTCGGCTCGATCTTGACGAGTTCGGCCAGCGGATCCTGCAGGCGGCGCGCAATCGAGACGGCGCCGCGGAGCGACACGTCGAGATTGGGGAACTCCTTGGCGGCGGTTTCCGAGGCCGAATAGACCGAGGCACCGGCTTCAGACACGATGACCTTGGTGGGCTTCGGCGCCGTCGACGGGAACTGGGCGAGCATGTCGGACACCAGCTTTTCCGTCTCGCGACTGCCCGTGCCATTGCCGATCGAGATCAGCTCGACCTTGTGCTTGCGGATCAGCGAAGCCAGTTCGGCCTGGGTGCCGCGGATGTCGTTCTTCGGCGGGAAGGGATAGACGGTCGTCGTTTCCACCACCTTACCCGTGCCATCGACCACGGCGACCTTGACGCCGGTGCGGATGCCGGGGTCGAGACCCATGGTCGGACGCGAGCCTGCCGGGGCCGCCAGCAGCAGGTCCTTCAGATTGCGGGCAAAGACGTGGATTGCTTCTTCCTCGGCCCGCTCGCGCAATTCGCGCATCAGGTCGAGCGAGAGGGACACGGAAAGCTTGACGCGCCAGGTCCAGCCGGCGACCTCGAGCAGCCATTGGTCGGCGGGGCCCTTGCCGGAAATGCCATAGGCAGCGGCGATCGTCCGCTGGCTGGGCTTCACCGGGGCCGTGTCATCGCGATCGACTTCGATCGAGAGCGAGAGAAACTCCTCGTTCCAGCCGCGCAGCATCGCCAGCGCCCGGTGGCCAGGGACGGTTGCCCAGCGTTCGGAATGGTCGAAATAGTCGGCAAACTTGGCGCCGGCCTCCGCCTTGCCGTCGACGAGCTTCGAATAGAGGATCGCGCGATCCTTCATGTCGTTGCGCAGGCGGCCGATGAGATCGGCGTTTTCCGAGATCTGCTCGGCAATGATGTCGCGGGCGCCTTCGAGCGCCGTCTTCACGTCCGGCACCTCTTCGGTGATGTAACCGGCTGCGAGCTGCTGCGGATCGCTCGTGCGGTCGGCGAGGATCGCATCGGCAAGCGGCTGCAGACCCTTTTCGCGGGCAATCTCGGCGCGGGTACGGCGTTTAGGCTTGTAAGGGAGATAGAGGTCTTCGAGCTCGGCCTTGGTCGCGACCTGGGCGATCTTGCGGGCGAGCTCGTCGGTCATCTTGCCCTGGCTATCGATGCTTTCAAAGATCGACTTGCGGCGGGCGGCAAGCTCGCGCAGATAGATCAGCCGTTCAGCGAGATTGCGCAGTTGGGTGTCGTCGAGACCGCCGGTCACTTCCTTGCGGTAGCGTGCGATGAAGGGAACCGTGGCACCCTCGTCCAGCAGGGCGACAGCCGCCGTCACCTGCTCGGGTCGGGCGTTGATCTCGGTGGCGATGAGGGCGGCAATGCTCTTGATGTCGTCGGCCATGGGTCTTCCGTCTGATCTGGTAAGCGGCGGACCATAGCGAGGGAATGCGGCAAGGCAACGGGCATGCGGCCCACTTCACAGGAAAGCGGGGGTTTCCAAGGTCAATTCGGCTTGACCTTTGCCCCCTTCCCCCTTAACCGCCGGACATTCCCCTGTGGCACTGGAGGCTGGTGATGAAGGTTTTGTTGATCGGGTCGGGTGGACGCGAACATGCGCTGGCCTGGAAGATCGCCCAGTCGCCACTGCTGACCAAGCTCTATGCGGCCCCCGGCAATCCCGGCATCGCCGAAGAGGCGGAACTCGTTTCACTCGACACCGATGATCACGCTGCGGTGGTCTCGTTCTGCAAGGACAAGGGCATCGACTTCGTCGTCGTCGGGCCGGAAGCACCGCTGGTCGCTGGCATTGCCGACCGTCTGCGTGAGGCCGGCATTGCCGTCTTCGGACCCTCTGCCGCTGCGGCCCAGCTCGAGGGCTCCAAGGGCTTTACCAAGGATGTCTGCGCCCGCTTCAACATCCCGACCGGGGCGTACCAGCGCTTCAACAATGCACCGAAAGCAAAAGCCTATGTGCGCCAGCAGGGTGCACCGATCGTCATCAAGGCCGATGGGCTTGCCGCCGGCAAGGGTGTCACGGTTGCGATGACGCTGGACGAGGCGCTGGCCGCCATCGACGACTGCTTCGAGGGCGCTTTTGGGGCTGCCGGCGCTGAAGTCGTGGTCGAGGCTTTTCTCGACGGCGAGGAAGCAAGCTTCTTCTGCCTATCAGACGGCAAGTGCCTTCTGCCACTTGCCACGGCTCAGGACCACAAGCGCGTGGGCGACGGCGATACCGGCCCGAATACCGGCGGCATGGGCGCCTATTCTCCTGCGCCCGTCATGACTGCGGAGATGGTCGAGCGGACGATGAAGGAGATCATCGAGCCGACCCTGCGGGGCATGGCCGAGATGGGACATCCCTTCCAGGGCGTGTTCTTCGCCGGATTGATGATCACCGAAAAGGGTCCGGAACTCATCGAATACAATGTCCGCTTCGGCGATCCGGAATGCCAGGTGCTGATGATGCGGCTGAAGAGCGATCTGTTGCCGATCCTCTACGCCTCTGCCACCGGCACGCTGGATCAGATCAAGGCCGAATGGAGCGATGACCCGGCGCTGACCGTGGTTCTCGCCTCAAAGGGTTATCCCGGCGCTTACGAAAAGGCGACGCCGATCGCTGCCCTGCCGCAAGCCGAGCTGGGCGCCAAGGTTTTCCATGCAGGAACGGCACTCAAGAACGGCCAGTTGGTGGCGACCGGCGGACGTGTGCTGAACGCCACGGCGCGCGGTGCGACCGTGGCTGCGGCTCAGGCTGCGGCCTACGACCTCGTGGACGCGGTCAACTGGGAGAACGGATTTTGCCGCCGGGATATCGGCTGGCGGGCAATTGCGCGCGAAAATTCTTGAAAGGCCGGGCTTAACGCGGAAATCCGCTCATTCGCTCAAATTTTACCAAAGCTCCTGACCGGATCGAAAGAAAGCTGCGCTAGGGTTTCCCCAACCATCGGGGAAAAGACATCATGCGCCGCATCCTTCGTACATCCATGATCCTGGCTGCAGTGGCTGGTGCAACACCGGCCCTCGCCTCCTCCATCGACCTCGTGAGCGGCCTCGCGACGAACGGCTCAAGCGTCATCCGGGTCACCTGTGCACAGTGCCCGGCCCTCCAGCCGAAGATTTCCCGAAACCGGTACCAGGTTCCGACCGTGGCGTCGGGCGACCAGTTTGCCGAAGTGGTGGACGTAAACGGCCAGAAGAAGCTTAAGCGCGTGGAAAGCTGGCTCGGTGGCTCGCCTGTCGTGTTCATGACGTCTGCCGAGGGCTGGGCGACCAAGGGCTCTGTCATCGTGGCCAATGCCCCTGCTTCGGACGGAGTGGACCCCAGCGCTACCACGGCAGCGGTTACCAATGTTTCGCTTCCCGATGGCCCGGTGCAGATCAACCAGGCAGGCTTCGAGCTTCGGCTGAAGTAACGACATCTCCCGCAGCGCCTTACGATCCGGGTTCTGCGGCACATCGTGGTGACACACGGATATAGCGCCCGGTCCAGTCCCGGGCGTTATGTCGTTTCCCTATTTATCGGGGGTGAATTCTGAGAGCCGAATATTCTTAACAGCTTAAAGTCATATCAATCTTTCGCGATGACTCTGGGGCGAGACTTCGACCGGCCATGAGGGCCGCTGCTCCCCCCTTGTTCCCGGATCTCAACCGATTGTTCGGTTCGACGAAAGCTTGCTTGGCCATGAAAAATCTCCGTATTTCCCTCCAACTCTTCGTGCTGATCGGCGGCATGATGGCGGCCTTCGCCACCGCCACCTATTTCGAAGTGCGGTCCGCAACCGCCACCATTTATCAGCAACGCTACGAATTGCTGCGGACCCAGGTGGAGTCGGCGCTTTCCATTCTCCAGGATTTCAACGACCGCGCCGTTGCTGGCGAATTTTCGGTCGACGAAGCCAAGACCCGCGCCTATGCCCTGCTGAACAAGATGAAGTTCGAGCCGGACGGCTATTTCTTCGGCTACGACTATGATGTCGTGATGGTCTTCCATCCGACATCCAAGGACGTGGGCAAGAGCAACAAGGGCAAGGCGGACGGAAACGGATTTGCCTATCGTGACGAGATGGTGCGCCTCGGCCAGGCCGGCGGCGGCTTCGTCGAATTCATCGGGCCGAAGCCGGGCAAGGATCCGGAAGATCGCACCTATCCGAAAGCTGCCTACGCCAAGGCCTTCGAGCCATGGAAGCTCGTGGTCGCCACCGGCCTCTACACGGACGACCTGAAGGCTGAAATCCGGGCCAGCATCATCAAGACCGTCAGCGTTTCGCTTGGCATTTTTGCCGCGGCTCTGATTGCTGCCTATTTCGTGGTGCGCGGCATCACCCGCCCGCTCAACGCCATCCATGATGCGCTGGAAGCGGTGGCGGACGAAAACGTCTCGATCGCCATTCCGCACACGGACATGAGCAATGAAGTCGGCATGATGGCCAAGGCGACCCAGAGCCTGCAGGAAAAGATCCGCGAGCGCCATGCGCTTGCTGCCCGCCAGGAAGAACAGCAGCGCGAACTGGATGGCGAGCGCCAGCAGAATTCGGAAATGCAGCTCGCAGACGCGCGCCAGCAGGCGCATGTCGTGGCCACGATCGGTGCATCGCTTGCCAATCTGGCGGACGGTGACCTGACCGTGCGCTGCGCCGATCTCGGCCCGAAATATGCCGGCTTGCGCGACAACTTCAACGAGGCGCTGGCGCGTCTCGAAGAAGCCATGGCCCGGGTCAACCTCAAGGGCAACGACATTGCCGTGTCGAAAGAAGAGATCCGCCGCGCCTCCGGCGAGCTTGCCACCCGCACAGAACGCCAGGCCGCGAACCTCGAGGAAACCTCGGCCGCGCTCGACGAGCTCACGGTAGCCGTTAGACAGACTGCCGACGGTGCCCGGGAAGCGGCGAGCCGTGTCGGTGCGGTTAGCGGCGAAGCAAAGCAGAGCGACGAGATCGTCACCCGCGCGATCAATGCAATGAGCGGCATCGAGCAGTCGTCGGCCGAGATCACGAAGATCATCGGCGTGATCGACGAGATCGCCTTTCAGACCAACCTTCTGGCGCTGAATGCCGGCGTCGAAGCGGCACGCGCCGGCGAAAGCGGCAAGGGTTTTGCGGTTGTTGCCCAGGAGGTGCGCGAGCTTGCCCAGCGCTCTGCTGCTGCCGCCAAGGAGATCAAGGACCAGATCGCCCGCTCGTCCGCCCAGGTCGAACAGGGCGTACAACTGGTGGGTCAGACAGGCGAGGCGCTGAAGCGTATCTCCGACCAGATCGCCAGCGCCAACGACATCGTTTCGAAGATCTCCCACAGCGCGCAGGAGCAGGACACCACCCTGCGCTCGATCTCGTCCTCGATGAACCAGCTCGATCAGGCGACACAGCAGAACGCCGCCATGGCGGAAGAGACTACGGCATCGGCCGAGGTTCTCGCCAACGACACTGGCGATCTCCTGAACCTGATCCGCAGCTTCAAGACCAGCGAGTCGGGAAGCGGCCAGCATGGTGGCCACCAGCCGATGCGCAAGGCCGGCTGACACACACTTCTTTCCCATTCGTTTCGAAGCCGTCGGCTCTTGCCGGCGGCTTTTTCGTTATGCGGTGCAGCCATGGCAATTTTGGCGCAGGCGAAGGACGATTGCGACTGCGTTTGGCCCATTCGACATATGCTAAATGTTTGTTTTCTAATATCAAAATAACTTATATTATCTTTATTTAAGTAAAATTTTACGGTCCAGGGAACACTGTGGCTACATACCGGTGGCTGCATGAGGCGCGCTCGGGCGACAGGGGAACGGTCGCCACTTCGGAAGGATACCGACCGGACAATTCCTTGCGGAGGAGGCTCCATTGAAGAATTTAAAGATTTCCAAACAACTGTTTCTGCTGATTTGCGGATTGATGCTCGCCTTCGGCGTGGCGACCTATTTCCAGATCAAGAGCACGTCCGAGGCGATTTTCGCCGAACGCTACGATCTGCTGCGCAGCCAGGTGGAGTCCTCCATCTCGATCCTCAAGGGTTACGACGCGCGGGTGAAAGCGGGCGAGATGAGCATGGAAGATGCCCGAGCCCAAGCGTTCAAGACCATGACGACGATAGCCTTTGAACCCAACGGCTACATGTTCGGCTTCGACTACGATGTCACCATGCTGTTTCATCCCGTGGCCGCGCAGATCGGCCTCAACCAAAAGGGACAGCCGGACAAGAACGGCAAGATGTTCCGCGAGGAGATGATCGAGAAGGCCCGCAACGGCGGAGGCATCACGGAATATTCGTGGAGCAAGCCCGGCGACCAGAGCGGTGACGTTTATCTGAAGGCCGCGTACAGCAAAGCCTTCGAACCATGGCAGGTCGTGGTCGGAACCGGCGTCTATATCGACGATCTCCAGCAGAAGATCAACGCAATGATCTGGAAGGCCGTGGTGATCGGCGGCAGCGTCGTGGTGTTGGGGCTGCTTGCCGCCTTCGTCATCATCCGTGGGATCAGCCGTCCGCTGACGGCGATCCATGGCGCACTGACCGCAGTGGCCGAGGAGAATGTCTCGATTGCCATTCCTCACACGGACATGGGCAACGAGGTCGGCATGATGGCAAAAGCCACGCGCGCCCTTCAGGAAAAGGTCCGCGAACGGCAGGCGCTGGCGCGCAGCCAGGCCGAGCAGCAACGGCAGATCGACCAGGAGCGCCAGCAGAACGTCGATTCGCAGCAGGCCGATGCGGCAGAGCAGGCGCGCGTCGTTTCGCAAATCGGCGTTGCGCTCGAGGCCATGGCACAAGGCGATCTGACGACGCGCTGCGGAGACCTTGGTCCTCGCTACGGCGCATTGCGCGACAACTTCAACGAGGCGCTCGATCATCTGGAAACGGCCCTGGCGCGCGTGAGCGCCAAGGGCGTCGAGATCGCCGGTTCGAAGGAAGAGATCCGCCGCGCCTCGCACACGCTGTCGCAGCGCACCGAGCATCAGGCGGCCAATCTGGAAGAGACATCGGCAGCCCTCGACGAGTTGACCGTCGCCGTTCGCCAGACGGCCGAAGGCGCGCAGGAGGCGGCACAACGCGTGCAGACGATCTCATCGGAAGCGGCGCGCTCCGACGCGGTCGTGGCTGAAGCGATCAGCGCCATGGGGGGCATCGAACAATCGTCTGCCGAGATCACCAAGATCATCGGCGTGATCGACGAAATCGCCTTCCAGACCAACCTGCTTGCGCTGAATGCCGGTGTCGAGGCTGCTCGGGCCGGCGAAAGCGGCAAGGGCTTTGCCGTCGTCGCCCAGGAGGTGCGTGAACTCGCCCAGCGTTCGGCTGCCGCCGCCAAGGAGATCAAGGACCAGATCTCCCGCTCGTCCGGTCAGGTGCGAAACGGCGTGCAGCTGGTCGGCGAGGCCGGCGCGGCGCTCAAGCGTATCTCCGACCAGATCCAGTCGGCGAGCAACATCGTGACCAAGATCGCCCATTCGGCGACAGAGCAGGACACGACGCTGCGCTCAATCTCCTCGTCGATGAACCAGCTGGACGCCGCAACCCAGCAGAATGCGGCGATGGCGGAAGAGACCACCGCTTCGGCCGAAGTATTGGCCGGTGATACGGAGGAACTCTTGAACCTGATGCGCAGCTTCCGCACCCGCGCCGAGCAGCAGGGATACAAGACGCCGATGCGCATGGCGGGCTGAGGCCACGCCATACTGATGATGGAGGCCGCCGGAGATGCCCGGCGGCTTCTTTCGTTTCAGCTCATCGATTGGACCCGTTCTGCAAGGCGCTCCAGTTCACGATCGGAGAAGACCTCGATGCCCGCCCGATGCATCAGGGCTGCCGTGACGCCGAAGCCGGGATGGCGGGTGCCGGAAAACGAGCCGTCATAGATGAAACCCGACCCGCAGGAGGGGCTGCCGTCGATGAGCAGCGCTACGTCGCAGCCATGCTCGCGGGCGAAGGCGACGGCCTTCTTACCACCCTCGATGAATTCTGCGGTCACATCGCCACCGGTGACTTCGAGCACGCGGGCGCGGCCGGCGAGTACGTCCTCGCCATTCATGCCGTCTTCGATTTCAGCGGGCGGACGCGGGGTGGGCAGACCGCCGGCCTGTTCGGGACAGTACCCGACGAGGCGGTCCTCGGCCTTCCAGCGCTCGATCAGCGGATCATTGAGCGGCTTGCCCTTGCCGTCATAACGGACGGGGCGGCCGAGCAGGCAGGCGCTGATGAGGATTTTGGGGAGCATTTTAGCAATACCAAAGTGGTCGCGCGGGCGATATCTGCAGCAGCTTAGGTTTCTTGAGAAGCTCGCGTACGAAGATGACGTTCCCGCATGAGGGCCTTGAATTCCTCGCACTCGAACGGCACAGACGGCCCGCTGTTCTCACCCGCGATCAGCGCATTGCGCAGCCATTCGATCCGCGCCTGCTCTTCCTGCAGAAGCGTGAGTCCGGCCTCGACCACGTCTTCGGCAGACTTGAACACGCCACTTTCGAGCTGGGCCTCGACGAAGCTGTCATAGGGCTCGGCAATGGTGACCTGAACGGGCTTCATGGGGGGCTCCGGCTGTATGTTGCTCCAACCTAGCACAAGATGCTGATCTCGGAAAACTCGCCGCGTGAAACGAAAGACCCCGCCGAAGCGGGGTCTCACATCATCAGCCGGTGATCTTGGAGAAGTCGGCGACCGTGGCGGTCGCCTCACGAATGGCCTTCAGGAGCGCCAGGCGGTTGGCGCGGATGGCGGCGTCCTCGTCATTGACCAGCACGTCCTCGAAGAATCTGTCGACCGGGCCGCGCAGCGTCGAGAGCGCCTGCATGGCGGAGCGGAAGTCTTCCGCTGCGACCGCTTCAGCCGCCGATTTCGAGGCGGACTGGATGGCGGCGAATAGCGCCTTCTCGGCATCAAGCGTCAGGAGCGCTTCCGAGACGCCATCGGCAACGACGGTGCCCTTCTTCTCTTCGGCGGCCAAGAGCTGAGTGGCGCGCTTGGTGCCGGCGAGCAGATTCAAGCCGTCTTCCGAGGTGATGAAGGCGGTGAGCGCCTCGGCCTTGCGGGCGACCATCAAGAGATCGTCGGCATCAGGCGTCAGCACGGCATCGATGATGTCGTGGCGGGCGCCCTGGTCGCGCAGATAGACCTTGAGGCGGTCGTGGAAGAAGGAGAGGAGGTCGGCATCCTTGGCGACGGACACCAGCGGCAGACGGATACCCCTTTCCAAAATCATCCGCACCACGCCCAGTGCCGCGCGGCGCAGCGCATAAGGGTCCTTCGAGCCGGTCGGCTTTTCGTCAATTGCCCAGAAGCCGACGAGCGTATCCAGCTTGTCTGCGAGCGCGACGGTCAGGCCCACCTTGTCTTCCGGGAGACGGTCGGAGGGGCCGTTCGGCTTCCAGTGGTCTTCGATCGCGGCAGCGACGGAGGCATTCTCGCCCTGCAGGAGCGCATACTTGCGGCCCATGGCGCCCTGGAGTTCGGGGAATTCGCCGACGGCTTCGGTGCGCAGGTCGGCCTTCGCCAGCACCACGGCGCGGTCGACGAGGGCGATGAAGGTGTCGAGATCGGGGTCCTGCCCCTCACCCCCGGCTTCGCCGGACCCTCTCCCCGCAAGCGGGGCGAGGGGGACGCCGGCGCCGGCGGGTTCGCCCTTCTCCCCGTTCAACGGGGAGAAGGTGGCCGACAGGCCGGATGAGGGGCTGTTTCGCGACGTATAAACGATCGGTGCCAGCACCTTGGCCAGTTCGCGGATACGCGCGACGCGCTCCCCCTGCGTTCCGAGCTTGGCGTGGAAGGTCACGTTCAGCGCGTCGAGCTTGGCCATGCGCTGATCGAGCGGCTTCTTGAGATCCAGGTCGAACTTGGCGGCAGAGGCCTTCAGCGTATCGAGGTCCGGCAGGTCGCCCTGATCGCGCTTCCAGAAGTGCAGGGCATCCGACAGGCGGGCGCGCACGACCTTGCCATTGCCATGCATGATCTCGCGGCCGCCATCGGTGGCCTGGATGTTGGAAATCAGGATGAAATGGTTGGAGAGCTTGTCCGTCTCACCCTGCGGGCGCACGACAAAGCACTTCTGGTTGGTCTTGATCGTCAGACGGATGATCTCGGCGGGGATCGAGAGATAGTCCTCCTCGAAGGTGCCGAGAAGAACCTGCGGCCATTCGACGAGGCCGGAGACTTCCTCCAGCAGGCCTTCGTCCTCAACGAGTTCGAGGCCGTTGGCAAAGGCGATGTCGCGGGCGTCGTGCAGGATCATGTCCTTGCGGCGCTCGGCATCGAGGATGACCTTGGCGCGTTCGAGGCTCGAGACGTAGTCGTCGAAGCGCTTGACGGTGATGGCGTCAGGCGCATGGAAGCGGTGACCATAGGTGACATTCCCCGCCACGATGCCGTCGATCTCGAAGGGAATGACCTGAACTTCATCATGCTCGGGGCCGAAGGTGCAGACGATCGACTGCAGCGGGCGCACCCAGCGCAGGCTTTCCATGCCCTTGCCCTCGATTCCGCCATAGCCGGAGCCCTTCGGCATGGAGGCAAAACCGGAGCGCATCGACTTCGGCCAGGGGAATGTGCGGATGATGCCCGGCATCACATCGGCGATGATCTCTTCCGCCGCACGACCGGGCTTTTCCAGATAGGCGACATAGAAATCGCCCTTTTTCGGATCAGTCTTGATCGTGGCCTGGTCGATCGAGGTGAGGCCCGCGCCACGCAGGAAGCCGTCGATCGCGCCTTGAGGTGCCGAAACGCTCGGGCCCTTCTTCTCTTCCTTGATGTCGGCAGAACGGGCGGTCAGGCCACGGATATCGAGCGTCAGGCGCCGCGGCGTCCAGTGTTCGCGTGCGCCCTCGTAAGTCAGACCAGCATCAACCAGCGCATCCGTGACCATCTTCTTCAGATCGCCAGCCGCCTTGCGCTGCATGCGGGCCGGGATTTCTTCGGAGCGGAGTTCGAGCAGGAGATCGGGCATGGGGACTGACTTTTTGAACTGTTGCGAAAGGCTGCGCGGGACTTAGCAAGCCGCGCGGCAAAAGTCATCCATGGATGCGTGCAAAATGGCAGCGGATCAGGCGGCGGTAAGCGTGTCACCCCCACCCGCCGCTTCGCGGCGACCTCCCCCCTCAAGGGGGAGGTGGGTGCCTACCACCCTCCCCCGCCGCCACCGCCGCCACCGCCACCGGAGGAACCGCCTGAGAAGCCCGAGGAGGAAGAGGAGCTGGAAGGGGGCGGCGCGGGAATAGTGGAGGCGATCGTGGAAGCCATGGAGGAGGAGAAGCCGCCGATACGGTCGCCGAAATTGCCGTAGTTGCTGCCGTGGTACCAGCCGGGGCTGTAGTTGGCGGCTGCGGCACCGGCGGCGGCTGTGGCGAGCCAGGTTTCGAAGGCTCGCGACCAGGGCTTTTCGACGCCGAGCGCCACGGCATAGGGCAGAAGCTTTTCGAAATGGCTGGGAGACATGGTCGGAGCGCCGGCCATGTTCAAGCGGTCCTTTTCGGCGAGCGTCAGATAGATGCGCAGGCCCTCAATACCGTCCATCAGCTTGCGGCCGAGCGGGGTCGGGGCGCCCATGAGGAAGAAGAACAGGAGATTGATCGTCAAGATGCCGCCAAAGGCGATCAGGACCGGGAACTGATGGGTGGCTTCGAGATCCATCCACATCGAGATCAGCATCAAGCCTAGCGTCGAGAGGGCTATGAAGCCGATGAAAGCGAGTGCGACGATGGCAAAGATCTTGCTGAAGAGCGAGCGGCCGCCGCGAAACAGGTTGACCAGACCCACGGTGAAGGTGCCGAAGAACACCGAGAAGAAGGTCGGCACGAAGATCAGGGCGTAGACGTCCTCGTCGAGATCACCGAAGATGAAAAGGGCGGCGACAACGGCGATCGACAGGCCGATGCCGAAGGAGGTATAGCCGGCATTGGCCTTGTAATACTTGTTGCGATGCTCCTTCTCGATCGCTTGGCGGAAACGATCGCCGACGCTTTCGACTCTCTTGCCGTTGGCCTTGTCGATGACGAGTTCGTTGCCGGCAGAGGGGATTTCCGCCATCAGCGCAGCCTCGCCAGATTGCAGCTTGCCCTCCACCGGTTTTTTCGTCCGCCGGATGGTGATGCTGCTGTCGAGATCGTCCAGCTCGACATAACCCCTGACCGCCAGATCAAGCGCCGAGGCCGAGAGCGCGGTCCAGCCGGCACCGGAAAAGCCCTTGTTGTTGATGTAGTTGACGAGTGCCGGCGAGATGCCTTCCGGTGCGTCCCAGCGCGGCACGACGACGCCCTTCACCGGATCGCGACCGACAGCGACCCAGGAGCGGAGGTAATAGAGGAAGATCACCGCAAGGCCACCAAAACCGATGATCGTGTTGAGATTGTCCCGGATGAACCACCAGGCGCTGTCCTCCGTCGAAGGGGCCGAGACCAAGCCCTTGTCGAAGGCGAGCACGATGGTCAGGCCCTCGCTTAGGCCGAGGGGCCGGGTCGTTTCAAACTCGAGGCCATCGGAGCCTGGGACCTCGCGCGCGTTCTTCTCCGTCGAACCTGATGCACCAGTGTACACCGTCGTCCTTGTCGGAACCGCATCATTTGGCAGAGTAACGCTGGCGCTCGCCTGCTCGATGGGGAAGAGCCATCCATTGCCAGTTACGTTCCAATTGAGCTCGTCGTGATCGTCGAAATAGCGGATCTGCCGGCCGGTGCGGTAGGTGATGGTATAGGTGTATTCACCGGGACGCAGGAAGACGTCGGCCGAGCCGGTATAGATCCTGATGCCACCGGTGACGTTTTCCGTATGGTAATTCTCAGCGCGCCCGTCCCGCTCCACCGAGATCAATTCGAAATCGACCTTCTGGCGAAAGCCACGCGCATCCTGAGCGTAAAGCGGAAAATCGCGAAAAATGCCGCGTTTGATGTCATTGCCTTCGGCATTGACGGTGATCGTTTCCGTCACCTCCATTGAGGCATCGGGAAAGACGGTGATATCGGCGTGGTAGTCGCGAACGACTTCCTCGGCCTGCGCACCGCACGCCATCCAGACAACAAGAAGGAAAGCGGAGCACAGACGAAGGAGTGTCGTCATTTCTTGTCGTTCCTGACGAGGTCGACGCCGAGCGAGGCGAGCGCATCCCAGTAGCCGGGATAGGTTTTGGCCACACAGCCGGGGTCGAGGATGGTGATGTCGCGGATCTTCAGGCCCGCCAGCGCAAAGCTCATGGCGATGCGGTGATCGGCAAAGGTGTCGATCTCGGCCGGCAGCGACTGACCGGCAAGCGATGGATCGGAGAAGACCAGCAGGTCGTCGCCCTCTTCCTTCGCCAGGCCTTCGCGGATGTTGTTGAGGCCGGTTGAGACGGCCCGGATGCGGTCGCATTCCTTGACGCGCAGGTTCTCGATGCCGACGAAACGGACCGGCGTTTCGTTGAAGGCGGCGAGCACGGCAATGGTCGGAATCGCATCCTGCATCTGGCTGCCGTCGATCACGGCGGGCATGTTCGGGAACTGGGCGATCACATCATAGGCCTTGGCATCGGGCTGGGTGAAGGCATCCGACGGCGTGCCGATATCGATCTGGCCCTTGGTCAGCACTTCGGCACCCCAGAGATAGGTGGCGGCGGAGGCATCCGGCTCGATGTGGAAATCGGTCGCGGTATAACCGGTCGGCTGGATGACCCAGGAGGCCGGCGTCGGCTGCTCGACCTTTGCGCCGAAGGCGCGCATGGCCGACATCGTCAGGTCGATGTAACCGCGCGCGCCGATATCGGCACCGGCAAGCTCAATGGTGAAGGGTTCGGAACCGCAGGCTGCCGCCATCTGGAGAGCCGAGACATACTGGCTGGAGAGGCCGGCATCGATCACCACGTGGTTCTTTTTGAAGGCACCATTGGCATCAATGGCGACCGGTGGGCAACCCGATGGAGCGGCGATCGCCACACCGAGCGACTGCAGGGCCTCGACCAGCGGCTTGATCGGACGCTTGCGCATATGCTCGTCGCCATCGACAACGTAGCGACCGTGTCCTAGTGCCAGCGCCGCAGTGAGGAAGCGGGTAGCGGTTCCGGCATTGCCAAGGAAAAGTGGGGCTGCTGGGGCTTTGAGTTCACCGGAGCTGGTAACGACGAAGGTCGTGGCATCCGGCTCCTCGACGGTGACGCCCATCTGGCGCAGCGCTTCGGCCATGTAGCGCGTGTCGTCACTCTTCAGCGCCCCGGTCAACCGGCTCGTGCCCTTGGCAAGGCCGGCGAGCAGCAGCGCGCGATTGGTGATGGACTTCGAACCCGGAGGGCTCACCTTGCCGGTCAGGGCGTGGGTGGGCGGAAGGATGGTCACACTGTCAGTCGTCATGATTCCGGTCTTTCAAACGGCGCCCTGAAATGGACGTCAGAACTTGACCGTCGGTACCGCACGGTCGGCCTCGTTGGCAATCTCGAAATAGGGTTTCTTCGAGAAGCCGAACTGGCCGGCGACGAGATTGGAGGGGAAGCTCTCGACCTTGACGTTCAGGTCACGGGCAGCGCCATTGTAATAGCGACGCGACATCTGGATCTCGCCTTCGATGGTTTCAAGCGATTTTTGCAGTTCAACGAAATTCTCGTTGGCTTTCAGATCCGGATAGGCTTCGGCGAGTGCAACGATCTTGCCGAGGGCAGCGCCAAGCAGGCCTTCGGCCTGGGCGCGACCCGCGACATCGCCTGCCGGCACGGCCTGGGCCTTGTTGCGCAGTTCGACCACGCTTTCCAGCGTGCCCTTTTCGTGGCCGGCATAGCCCTTCACCGTCTCGATGAGATTGGGGATGAGATCGGCGCGACGCTTCAGCTGGACATCGATGCCTGACCAGGCTTCCTCGGCCATCTGCCGCGCCTTGACGAGGCCGTTATAGACGAAGACGAGGTAGGCTGCGATGGCGGCGATGATGGCAAGTGTCGTGAACATGATGCGGTGGCTCCCCAGCTGAAGTGGCGGCACGTTAGCCTTTTGTTTTTGCAAAGTCATGATGGAAGACGCCGGTGGCCGAACTTGGCTGCTGTTTCCACCGAAAGCCGCAGATCGCTTAAATTTGCAGCGAAGTTCTTCCGCCTCATTTAATTCGCATACGCTAATGTAGGCATCCGAGCAGCTTCAAGCGGGACCTGCATATGCAGCCGATGACGTGGAACGACCTGCCTGTCTGGGCCTTGCTGGCCGATCGCGACATCCTTCGCGCAGCAACGCCCGAACGCCGACTGGCGGACGTGCTCAACGACGTGAGCAGCTTGATCACCGCGACCGCTCCTTTGGACCTTGCGCCGGCCTCGGCCATCTATCTGGTCGACAGTCAGCATGACCGGCATCGCCTGTTTCACCAATGCGCCGCCGACGAGTTTGCTCTGCCGCTCGACATCTGTCCGGAAGACGGCATGCCGCCTTCCGTAACCGGGCGATCGAAATCCGCCATTTACGGCCTGGCAATCCACCATCCTTCGGGCCAGCGCATGGGATCCGTGTTCTTCTTCGGCCGCACGGCCAAGCGGATGAGCCAGGAAAAACTCGCCATCCTACGCCTGCTGACGGAAGAGATCGCGACGATCATCACGCACAGGAATGGCGGCACCGGGACGCTCATCGACATGGTCGAACTCTCGACCGACGAAATCTATGTCTTCGATCCGCAAAGCCTGCAGATCACCCGTGCCAATGCCACGGCCAGCGTCCGCACCGGCTATTCCGCCCAGGCGCTCTCCACGATGACTCCGGCGGAGTTGAAAGCCGGGATTTCCGAGGCGGATTACCGGGCGCGGCTCGTACCCTTGCTGCTGGGGCGCACCCAGAAGATCTGCTTCGACACCATCCAAAGGCGGCGGAACGGCACCGTTTATCCCGTAAAGGTGCAGGTCTGGCGGATCAAGGGCGAGGAAGCGGATATCTTCGCCGAAGTGGCGATCGCCACCGCCGATCAGCGCAAGGCCTTCGGCCTTCTGGAACAGGTGTTCGACGCGATCCCCGGCGGCATCGGGGTTTTCGACAACCGCTCGCGGCTGTTGATGGCGAACCGCAGGCTCTACGACCTGATGAACATCCCGCCGGAGCTCTTTCCGCCGGGATCATCCTTCGAGGACATCCTGCGCTACAATGCCTGCCGCGGCGAATGGGGTGACGGCGACCACGAGGCGATGGTGCGCGAGCGTGTCGAACAGGCGGAACTCGGCCTGCCCTATAGCTTCGAGCGTGAACGGACGAGCGGCAAGGTGCTCGCGGTCCGCTCAGAGCCGCTGTCGAATGGCGGTTACGTGTTGAGCTATACCGACATCACGGTGCGCAAGCGGGCGGAAAAGGACCTGATCCGCAATCGCGACGAGCTGGAAAAAACGGTGCGGCAGCGCACGGCGGAGATTGCCGCCCAGGCAGCGGCGCTCGAAGAGGCGCTGCAGCAGGAAAAGAACATCAACGCCATGCAGCGACAGTTCGTGGCGATGACGAGCCATGAATTCCGCACGCCTCTCGCCATCATCGACGGTGCAGCACAGCGCCTCCTGCGCAAGAAGGGCGGCATCGACACGGCATTCCTCGGCGAGAAGACGCAGCAGATCCGGTCCGCTGTGGCGCGCATGGTCGAACTGATGGAGAGCTTCCTGTCTGCCGGACGGATCGAGACCGGAAAGGCCGAGCTGTCCCTGGTCGATTGCGCGCTGCACAAGCTGATTGAACAGGCGATCAAGCGGCAGAAGCTTTCCTCGCATCACCACCGTTTCGAGACCGATATCGACGCCCTGCCGCCGATGATTCGCTGCGACGCGCTTGGCATCTCGCAGGTGATCACCAACCTTCTGTCGAATGCGATCAAATATGCGCCCCGCGCGCCCGACATCCTGATCCGCGGCTGGGAAGAGGAGGGCTTCGTCTTCCTGTCGGTCAAGGACGAAGGCGTCGGCATCGATGCCGAGGATATCGACAAGCTTTTCCAGCCCTATTTCCGCGCCCGCACCTCGACCGGCATTGCCGGCACCGGTATCGGCCTGTCACTCGTCAAGCAGATCGTGACGCTGCACGACGGTGACATCTTCGTCGAAAGCCAGCGCGGCAAGGGCACCACTTTCACCCTCGTCCTGCCGGTCAAGGGGCCGGCGCGGACAACCGAAACCGAGGCGGCAGCGGAGGTTCATGCCGCGTGATCCCTGACGGGGAGAGAAGGAGGACACAATGATCACGGTACTGTGCGTGGAGGACGAAAGAGACGTCCGGGAACTGATCGTCGAGGAACTGGAGGACGCGGGCATTCGCGTGCTGCAGGCGGAGAACGGCAAGGAGGGCCTGGACAGGATCCTCAAGGACCGGCCCGATATCGTCATTTCCGACATCACCATGCCAGAGATGGACGGCATCTCGATGCTCGGCGAATTGCAGATCAACCATCCGCAATTCTCCAACATGCCCTTCGTCTTCCTGACGGCGCTGGCCGACAGGGAGAAGATGATCGAGGGGCTGGGTGCCGGTGCTGAAAGCTACCTGACCAAGCCGATCGACTTCGACGTGCTGATGGCGAAGATCCACGGTCTGGTGGTCCGGATCGAGAACCGGGTGGCGGCGGGGCTGGAGTTTTAAAGCCTACGCTGCCCGACCGAAGTTCGCACCACCGGCATCGGTCAGCAGGAACGCCTCGCCGCAGCTTTTCGCCAGCGCGCGGACGCGGCCGATATAGGCCTGGCGCTCGGTCACCGAGATGACGCCACGGGCGTCGAGCAGGTTGAAGATGTGGGAGGCCTTGATGCACTGGTCGTAGGCCGGGAAGACGCATTTGTGCAGGCGCTGGTTTTCGCTGTCCGAGGGGGCTCCTGCGGCGAGGAGCGCCTGGCACTCCTTCTCGGCATCGATGAAATGGCGATGCAGCATCTCGGTGTTGGCGAATTCGAAGTTGTGGCGGGAATATTCCTGCTCGGCCTGCAGGAAGACGTCGCCATAGGAGATCTTCTCTTCGCCTTCTCGACCGTTGAAGTTCAAATCGTAGACGTTGTCGACGCCCTGGACATACATGGCGAGGCGCTCGAGGCCGTAGGTCAGTTCGCCCGCCACTGGCGAGCAGTCGATGCCGCAGACGGCCTGGAAGTAAGTGAACTGCGAGACTTCCATACCGTCGCACCAGCATTCCCAGCCAAGACCCCAGGCGCCGAGCGTCGGGCTTTCCCAGTCGTCTTCCACAAAACGGATATCATGCAGAAGCGGGTCGAGGCCAATCGCCTTCAGCGAGCCAAGATAGAGCTCCTGCAGGTTGGACGGGTTCGGCTTCAGGATGACCTGGTACTGATAATAGTGCTGCAGGCGGTTCGGGTTTTCGCCATAGCGGCCATCCGAGGGACGGCGGGACGGCTGCACATAAGCGGCACGCCAGGGCTTGGGGCCGAGCGCGCGGAGCGTGGTTGCCGGATGGAAGGTGCCGGCGCCGACTTCCATGTCGTAGGGTTGCAAAACCGCGCAACCCTTGTCGGCCCAATAGGCATGCAACGTCAGGATCAGCGCCTGGAAGGAGCGCTTGGGGTCCATGTGCGGGGCAAGGAGCGTAGTCATCGGGCTATCCATCGGCAGGGACTGACAATCTTTGGCCGTCTGGTGCCACGAGCGGGACGAAGGGTCAAGCGCCCGTGATCCGGTCTCCCGTCTCGGCTCTTGCAAGGCCAAGAGCGCAAGACATCGAAAGCCGCCCGGTCAGTGGTCGAGATCTGCCGCCTGGTGCAGTTTGCCGACCAGGGAGAAGGCGACCCCTTCGACGGCGAAGTCGATCTTCGCCTGCCCCTTGAAGAGATCCGAAACAATCCGCTCGGTGAGCCGGGAGCCGAAACCCCGCCGCGTCGGCTCGGTCACTGCCGGCCCCTGGCTTTCGCGCCAATCGAAGGTGAAGTCGTCACCGGGGCGGTGCGACCAACTGATTTCGACGCGACCATCCGGCACCGAAAGGGAACCATATTTCGTCGCGTTGGTCGCCAGTTCGTGCATTGCGAGCGACAGGCCGAGAGCCTGCTGGGCCGACAGGTAGACACGCGGACCCTCGACGTGAATGCGTCCCGTGCCGTCCCGGTGGGGCGCAAGCGCCGCATTGGCAATGGCAGTGATTTCTGCGGCGGTGACGCTCATGCCGGTCAACAGATCCTGGGCCTTGGCCAGCGTCTGGATGCGGGCACTGATCGTGGCGCTTGCTTCCGTCAGGGACGAGGCGCCTCTCAGGCTCTGGCTGATGATCGCCTGGACCATGGCCAGCGTGTTCTTCATCCGATGCGCGAGTTCGCGGTTGAGAAGCTTCAGCTCTTCCTCGTAACGACCGCGCTCAGCCAGATGATTTTTCGCTTCGCGATAAGCCTCTTCCAGCGCCTCGCGATCCTTCACCGCCTGGGTGGTTTCGGTGACATTGTTGAGGATGCCGGCAATGCGGCCGTCGTCGTCATAGAGAGGGCTGTAGGAAAACGTCCAATGGGTCGGCTCTTCGTAACCGTTGCGGGTCACGATCAGGGGCAGGTTTTCCTGCCAGGTGCCCTTGCCGGACAAGGCGCTTTCCACGAAGGGCAAGACATCCTTCCATACATCCGACCACAATTCCCTGAATGGTGCGCCGATAGCCCGCTCGACCCGCTGACCGAGCATCGGGAGATAGGCATCATTGTGGAACTGCAGCAGGTCGTCTCCCCACCAGAAGCACATCGCCTGACGGGTGGACAAGACTGTCCGCAACGTCGCTTTGAGGGATAAGGACCAGCCATCGACCGGTCCGAGCGATGTTGCGGCCCAATCGACAGCGTTCAGATATCGCGCAACATCGCAGGTAACGCCCAGGAATTCTTCGCTGCTCTTCATCAAACTCCCGCGTCACGCTTTATGGCGATGAAAACAATGCGGCCAATCGAGAATTGTTCCCTCGCGCGATGAGAAAAATCGAGGTATCTGGATGGTCCGCACGGCCGATCAGTCGTCGTCCTCGCGGCGCAGGCGGTATTCGCCGGTTTCAGGATCCTTGACCAGCGTGCCGATGGCATCCGTTTCCCGCTCCTTTTCCCGTGCGCGGGAACGTGCCGCCAGCTTCTCGGCATCGCTGACAAACTTCCGGTAAAGCAGCCAACTGCCGCCCACCAGGATCACAAGAAAAATCAGCTGCGCCATGTCCCCTCGCCCGTCAGCCCCTGTCCGCCGCCACGATCAAAGACCGTAACGCCCCCATAGTGCCTTCTCCTCAAGGGTTTCGGCAAGACCGGCGGCGGCCTGAGCGGCAATTTGATCGGCGGATCCGAAGGTGCCGATCCCCGGCACGCGGCGGCCGAACAGGCCCTTCTGAGCGCCGACCAGTTCGAGCCGGGCATCCTTGCCGTAACGCGTCTTAATCTCTTCGCGCAGGCCTCCCAGGCGGTCCACGAGACCAAGCTCTAGACCACGACGGCCGGTCCAGAAGAGGCCCGAGAAGAGTGAGGGATCATCGGCAAGCAGCGAGCCCCGGCGCGCCTTGACCATGTCGATGAATATCTCGTGGATCTCCAACTGCAGGGTCTTCAGATACTCGATGTCGCTTTCCTTTTCAGGCTGGAAGGGATCGAGGATCACCTTGTTTTCGCCGGCGGTATAGACGCGGCGTTCGACGCCGATCTTCTTCAGGAGTTCGGGAAAGCCAAAACCGCCGGAGACGACGCCAATCGAGCCGACGATGGAGGTGGCATCCGCGATGATCTCGTCGCCGGCGATTGCGATCATGTATCCGCCGGACGCTGCGACATCCTCGACAAAGACCAAGACGCGTTTGTTCTTTTCTTCAGCGAGCGCGCGGATGCGATCGTAGATCATGCGCGACTGAACGGGCGAGCCACCTGGAGAGTTGATCGAAAGCGCCACGGCCGGGCTGTCCTTCATCGCGAAGGCTTTTTCCAGCTGGCTGGCAACGGAGGACAGGTTGAGCGCCGGGCGGAAGCGCGAGCCACCGCTCATGATCGGCCCGTGCAGCCTGACGACCGGAATGACGATGCCCTTCTTGCGGAAGCGCTTGGGAACCAGCCGTTTCAGAAAGTCTGCCATGTTCGCGTCTCAACTCCTCACGATCTTACTCTGACGGGAGATGTAAGGAGCCGCAGGCCGAACACAATGGTTGCGCTAAAAATCAGCGTTTTCAACGCAAGCGGCGATAGCCGATGCGTCCGTTGTTGAGGTCGTCGACGAAGGACGCAAACGCATGCGCGTCCGGCCGGTCGTGCATCAGAAGCGGCGCCCTCAACTGCAGACGGGCGCGCGAGCCCTTGATGGCGGTCACGAGAATGCGAGTTGCGTTTTCACCGGCCCGTGGATGGATTGGGGTGATCTCAATCCCGCCAAACCGCCGGCCACAGGCGGCGATGATGTCGGCGATCGATTGCGGGCGTGCGATCAGGGACAGCTGACCGCCGGGGATCGTGATGGCACCCGCCGTGCGTATCCAGCTTTCGAAGAGGTCGTCCGTCATGGCGTGGGCCTCCGCTTTCAGGACATCCGGGGTCTTTCGGTCGCAGGGGTCGTTGAAGGGCGGGTTCATGATGACGTGGTGGAAGCTGTCGTCGGCAAGGCCTGCGGCGACACGGGCGCGGCCAGTCAGCGTGACATCGGCTTCGACAACCTCGGCCCTGGATGCAATCCCCGCGTTCTGCGGCAAGGCCAGGCTCTTGCGCGCGAAGACGGCCATGTCGGGTGAGCGCTCCACCAGGACGATGGACGCCTCCGGCAGCCGGGCGGCGACCGCGAGACCAGCGGCGCCTGCACCGGCGCCAAGGTCGGCGATGCGGACGGGTCTCTCATCGAGCACCAGCGAAGCCAGCAACATCGCATCCATGCCGGCCCGATGGCCGCGTCCCACAGGCTGCACAAGATGGAAGGCGCCACGGTGAAAGGCGTCGATCGTTTCGTCAGGCATCGGAGAATGCACAGGCTCCATGGCGGGCCTCAGGCGTCGCGGTCACGCAGTTCGGCCCCGAGACCGGCATCGGTGAGGATGCGTCGGGCCTGATCGACGCAGTCGCCATCAACGAGCAGACGCCGCTGCAGCATGCCGAGCGAGCCTTCGAGGATGCTCATCGACTGGTCGGCGATCATCACGGCAATGCCGGCGTCGCGCATCAGGCTTTCGGCAAAGGAGAGGAGAACGACGTCGTTGCTGCGGATGATTTCATGCATTTTATCGCGAAAACTCCCCGGTTCGGCCCGGCGGGACAATTCGCCCCTTGCCGTTCAGGCCTCGGCTTTTTATGGTCGGGCACCAAAATGAACAGGAGTCCGGTGCGTTGGGCGTAGTCATACCGCTTGAGGAAAACAAAAACAAACAGGCATCCGTCAAGCCTCTGGTGGACCTGACCAAAAGCGGGATGGAGCGCGTAAACCAGCTGATCCTGTCGAAGGCCGGCTCGGATGTGCAGATGATTCCGGAGGTCGCGAACCACCTGATTTCATCCGGCGGCAAGCGTTTACGCCCCATGCTGACGCTCGCGACGGCTGCCATGTTCGGCTACGAGGGTGATCATCACATCAAGCTCGCGACCTCGGTCGAGTTCATGCACACGGCGACGCTTCTGCATGACGACGTGGTGGACGAAAGCGATCTGCGCCGGGGCAAATCGACTGCGCGGACCATCTGGGGCAATCAGGCGAGCGTTCTCGTCGGTGACTTCCTGCTCGGCCAGGCCTTTCGCATGATGGTGGAGGTCGGGTCGCTGGAAGCGCTCGACGTCTTATCGACTGCGGCTTGCGTCATCGCCGAGGGTGAAGTGCTGCAGCTTTCCGTCGCCAAGAACATGGAGACGACGGAGGACGATTACCTGGCCGTCATCCGCGCCAAAACCGCCGCGCTCTTTGCGGCGGCTTCCGAGGTCGGCCCGATCGTGGCCGGCACCGACCGGGCGACACGCAGTGCGCTCAAGTCCTATGGCATGAATCTCGGCCTTGCCTTCCAGCTGGTCGACGATGTGCTAGATTACGGCGGCAAGGCTTCTGAGACCGGCAAGAATGTCGGCGACGATTTCCGCGAGGGCAAGATCACGCTGCCGGTCATCCTTTCCTATCGCCGGGGAACGGCTGCGGAGCGCGAGTTCTGGAAAGGCTCGATCGAAGGCGGAGAGAACGACGATGCCAGGCTCGAAAAAGCGCTCGGCCTGATCGGCAAATACGGCGCTCTCACCGACACGATCCAGCGGGCGCAGCATTACGGCACCATCGCGCGGGATGCGCTGGCGCCGCTGCCGAACTCGCCGTGGAAGGACGCGCTGAACAACGTGATCGATTTCTGCATCTCTCGCGTCAATTGACGCAGAGCTGTGGATCGCCTTGCGAGGCTGCTTCAAAAAAGCCATTCTGTGCGTGAATCATCGCGTGTCGTCCGTGTGGGCGAGAATGCTTGTCATCGGTTCCTGAAAGGCTCGTTCATGCGGCAAAGTCCCGCCCTTCGCATCCTCGCCGGCACTGCGCTGGCGCTGCTCCTCGGCGTCTCCTTCGCGCAATCGGCCTCGTCTTCCAAGCCAGCCGCGCCGGATGCGACCGAGAACTTCGACTACGGTACCGTGGACTCCTTTGCCGGCGCATTCCTTGCCGCACGCACTGCCGAGGCCGATCGCGACTACAAGAACGCCATCCAGTTCTACAAGAAAGCTCTCGATTTCTCGCCGAACGAGCTGGAACTGCAGCAGCGACTGATGATCGCGCTGTTCATGGACGGCGATTTCGATGAGGGCGCCAAGCTCGCCAAGCTCCTGGAGAAGGATCCGGCAGTCGAACGGGTGACGTCGGTTGCCTTGAGCTTTCAGGCGATCCGCGACGGACATTACGAAAAAGCACTTAAGACACTGAAATACGAGGGACCGAACGACCTCGACCGGCTGATGAACGAGTTGCTGATCGCCTGGACCAAGGTGGGTCAGGGCAAGGGCAAGGAAGCCCTCAAGCAGTTGCAGGATCTGAAAGGTCCGAGCTGGTATGGCATCTTCAAGAGCTACAATCTCGGCGCTATTGCCAATGTCACCGGAGATGTGGATACGGCGCGTAAGGCGCTGACCGAAACGGTGACGGACCGCAATGGCGGGGCGACCGCGCCTGACACGTTTGCCCGTGCGGTCATGGCCCTTGCGACGCTCGAGGCCAATGCCGGCAACAAGCAGAAGGCGCTCGACGCCCTGTCGGCCGGCGATGAGCTGATCACCAATTTTGCACCCTTCAAGGCGCTGCGCGACGAGATCGAGGCCGGCCGCAAACCGAAGCAGACGGTCGAGACAGCGGCGCAGGGTGCGGCAGGCGTTCTCTTCTCCATCGGCGGCGCGCTGAACCGCGACGGTGCGGAAGACACCGTGATGCTCTATCTGCAGTTCTCCCGCGCTCTCGACGCGACGGCTGCGGACACGCTGATCCTGCTCGGCGGTATCGCCGAAAAGGCAGACCAGGCCGACAAGGCTATCGAATTCTACCGCCAGGTTCCGGAAAGCTCGCCGATGCGGCGGGTCTCCGAGCTGCAACTCGGCCTGACGCTGGCCGAGACCGGCAAAGTGGAAGAGGCGCGAAAGCATCTGCAGAAGCTGATCGCCTCGGATCCAAAAGATATCCGCAGCTATCTCGCCTATGGCAGCGTGCTCTCCGACGCCAAGGATTACGCGGCAATGGCGGAGAACTACGACAAGGCCGTGGAGATGATCGGGCCAGCGGCGAACCGCAATCACTGGTCGGTCTTCTTCCAGCGCGGCATCGCTTATGAGCGGCTGAAGAAGTGGGACAAGGCTGAGCCGGACTTCAACAAGGCATTGGAACTTAACCCGGATCAGCCGCAGGTGTTGAATTATCTCGGCTATTCCTGGGTCGACATGAACCGGAACCTGGACAAGGGTCTGGACATGATCAAGAAGGCCGTGGAGCTGCGCCCCGATGATGGCTATATCGTCGATTCTCTCGGCTGGGCCTATTACCGCCTGGGTCGCTTCGACGAGGCTGTGACCGAGCTGGAACGGGCGATCGAGCTGAAGGCCGGTGACGCGACGATCAACGACCATCTTGGAGACGCCTACTGGCGCGTGGGCCGCAAGCTGGAAGCTACCTTCCAGTGGAAACGGGCGCTGGCATCCGAGCCGGAAGAAGCCGAAATCCCGAAGATCCAGGCCAAGATCGAAAAGGGCCTGCCACCGATCGAATCGGATGCTGCGAAGGTGAATGCCGAACCGGCCGCCGAGCCGAAGAAAGACGACAAGAAGACCTGATGCCGATGACGGCTGCCGAGGTCATATCGCCGGGGCGCGTCGAAGAGACGGCTCCGGCAAAAATCAATCTCGCTCTGCATGTGACCGGCCAGCGTGCCGATGGCTATCACCTGATCGACAGCCTCGTGACCTTTGCCGAGGATGGCGACGAGCTGTCCTTTGTGTCCGCCGAAACTGACCGCCTGACTCTTGCCGGTCGATTCGGCCCGGTGCTTGCACTCGATCCGGGCGGGCAGGACGGCAATCTGGTGCTGCGCGCCCGCGACCTGCTGCGGGCAGCCCTCGACGAGACCGGGCAGCCACATGGGCCCGTTGCGATCACCCTCGACAAGAACCTGCCGATTGCGTCCGGAATCGGTGGGGGCTCGGCGGATGCCGCAGCCACGCTGCGCGGCCTGATGCGGCTGTGGCAGGCGAAGCTGACTGATGAAAAGGTGCAGGAAATCGCCCTGAAGCTCGGTGCTGATGTGCCGATGTGCCTGATGTCGAGGCCGCTTCGGGCGCAAGGAATCGGTGAAGCGCTGGAGCCGATTACCCTCCCCTCCTTTCCGATCGTGCTTGTCAATCCGATGAAGGCCGTCTCGACGCCCGAGATCTTCCGGCGACTGGCGTGTCGGGACAATGCTGCGATTGGCACGCTGCCGAGCGAGGGCGACGCTGCCGGCTGGCTGGCGGGCCTTGCCGGCTTGCGAAACGATCTGCAGCCACCGGCGGAGGCGCTAGTGCCGGAGATTACCGAGGCCTGTGACTATCTTCGGCAGAGCCTTGCCGGTTTCGTCCGCATGTCGGGGTCCGGCGCCACCTGCTTCGGTCTGTACGAAAGCGAGACCTTTGCGCTCAGGGCAGCCCTTGCCCTGTCCAGCTATCGGCCGGACTGGTATGTGTTGCTCACCCACACGATCGCCGGAGAACCAGCATGAGCCGGATCGACGAAAGCCGCCCCTTCATCCCCGTCGGCATTGCCGTGCTGACCGTGTCCGACACACGCACGGCCGCCGACGACCGCTCTGGCGATACGCTTGTCGCCCGGATCGCAGAGGCCGGCCATCGGCTCGTGGCGCGGGCCATCGTAAAAGACGACAAGGCAGCGATCTTCGAACAGGTGCAGGGCTGGACCACGGACCCTGATATCGACGTGGTGATCACTACCGGCGGCACGGGCTTTACCGGGCGCGACGTAACCCCCGAGGCGCTGGAGCCGTTGTTCGAGAAGAAGATGGATGGCTTCTCTGAAGTTTTCCACCGGATCTCCTATGACAAGATCGGGACGTCGACGATCCAGTCGCGCGCGACCGGCGGCGTGGCGAACGCCACCTTCATCTTCGTGCTGCCGGGCTCGCCCGGCGCCTGCAAGGATGCCTGGGACGGGATCATCATGCTGCAACTCGACTATCGCCACATGCCCTGCAATTTTGTGGAAATCATGCCGCGGCTCGACGAGCATCTGAAACGGGGAAGCTGAGGCCTCTGCCGATCAGCGGCGGGCTTCGCGCGCGACCCGGGAAGGGATAATTTCGCTCGCCAGACGCCGCGCCTTGTGGCCCCGCGCCAGCTGCAACAGATCTGTCTGCGAATCGACGATAGCGAGTGCCTGGCGCTTCGGGATCAAGAGGCCTGTTTCGAGCGGCGCGCTGCGACGCGTAATGCGGCGGTAGAACGGCAGCCGATAAAGCCGAGCTTCGGAAAAGCGCGCCGGGACGCCATGGAGCGCCATATACTCCGCCACCTCGTCGATCCAGCCGGCACCAAGACGGGCACCCGGCTCGACCAGAAGCAGCCATTCGCCCCGCGCCTTGGCCAGCACGTCCTTCATGTCCCATTGCTGATAAAAGCGGCAGCCGGCGGCATCTGCGACTGTCGAAGAGCCGTCCTGCGACCCATGGTCGAGAACAATCACATCGCTCACCAGCCCCTCGATCGCACCAGCCACCAGCACGGACAGCGTCTGTGCGAGTTCCGGTTCCTGATCGTGGCATTCCATGACAACTGTCAGCATTGCCTACATCTATCGCATTGCACAAAGTTTTGCCACTGAGAGATTCATGAAGTTTGTTCTTGCATTGTTCTCATTGCTGAGCTAGGAATAAAGTCATTGAGCGGGCCACCGAAGCCTGCGAGGAGCAAACATGAACGAGCTGTCTCTTGTGAGCCAGGCTGCCTTTCAGCCCGGCAATACGGCAGATATTGCCGATGCAGTCATGGGCGCCTCCGGCCTGCGGATCGAGATCGATCGCCGGCGCGGACGGGCGGCGGGTATGAACCCGTCTGGCAGGTTTGAAAAGCTCGAACGGGTTGCCTTCGATGACGGCTGGCAGATGCTGGAAGAGATGCCGCCGTTCAAGACCGAGGTGCAGGTTGAAAAGCCGCGCACGGTGATCACCCGCAACGAGTCTCCCGACATTCCCTTCGACCGCTCGATCAATCCCTATCGCGGCTGCGAGCATGGTTGCATCTACTGCTTCGCCAGACCCACCCACAGCTATATGGGTCTGTCTGCCGGTCTCGATTTTGAAGCCAAACTATTTGCCAAGCCGGATGCGCCGCGCCTTCTGGAGCGCGAACTGTCGAAGCCAGGCTACAAGGTGAAGCCGATCGCGATCGGCACCAATACCGATCCCTATCAGCCGATCGAGCGGGAATGGCGCATCATGCGCCAGATCCTCGAGATCCTCGACAAGGCCAACCACCCGGTGGTGATCGTGACCAAGTCGGCGCTCATCCTGCGCGACATCGACATTCTGAAATCGATGGCTGAACGGGGTCTGGTGAAAGTCGGCATTTCCGTAACGACGCTCGACCGGAAGCTGGCCCGGACCATGGAGCCGCGTGCCTCGACGCCAGCCAAGCGGCTGGAGGCGATCAAGACGCTGTCAGATGCCGGCATTCCGGTGGCGATCATGATGGCCCCTGTCATTCCGGCGCTGAACGATCATGAGATCGAACGGATTCTCGACAGTGGCAAGGCGGCTGGCGCTTCGGAAGCGAGCTACGTGCTGCTGCGTCTGCCGCTGGAGGTCAGCCCACTGTTTCGTGACTGGTTGCTGCAGCATTATCCCGACCGTTATCGTCACGTGATGTCGCTGGTTCGCTCCATGCGCGACGGTAAAGACTACGACGCGGAGTTCGGCAAGCGGATGAAGGGCGCCGGTCCCTATGCCTGGCAGATCGGCCGTCGCTTCGAAATGGCGACCAAGCGGCTCGGGCTGATGCGCCGCAGCCTGCATCTTCGCGAGGATCTTTTCCTGTCGCCGAACAGCGACGGGGTGCAGCTCTCCCTGCTCTGAGAGCTAGTGTCATTTGCAATTCCGGTGCTGTTGTCCGCCGCCTCGCACCGGATGTGGTCCCTGGTAAGCCGCCCCCAAGGTCGTCAAACGCCGAGGGGACCGGGGACTTGCAGGAGGTCGGGTGCGCGTGCGATTTCTGCCGCATGAAAACGCGCACGCCACCCGATTCTCCTGGCCTTTTTCCTGACCTACCGCTCGTCCCGGATTTCTCGCTGGAGAGCCGCGCGAAGCGGCGGGGGAACTGGCCGGTTGCCGGCACCGACGAAGCGGGCCGTGGCCCTCTCGCCGGCCCTGTCGTGGCCGCCGCAGTCATTCTCGATCCCAAGCGCATCCCTGATGGCCTCAACGATTCCAAGAAACTCTCTGCCAGGCAACGAGAGGCGCTTTACGAGGAAATCATCGCGACGGCGACGGTCTCGATCGCTTCGTCTTCGCCGCGCCGGATTGACGTGATCGATATTCGAAAGGCGAGCCTTGATGCGATGCGCCGCGCTGTCGCCGGCCTTTCACTTGAGGCAAGGCATGTGCTCACCGACGGTCGGGACGTGCCGCCCGGGCTCGGCTGTAGCGGCGAAGCCGTGGTCAAGGGCGATGCACGCTCGGTTTCCATTGCCGCTGCCTCGATCCTTGCAAAAGTCATGCGCGACAGGATGATGGTGCGGGCGGGTCTCGTCTATCCCGACTATGGCTTCGACCTGCATGCCGGCTATGGCACCGATCGTCACCGGAGCGCCATCGTAGCGCATGGCCCCTGCCCCCTGCACCGGATGAGCTTCAGGCCGCTCAAGCCGGCGCTGGAGACCGATCTCGCGCCCCGAGAGCAGTCCTGGTGAGAAGTCAGCGGCCGCAAATCTCGAACAAGGCGGAGCCCGCGGTTGCCGCTCCCTGAAGCGGGACTTCGGTTAGATCCTTGCCCACGGTCAGGCTGAGTGTCTTGCCGGCGGTCAGCAGGGCGACGAGATTTGCACCCGCGGGCATGTCCGCTTCCAGGATGAAGAGGTCGTCCATCTCCAGTCGCGTGCCCGTGGTCTTGAGAGACAGGGTCTGCTTGCCAGCCTTTAAGGTCACGTCATAGAGACCGCCATTCTTAGGCTGTTCTGGCTCGTAAGGATAGACAAAGCGGATGGGGCTGCCCGTCTGCTCACAGGCGAAGGACAAGAGGACGTGGTCGCTTTCGGCGACACCATAGACGAGCTGTGCCGCGCCATCGCCACTCCAGCCATGCCAGGCCAGTTTCTCCTCTGCCAAGACCGGCCACGTCGATACCAGGCCCCAGAGTGTTGCGACGGAAAAGGACAGTAAGAGTGTGCGTAATGTCATACAGATCACTCCAAACGAAAAACGCCCCGATCGTTGAGGATCGGGGCGTTTGAAAGCTACGGCGCAATCGACGCCGCCCGAACTCAGTTGAGGCGCGACTTTACCTCACCGACAGAAGCCTTGAACAGCGCCTGCTGGACGCTTTCATCGGCCTTCTTTGCCAAGACCTTCTCGGCAGCAGCAATTGCGAGATCTACCGCTGCCGAACGCACAGCGTTGACGGCTTCCGTCTCGGCCTGCTTGATCTTCTGCTCGGAGAGCGCATTGCGGCGAGCGATGAACTCCTCGGTCTTCTGCTTGGCTTCAGCAGCCAGTGCAGTTGCTTCGCGCTCGGCGGCAGCGACAATGCCTGCGGCTTCGGCTTCGGCTTCCTTGCGCTTGCGCTGGTATTCGGCCAGCAGGTGCTGAGCCTCTTCGCGCAGGCGCTTGGCTTCGGCCAGTTCCGCCGTGATCTTGTCGGCGCGTTCGTCCAGCGACTTGGCGATGATGCCAGGCACCTTGAGGTAAACGATCAGGGCCAGGAAAAGAACGAGGCCGACAAACGCATAGAATGTTGCGTCGAAATGCATGTTGCTTACGCTCCCTGCTTGGCGACGCCGGACACGGCGGCCTTGATGTCGGCAGCGGTCGCCTTGGAACCGATCAGTTCCTCGACGATCGAACCAACAGTGTCGATGGCGATCGTGTCAACTTCAGCGAATGCCTTTGCCTTGATCTCGGCGATGCGAGTTTCGGCGGCGGCGATCTTGGCGTTAAGGTCGGCTTCGACCTTGGCGCGTTCGGCGTCAGCCTTTGCCTTGGCTTCGTCGCGGGCGACGGAAGCGATCTGGCCGGCTTTCGCCTTGGCTGCGCTCAGTTCGCGCTCATATGTTTCAATGGCGGCATCGGCCTCGGACTTGAGGCGAGCGGCCTCATCGAGGTCCTGCGCGATGCGGTCGTGGCGATTCTCAAGAATGCTGCCGACACGCGGTACGATGACCTTCTGCATGAGCATGTAGAAGAGACCGAAGGTGATGACCAGCCACAGCAACTGCGAGGCAAAGGTGGTGGTATCAAACGGCGGGAACACACCGGTAGCATGCTCTTCGTGAGCGACGCCGGTCTCGGTGTTAATCTGGCCCTCTGCCGGCGCTTCTTCGGCATAGGCGGGGGTCACGAACATGCTCACCTCCAGGTGTATTCAAATGCACAGGATCACGGCTGCCCTGCGGCGCGCCGTGATCCCAGACTCAAAGCCGGTATTAGACGGCGAAGAGGAGCAGGAGAGCGATGAGCAGCGAGAAGATGCCCAGAGCTTCCGTGACGGCGAAGCCGAATACCAGACGGCCGAACTGGCTGTCAGCGGCAGACGGGTTGCGCAGAGCGCCCGACAGGTAGTTGCCGAAGATGTTGCCGAGGCCGAGAGCCGTGCCGGCCATGCCAAAGCAAGCCAGACCTGCGCCGATGTACTTTGCTGCTTCCGCTTCCATGAATGAACTCCTTCGAGATGGTTGTTTGCGGCTATTGACTGGCGCGACAGCGCCGATGTCGGTGATCCTTAGTGCCCGCCGGGGTGTATTGCGTCGTTGAGGTACATGCAAGTCAGCACCGCAAAAACGTAAGCCTGGAGGAAGGCGACGAGGAACTCGAGACCCGTCAGGGCGACGGTCATGAGAAGGGGCAGGATCGCACCGCCGATGCCGAGCGCGCCAAGTGCGCTGAGCGAGGTGACGAAGCCTGCGAAAACCTTGAGCGTGATGTGTCCGGCCAGCATGTTGGCGAACAGACGCACGGAGAGCGAGATCGGACGCGACAGGAACGAAATGACTTCGATCATGATGACCAGTGGCAGAAGCGCGCCGGGAACACCGCTCGGCACGAAGATCTGCAGGAAGTGGAAGCCATGCTTGTAGAAGCCATAGACCACAACGGTGCCAATGACGAAGAGCGCGAGCGCAAAAGTCACGACGATCTGACTGGTGATCGTGAAGAAGTACGGCATCATGCCGAGAAGGTTTGCCGTCAGGATGAACATGAACAGCGAGAAGACCATGGGGAAGAACTTCATCCCGTGGCTTCCCGCCCCTTCCCGGAGCATCGAGGCGATGAACTCGTAAGACATCTCGGCGACCGACTGCATGCGTGTCGGGATCAGGCCGCGATTGGCCGTAGAGAAATAGAGGAAACCGGCGGCAACAGCGACGGTTGCGACCATAAAGAGCGATGCGTTTGTGAACGAAAAATCAATTCCGCCAATTTCGATCGGCACAATCTTCTGAACCAGGAACTGATGAGTAGGATCGTTCGACACGTTCTGCTCTTTCGCTTTTGCCGCCAGAGGCGGACACTTCCGTCCTGCAATGACCTTAGAGGTCTTCGCCCTTATCTTTTAAATCCATCCTGCGGTCGGCGGGATGCGGCGAAGCCACCATTCCGACAGTCCGCATGACGTTCAACACGCCGGCACAGAAACCGAGGAGCAGCATCACGATCATGCCCCAGGGACCTGTGCCCACAAAGTGGTCAAAAAGATAGCCCAGGATCGCACCAACGATGACGGCCGAGATGAATTCACTCGAGATCTTCATCGCCATACCGTAGCCCTTTCGGGTTTCCTCGGCGCGGATCTCGTCGCGTTCCTCAGTCTTGTCCGCGACACCCCGCTGTGCGAGTTCCGCAGCCAATCGTCGACGACGTTCGTCCAGACTTTCTTCTCGGTTATCCGTCATGATCCTCTACGCCCGCTCCGTCTTCGATGGGCCGTTTGCGCCCGAATTGAATGCAGAAACGGCCGGAGACAAACCCTTGTGGCCCGCTTTGAAGTCGGGCGCACCATAATTTTGAGGCCCCGCATAGTCAAGGCATAGAAGGGGCAAGTTACACCACAAATTAACCGAAAAAAATCATAGACTTAAGTGTAATGCCGCGTTTCCTGCCGGATGATAAGAGACAAATCGAGCCACTTGGTCGCGGCGGTCGGCGGGAATCCGTGGAAAGGCGAGAGACGGAGTCGCATGGCGAGCGGACCTTAAGGCCGGCTCGTCGCCGCTTGCATTTTCTTTTGGGAACGGGGAAGCTGGAGCTCTCAGCGGGGGCGAGGTGAAGCATGGCGCGGTTCTTCATGCGTATCGTGATCAGCCTCGTGCTGGGCTGGTGGATCGGCGTTGAGATCGGGCTCACCTTGTGGCCTGAGAGTAATCTCGGCCCCTTGATCCCGATCCTGTTCGCGGTCCCCGTCACCTATCTCTTGTCATTCCTGATCGTGCCGCTGTTTAGCGGGTGGCTATCGCGGCTGCGATAGCCTCAGCTCCAGCCGCCGCCATAGGTGCGGTAGAAGATGTGTTTGCCGATCTTTTCCACCCGCTTCATCGTCGGCGCCCAGTTCGGCCGGACATAGGTGGCGTGATAGTGGGTGGCCGAGCCGACGTCCTTGAACCAGATCTTGCCGGCGGTCACTGCCATGGCGATCTCCTTGGCGATCTTCCAGTGGCGCGGCGAGGTGACCAGATCCGGGATGCGGTCGCAGGCGAAGGAGAACTGGCAGCGATTGCGCAGGTCTTCATTCTGGTAGACGACGCCACAGATCGAATTGGGATAGTAGGGATTGCGAACCCGGTTGAGAATGACCTGGGCGACCGCTGCCTGGCCTTTCACCGATTCTCCGCGCGCCTCGAAATAGATCCCTTCAGCCAGGCACTTCTGCTCCTTGGCGGAAAAGACGGTTGCCGGCAGCGGCGTCGCCGCCCAGGCATGATCCTGCGGGCCGATATCGGGAATGAAGCGCCCGGCACTCTCATCCTTGTCGGCGAGGATCGAATCGAAGGGTGAGACGCTGGCATAGTCCGGCGCCGGCGGCGCGTAGGCGGTCGCCAGCACGTCCGGTGTCGTGTTCGTGACGAGATCTGCGATCATGGCGGGCATGGCCGCATCGGCCGGCCGGGCTTCGCGCTTGAAGTAGAAGCTTGCGAGCTCCACCGGCTTTGTCTTGCGATCCTCACGCGCAAAAGCGGCGGGCGCGTTGACCTTCGGATCGAGAAGAAAACTGGTGCGCTGCAGGATCGATCCGGCAGAAAAGGCGCGCGGCGGCAACATGGGCTCTACCGCGACCACCCTGCCCTTCTTCAGATCACGCGTCACGCGCATTTCGTCCGGCAGAGCATCAGGATCGGCCTTGCCGCCATCGAAGGCAATGCGGCGGCCGTCGGGGAGCACCAGACCGGTTCCTGCCTGGAGACTTTCGGACTGTTCGCCGGGGAAGGACAAACTCGCGGCGTGGATCGAACCGGCGGGCGAGGCCGTCAGAACCATGCGCCAGTTGCTGGCACCACGATCGAGACCCGCCAGCATGCCGGCCATATCGGCCTGAGCGGCAACGGTTGGGAAGATCAGCCAGGATGCGAGGCCGAACACCAGGGGAGAAGCCCAGGTCTCCATGCGAGACAGGGCCTTCTTCGAAGGACGCAACGAGAGACGCAAGGCCAAACTCCAACACTACGCGGAAGCGACGGGAACTCCATTAGCAAACTATCTCTCGTTAACCTTGATGGATGGTTAACGATGAACGCGGGCCGGGACGAAGCGCATTATCCAGACGCAAAAAGCCGCCGGGTGGCCCCGACGGCTTCTTGTCTTTTGCAGGAACGAAGACCGATCAGATGATCACATGCGAGCCCAGTTCCACCACGCGGTTGGCCGGGAGGCGGAAGTAGTCGGACGGGTCGGCGGCGAGGTCGGCAAGGGCGATGTAGAGGCGGTCCTGCCAGTGGGGCATGCCCATGGATTTGCCGGGCACGAGCTTGCGGCGTCCGAGGTAGAAGGAGGTCGACATGATGTCGAACTTCAGTCCGCCGCGGCGCAGGCTGGCCAGGGTCTTCGAAACGTTCTGGGTCTCCATGAAGCCGAAGCGGATTTCCACGCGCGAGAACCGTTCCGACAGTTCCTCGACCTCGAAGCGCTGTTCATCCGTGACGCGCGGACGGCCAATGGTGCGGATCGTCAGGATGATGTTGCGTTCGTGGATGACGTGGTTGTGCTTGAGATTGTGCATCAGCGCTGCCGGCGCGCGCGTCGGATCGCTGGTCAGGAAGATCGCCGTTCCCGAGACACAGGCCGGACCGTGGTCCCCCTTCTTCTCGATCATGCCGATGAAGGCTTCGAGGGGAATATCGTCGCGGCGGGTCTTCTGGAAGATGATCGCGGTTCCGCGGCGCCAGGTCCACATGACGATGGTGAAGCCTGCGGCAAACAGCACCGGCACATAACCGCCATCATGGATCTTGAGCAGATTGGCGCCGAGGAACACCAGTTCCAGCACGAGCAGGGGCGTCAGTACCGTGACCGCCAGGGCAAAGCTCCACTGCCATTTCTTGCGGACGAATTCGAAGGCCATGATCGTGGTGACCACCATGGCGCCGGTGACGGAGATACCGTAGGCGGTGGCAAGGCCTTCCGAGCTCTTGAAGAGAAGGACAAGCGCGATCACACCGAAGAGCAGAAGCGTATTGACGGATGGCAGGTAGATCTGACCCGTTTGCGTCTCGGATGTGAACAGGATCTGCATACGCGGCAGGAAGCCGAGATGGATTGCCTGGCGCACCAGCGAGAAGGCACCTGTGATGACAGCCTGGCTGGCGATGATTGTCGCAAACGTGGCGAGGATGACGATCGGCAACAGCGCCCAGGAGGGGAACATCAGGAAAAAGGGATCGGAGGCAGCGGCTGGGTTGTGCAGGACGAGCGCGCCCTGACCAAGATAATTCAGCACGAGCGCCGGGAAGACCAGCAGGAACCAGGCCCACTGGATGGGGCGGCGGCCGAAATGGCCAAGGTCGGCATAGAGCGCTTCGGCGCCGGTCACCGTCAGGAACACGGCACCCAGCACGACGATGCCCAGGAAGCCCTCCCGCAGCATGAAGCTGATCGCATACCATGGATTGAATGCAGCAAAGATGCCCGGATCGTCGGAGATGTGGGCAATCCCGCCCGCAGCCATAACGATGAACCAGACGGCGGTAATCGGCCCGAAATAACGCGCCACCGCGCCAGTGCCACGCGATTGAACGGTAAACAAACCGATCAGGATGACGATCGAGATCGGCAGAATGAATTCCGACATGCTGGGGGCAACAAGCTTGAGGCCCTCGACCGCCGAGAGAACGGAAAGCGCGGGGGTGATCATGGAATCACCGAGGAAAAGCGCGGCTCCGACCAAACCCAACACCATGAGGATCTTGCCATGGCCGTTCGCGGTCTTCGACAGCAGTGCCAGCAGCGAAAGCGTGCCGCCTTCGCCGTCATTGTCGGCGCGCAGTAGGAAGAGAACGTATTTCAGGGTGACGATGATCGTCAGTGCCCAGATCATCAGCGAGATAAGGCCGATGATCTCGACGCGGGTGATGCCGTCGGCGCCGATCGGCTTCAGTGCCTCGCGGAACGCATAAAGCGGGCTGGTGCCGATGTCGCCATAGACGACGCCGACGGAGCCGAGCGCAAGCACCAACAGGCTGCGCAAATCCTTGGGACCAGTCACCGACTGGGTTTCGCTGTGTTGCATGAGACTACAGGCTCGTCAGAGCCAGCCTTTCCAACGGAAAAACAAGAAGGGTATTACTGCCGAGACCAGCATGGCGACCAACGCCACGGGATACCCGAAGCTCCAGTCCAGCTCCGGCATGATCCGGAAATTCATGCCGTAGATCGACGCGACGAGCGTTGGCGGCAGGAACACCACGGACGCAATCGAGAAGATCTTGATGATGGCATTTTGCTCGACACTGATCAGGCCGAGCGAGGCATCGAGCATGAATGTAATATTGTTGCCGACGAATGCAGCATGCTCCGCCAGCGACTGGATGTCGCGGGCAACAATGGTGCAGAGTTCATTCGCCAGCGTATCCGACCGAATGACCGACTGGGAGCTGAGGAAGGTAACCAGACGGGAGAGGGAGACGAGACTGTCGCGGACCTTGCTGACCAGTTGATGGTGCGCGGCAATGTCGAGCAGCTTGTCTTCGAGAAAGCGCGGCGGGCGCCGCTTGGCAGCCTTGCGATCGACGAAGACGGCGACCGACAGCGTATCGAGTCGAGCTGCCAGCGTTTCGAGAATTTCCGCCGTGCGGTCGGCAACCGTCTCAAGCAGGCTGCCGAGCAGCGCGGCGCCCGATTTGCACTGTCCGTTGAGCCTGAGGAGGCTGGCGCTGAACAAGGCGAAGGATTTCGGCTCCGCATAGCGGATGGTGATCAGCCGGTTGTCATGCAGAATGAAGGCGATGTCGGTCAGTTGCGGCAGAGGAGTATCGGCCTTGTAGATGAGCGAGGCCGTCATGTAGACCGCGTCGTTCTCCAGATAGAGGCGGCTGGAAGGTTCGATGTCCTTCAACTCCTCCCGGGTCGGCAACGGAATGCCGATCGATCGCTCGACATATTCCTCTTCCTCGACACTCGGGCTAATGAGGTCGATCCAGATGATGTCGGGAGATATGTGGTCTTTGGCGGACTGGGGGCCGAGAATTTCGGCGCTGCCGTCTGTTCTATAGGCCCTGATCAAGGACAGGTCGCTCTCATGGTCGCCTCGGTGACTGTGGGCGGGGACACAATCACAGTCCGCTGATAAAGCCAAGACGAATCACGCGGCGGGAAATGCGTCATTTGCACGGCTGCTCCGCAAAAACGACGCATCACCGCCTGTTTTCAAGCCTCATTCAAAGACGATGGCGGGCGCCGCGCGGCCGGAGCGCGCCTTGACCTCGGCCCAGACCTTTTCGGCAATCGACAGGTAGACGGCCGTCTGCGGGCTGTCCGGTTCCGCGACCACGACGGGGGTGCCGGCATCGGAATTCTCGCGGATGGAGATGGTGAGCGGTACCTCGCCGAGGAAGGGCACGCCGATCGTTTCAGCTTCGGCGCGGGCGCCTCCATGGCCGAAGATATCGTAGCGATTGCCGGTATCCGGGGCGATGAAATAGCTCATGTTCTCGATGATGCCGAGCACGGGCACTTCGACCTTGTTGAACATGTTGAGGCCCTTGCGGGCATCGATCAGAGCCAGATCCTGCGGGGTGGAGACGATAACGGCCCCCGACAGCGGAACCTGCTGGGCCATGGTCAGCTGGGCGTCGCCTGTGCCGGGCGGCATGTCAACGACCAGAACGTCGAGATCACCCCAGGCGACTTCCCGCAGCATCTGCATGAGGGCGGACTGAACCATGGGGCCGCGCCAGATCATGGCTGTCCCCTCGTCCACCAGGAAGCCCATCGACATCACCTTGATGCCGAAATTCTCCATCGGAACGATGATGCGGTTTTCGATCTGCTGCGGCCGTCCCGTGATGCCGAGCAGGCGCGGCATCGAGGGGCCGTAAACATCGGCATCGAGGATGCCGACGCGCAGGCCATTGGCCTTGAGCGCCAGTGCCAGATTGACCGCCGTCGTTGACTTTCCGACGCCGCCCTTGCCCGACGCGACGGCGATGATCGCGCCGATGCCGGGTACACCTGCCTTCGACCGCTGGGTGCCGGAGGGGGCCGCAGCCGGTGCGTGGGAATGTCCATGGGAATGGGCGGGGGCCGCAGCCGAGGGGCGTGGAGGCGGGGGAGCAGAACCCTGCTTGCGCTCGGCGGTCAGGCTAACGACGGCCCCCTTCACGCCGGCAAGCGCCTTCACGGTGCGCTCGGCCGCCTGGCGCAGCGGCTCCAGTTCCTGGGCCCGTTCTGCTGGTACATTGATGGAGAAGTAGACCTTACCATCGGAAATGAAGATGTCGGAGACCATCTTCAGCTCGACGATGCTGCGGTCGAGGTCTGGCCCCCGAACACGCCCCAGCGCTTCCAGAACCATGTCGCGCGTCAACTCGGCCATCATCTTCCTCTTTCCGCTGCATTCTGCTGCGGACTAGATAATGGAGTGCTGCGCCTTCGCCAACCGCAAATACGGATGGGCTCTGCGACACGTTCTCCAGGCTCGATTAAGCAGGAAAGCCGCCGTCGGGTATGAGTTCCCCGCGGCGGCTTGTCCTTGCAGCACCCTTTTATGGGCGCCATGCAGCGTCCCCTCTGGACTGAATGAAACGATGCAGGAAGCGTGCCAACTCGCTGAACGGCAGATATGCGGCGTCCGTCGAGGCAAAGAACGAAAAGAAAGTGTCAACTGGGGGCGAAACTGCCGGTAATCTAGGCGGCCGCCAAGAGTGCGCACAAAAAAGCGACAGACCGTTAGACTACTTGATCAGGCCGAGCCTCAACGCCTTGGCCACGGCCTGGGTGCGGTTGACGGCATCAAGCTTTTTGGTCGCACGATTGAGGTAGTGGTTGATGGTGTGCTCCGACAGGGTCAGGATTTCGGCGATCTCGACGCTGGTCTTACCGGCAGCCGTCCAGTTCAGGCAATCCAGTTCCCGCTCCGTCAGCATGTCGCTGTTGCGGCTATCAAGCTCGCGGATCTCCGCCAGGCGGTTGAAGACGTGGATCGAGAGATAGGTCAGTTCCATCATCTCGTTATTGGTGAAAGGCTCGCGATCACCATTGAAGGACACCGCCCCACGGGCACCACTTGCATCATGCACCGGGAAATACGCGCCGCGATTCATCCGGAAGCGCTTGAAGAGCGACTTCGACACTTCCGCGGAGCGCGGATCGCGCAGCAGCGCGTTGTCATCGACGTCGTAGCGGAACGGGATGGAGGCGCGGCGCAGATGGGCCAGCACCGGGCTGTCCGACAGAAGCGAAACTTGATCGAACTCCGTCAGAAGGTCGGAGGGCCAGTTGGTGATGATCGAACTGCTGCCCAGATCCCGCGTCGTCGGACCCGGCATGTTGAGGACCATGAAACAACGGGCGCCAAACAGTTCCGTCACACGCTTCATGAAGCGGAACACGTCGAACTGGGTCTTGAAGCTTTTGACCTCGACCACGAGGTCTCCGATGCGTTCAGTTACGGACGGATCCAGATCGGTCATGAGTGCGTTTTCTTCACGGCCAAGCCTGCCGTCACGAGGAATCCCAAATTGCACGAAGAACAGGTCAACAGTTTTCCAAACCTTCGGTTGTTCGAGAGCTTGCGGAACGCATCATCCACGATCTGATCCACATGCCCCAGCCCCATTCATGGGTATCCGCGCGCTACAGGAGAGGACCCTCGGGAGAAAAAAGAGAGCATACACGCGAATCTCTACCCCTTAAGGTTTCAAAGCATAGACTTTTAGACGCCGGAGGGTCCAGAGACCCCCTGTATTTTACCGTAAACCCCTGTCACAAGACAGGTATTGCCGACAGGGTCCAATAGATCGACGAGGAGACGCACGTGATTTCGACAGAAAGCTTCAAGGGTGAGGTGCTGGTGGACGAGAGTCAGGAGCTGGGCGAAGGGCCGACATTCGATCCGCTGTCCGGTACGCTGTTGTGGTTCGACATCCTCGGCAAGACGCTGTGCGAGCTGACCGTGGAGACCGGCGCCTTCGCCAAACACGCGCTCCCCTTTCTCGGCAGCGTCATTGCAGTGATCGACAAGGACCGGCAGCTGATTGCGTCAGATCAGGGGCTATTCGTTCGCGAGCGGGCGTCGGGCGTGCTCAAGCCCTATGCCAGCCTTGAAGCCGACAAGCCGCAGAACCGGTCGAACGACGGTCGCATGCATCCGAGCGGCGCCCTGTGGATCGGGACAATGAGCAAGACTGCCGATACCGGCGCCGGCGCGATCTATCACGTCGCGGGAACGCAGGTGACCAAGCTATTCGAAGCGGTCAGCATCCCCAACGGTATCTGCTTCTCCCCGGATGGGGCCGTCGGCTATTTCAACGATTCCAAGGTCAACCACATGATGCGCGTCGACCTTAACCCGGAAACCGGCCTGCCACGAGGTGCCCCCTCGGTCTTCATCGACCAGTCGGGACGCAAGGGCGTGATCGACGGATCGGTGGTCGATGTGGACGGCACGATATGGAATTCGAATTGGGACGGAGGCGCCGTCGACCGCTATGGCCCGGATGGCCGCCACATCGGTCGTTACGAAATGCCGACGCGCCGTCCCACTTGCCCCGCCTTTTTCGGTTCCGGCTTCGACCGTCTTGCCGTCACGTCATGCTGGGAAGGCATGAGTGACAGCGAACGTGCAGAGGACGTCCATGCGGGCAAGATCTTCGAACTCGGCATTCCGGTGAAGGGCAAGCCGGAACCGTTCTTCAAACTCTAAACACCTCATGGGGCCGGTGCGCCCGAGAGGCGAACCGGCCTATGTCTGGTGCTTGGAACGGTGGTCACTGCGCCTGTTTGCAAGCCGGCCCCACGGGGGCGCCCAAACTGCCAAGCGTCTGAATTGTTCCACGAAATTGCCGAAATAAACCAGGGAACGAAGACGACGGCCAGGCATTTTCCTCTCGAACCGACGCAGCCTAGGGCAGCCGCCCAGGGCCGTGTCAGTCGCAAGACCATCTCAGAGGAAAGGTAGGTCCACCATGAAAAAGACCCTTACGACGATCGCCGCAGCCATGCTGCTCGGCTCCACCGCCATGGCACCGGTCGCTTTCGCCCAGGACGCCACGGGCACGACCACCACGACGCCTCCGGCTACCACCGCTCCTGTAACGCCTGACGCTTCGGGCGGCACCACGGACGCAACCGGTGCAACGGGCACCATGGGTTCGAACAGCACCGTCGCTCCGAACACCACTGCCGATGCCGCCTCCGGCTCTGGCACATATCTGACCGAACAGGCTGAAAACCAGATCAGCGTCAACGACTTCATGGGCCAGGCAATTTACACTGCCGACAACCAGTCGATCGGCGATATCAACGACCTGCTGGTGCAAAATGACGGCGGCGTTGTCGCTGCAGTCGTCGGCGTCGGTGGCTTCCTCGGCATTGGCGAGAAGAATGTCGCGATCCCGTTCGACAAGATCACCATCACCCGCGAAACCGCATCTGGCGATGCAGCCGACGCCGCAGCTGATGGCGATACCAAGGCTGAAGTCGCTGCCGAAGCGGAAATCCGCTTGACGACCACTGAGACCGCCGAGAGCTTGAAGAATGCTCCCGAATTCCGCACTCTGGACGATCAGGCTGACGATGCCGACAGCGCGGCAACGACCACTGGCACGACCGGTACGGGTATGCCGGCTGACGGTACGACCACGTCGTCGACCAACAACTAATTTTGAGCCAATAGCTCAAAGACGGACAGGCGGCGCTTCGGCGTCGCCTTTTCGCGTCGCGGTCAGAGCAGGCTGCAGTAGCGCAAAGCGTCATAGATCGCCGCGTGGATATTGCGGCTTTCGATGGCATCACCAATACGCAGAAGGTCGAAGCTGGCGGTCTCGTCCTTGACTGGCAAGGGCGGGCGGCGGGCGATGAGCGCTGCATAATCCACCGATCCGCGATTTCGAGACAGCGGCTTCAGCTCCAGATAGAGATCGGAGTTGGCCATGGTGCCGTGTTCGACCACCACCTGCGCCACCCGCCTTTCCACCCTGGCATCCGAGAAATCCGACCCGAGCGTTGCAAGCAGGGCATTGCCGTCGCGGCGGACGCCGGTCAGCCTTGTATTGATCGTGACGCGGACATTCTTCTCCGCAAAAGTTTTCGCGTAAGGCACATGGTTCATGCCGCCCATCTCGGGTGCAAAGAAGCGTTCTGGCGAGACGACTTCCAACTCGACACCGGCATTGGCAATGACTTCGGCCGCACTCATGCCCTGATGACCGCCATTATCGTCGAAAAGCAGCACGGGACCTTCCGGTTTCACGGCACCGGCCAGGATGTCCCAGCTCGACACGACCAGATCCTCGCCCTCTTCTAGTTCAGGCGATTGCGCTATGCCGCCCGTGGCGATGACTACGAGATCGGCTTCTAAGGCCAGCACATCGTCGGCACCGGCATAGGTATCGTAATGGATGGTGACGCCGAGGCGATTCAGCTCGGCCAGGCGCCAGTCGACGATGCCAACCATTTCCTTTCGGCGCGGATTGCGGGTCATCAGATTGACCTGGCCGCCTGCCTTGCTCGAAGCTTCCAGTACCTCGACCCTGTGGCCGCGCTCTGCGAGCACACGTGCGGCTTCGAGACCAGCAGGACCAGCCCCGACCACGACGGCCTTGCGAGACGTCTCAGCTTTCGGAAGATCATGCGGGATCAGCGCCTCGCGGCTGGTTGCGGCGTTATGGATGCAGAGCGCCTCGCCACCCTCATAGATGCGGTCGAGACAGTAAGTGGCGCCGACGCAGGGGCGGATCTCGGCCTCGCGGCCTTCGATGATTTTCCGGACGATATGCGGATCGGCGATATGGGCTCGGGTCATGCCAACCATGTCGAGTTTGCCCTCCGCAATCGCATGGCGGGCGGTCGCGACATCGGCAATGCGAGCGGCGTGGAAGATCGGGAATTTGGTTGCGGCACGCACGTCGCCGGCGAAATCGAGATGTGGGGAGGCCGCCATGCCCTGGATCGGAATGACGTTGTTGAGCGAGGCGTCGTGTTCGATATGGCCCCGGATGATGTTGAGGAAGTCGATCTTTCCGGAGCTTGCGAAGCGTTTGGCGATCTCGACGCCCTCGTCGCGGCTGAGGCCCTTATCCCAGTCTTCATCGGCGACCATGCGCATGCCGACGATGAAATCCGGGCCGACGGCCTTGCGGACGGCATCGATCACCAGATTTGAAAAGCGCATCCGGTTGTCGAGGGAGCCGCCGAATTCATCCTGGCGCCGGTTGGTGGCCGGCGACCAGAAGCTGTCCATCAGGTGGCCATAGGCCTCGAACTCGATGCCATCGAGACCGGCCTCCTGCATGCGGGCGGCAGCGGTCGCATAGTCGTTCACGATGCGCTCAATGTCCCAGTCCTCTATCTCCTTGGGGAAATGCCGGTGGGCCGGCTCGCGGATCGGGGACGGGGCGAGGACGGGCAGCCAGTCTCCCTTGTTCCAGTTGGTGCGGCGACCGAGGTGAGTGAGCTGGATCATCACGGCGCAGCCGTGCTCGTGACAGTCGTCCGTCAGTCGCTTCAGATGCGGGACGATCTCGTCCTTCCAGGCGAGCAGGTTGCCGAAGGCCGGCGGGCTGTCGCGGCTGACACTGGCCGAACCCGCCGTCATGGTGAGTGCGATGCCGCCCTTGGCCTTCTCCACATGGTAGAGCCTGTAGCGCTCGGTCGGCATACCCCCTTCCGAATAGGCCGGTTCATGCGCCGTCGACATGATGCGGTTCTTGAGGGTGAGGTGTTTCAGCTGGAAGGGCTGGAGAAGCGGATCCTTGCTGCGATCAAGCATGGTGCATGCCCCCCTCTGCCCTGCCGGGCATCTCCCCCTCAAGGGGGTAGATCGGATTGTCGCCGCCCTCCCAATCCGTTGATTGCAGTCCGGGCAGACAGTGGAACAGCGGGGCAGCGGATCGACCAATCTCCCCCCTTAAGAGGGAGATGTCACGGAGTGACAGAGGGGGGTATTGCATCGGCTTCTCGTCTTTCAGTACCAGGCATCCGGCTTGGCGCGCTTCATGCGATCGACATAGTCGCGGAGTGCCTCATCGATGGCGACGTCCAAAGGCGGCGCTTCGTATTCGGCGAGCGTCTTTTTCCAGCGAAGATTGGCGCGGATTGCCATATCGGTCGAACCGGCTTCCGACCATTTCTCGAAGGGTTCGTTGTCAGAAAGGGCCGAGTCCCAGAAGGCCGTCTGGTAGTTACGCATGGTGTGGGCGCAGCCGAGGAAATGGCTGCCGGGTCCCACCTCTTCGAAGGCGTCCATGGCCAGCGTGTTGTCATCGACCACGACACCGGCGAGGTACGAATGCAGGGCCCCGCAGAAGTCCGTGTCCATGACGAACTTCTCGTAGGACATGGCGAGCAGGCCATCGACGAAGCCGGCCGAATGCAGGATGAAGTTGGCGCCGCAATGCACGGCCGACATCATCGACATGACGCCCTCCTGCATCGCCTGGGCATCCGGCAGCTTGGAATTGGAGAAATTGCCGGCGCAGCGGAGCGGTAGCTTCAGCCGGCGGGCGAGCTGGCCCACCACCATGGAGCCGATCGCGGGTTCCGGCGTGCCGAAGGTGGGAGAACCGGAGCGCAATGACATCGACGACAGGAAATTGCCGAAGATGACCGGCGCGCCCTTGCGCTCCAACTGGGTCAGCGCACAGCCGGCCATGGTTTCGGCGAGCGACTGGGCGATCGCACCAGCGGAAGTGACCGGACCCATGGCACCGCCGAGAATGAAGGGCACGATGACCGCCGCCTGGTTGGCGCGGGCATAGGCGCGCAAGGCCTTGGTCATGGTGCCGTCCCAGACGAGCGGCGAGTTGACGTTGACATTACCGAGGATGACGCAGTTCCGATCGACGAAATCCGCACCAAAAAGGATGCGGGCCATCTCGATTGATTCCTCGGCGCGCTCTTCCGCCGTCACCGAGCCCATGAAGGCGCGGTCGGAGTATTTGATATGGCTGTAGACCATGTCGAGATGGCGCTTGTTGACGGGCACGTCGACCGGTTCACAGATCGTGCCACCGGAATGATGGAGATATGGCGAGGACTGGCCGAGCTTGATGAGATTACGGAAGTCCTCAATCGTGCCGTAACGGCGGCCCTTGTCGAGATCCATGACGAAGGGCGAACCATAGGCGGGCGAAAAGACCACGGCACTGCCGCCGATCTCGACATTATTGGCCGGATTGCGGGCGTGCTGGGTGAAGACCGCAGGGGCTGACGCCAGGATCTCGCGCAGCATGCCCTTGGGGAAACGCACCCGCAGACCCTCGATTTCAGCCCCTGCCCCACGCCAGAGGTTGAGAGCCGCCGGATCGTCGCGGAATTCGATGCCGATTTCGGCCAGGATACGGTCTGCCACGGCCTCGATACGCGCGAGGTTCTCTTCCGACAGAATGTCATAGGTCGGGATGTTGCGGCGTATGAAGGGCACCTTCAGCCCTGGCTGGGAACCGGCGCTTCGCCGCACCGGTCTGTTTCTTCTACCGCCTGTTGCTTCCACGGTCACACTGTCCATCGCCCTGCCCTCGCTTTTCCCGGAGGCTAGTGCAGCACAAGTTATGTGTGACGCTGGAAAATTCCTCGCGATGCAATAAGCTGAGCTTATGACAACTTATCGGCACCTGATCCCCTCGGCCAATGCGCTCATCGTCTTCGAGGCGGCGGGGCGGCATGAAAATTTCACCCGCGCTGCCGCCGAGCTCGGCATGTCCCAAGTCGCGGTTTCCTATGCGATCCGCGGGCTCGAGCAGCAGCTCGGCGTCGCGCTGTTCGAGCGCCAGCACCGAGCGGCTCGACTGACGGAAGTCGGCGAGCGCTTTCATGCCGATGTGTCGGCGGGATTATCCCGCATCGGGCGGGCGGCGGAGGATATTCGTAGCAAGGGACGCGAGGTGAACGTGACACTCGCCGCCTCCACGGCTTTTGCCTCGATGTGGATGCTACCGCGGCTGACGGCGCTGCGCGAAGACCTGCCGGACATCGATCTGAGGATCCAGACCAGCGTGCGGGATCTCGATCTTGAGGAAGAATCAATCCCGCTTGGCGTGCGCGGCGGCAGGGCGGAGGATTGGCCGCACTATCATTCGGCGCTTCTCGCACCCGAAGTCATCACTGCGGTGGCGAGCCCGGCTTTCGTCGAGGCGCATGGCATGCCCGAGACACCTCAGGCTCTCACCCGACATCCGCTGATATGGCTGGAAGAGCCTGTGCGCCAAGCCTGTAGCTGGCCTGACTGGTTTGCCTCGGCCGGTATCGACTACAAACCGGCCAGCCGGCGGCTGGCGATTAACGACTATGTTCTGGTTATCCAGGCGGTGCTGGCCGGCCAGGGGATTGCGCTGGGTTGGACCCATCTCGTGCGGCAGCTGGTGGCGCAGGGCCAGTTGGTCGAAGTGGGGGGCCACGCGCTGCGCACGGAGCTTGCCTTTCACGTGGTCTGGCCGCGCTCCCGCGAACTCAGCGGGGCCGCGACGCGGGTGCGCAACTGGTTGCTGAAGCAGGCCTGACCGACCATCTGGCTCAGGCGGATGCGCGGTCGACCAGAGCGAATTCGTGGTGGTTCTCGGCGAGGTAGCGGAGAGTGGCGGCGGCATCGGCGGGGCGGCCAAAATGATAGCCCTGCCCCATGCCGCAGCCGAGTTCGCGCAGCTTCTGGGCTTCCGCTTCCGTCTCGATGCCTTCGGCAACCACTTCGAGGTCGAGGCCCTCACACATGGTGATGATCGCCTTGATGATATGCTCGGAGGTGCGGTCTGTGGTGATGGCGGAGACGAAGGCGCGGTCGATCTTCACCTTGTCGAAGGTGAAATCACGCAGGCGGCCAAGGCTGGACTGACCGGTGCCGAAATCATCGAGCGAGATGCGGATGCCAGCGTCCTTCAGGTCCTTGATGATCCGGCGCGCGGTATCGGCCGAGGTCATGACCGCCGTTTCGGTGATTTCCATCTCCAGCCGGCGCGGATCGAAGCCGACGCTGTTGAGGATCGACAGCGTATTGTAGGAGGTGCGCAGGTCCATCAGCTGGACAGAGGAGAGGTTAAACGAGAGGAAAAGATCGCGTGGCCAGGCGAGCGTGGCTTCGGCTGCCTTGCGCAGCAGGGTTTCCGAGAGCGTGTCGATGAAGCCGCGCTCTTCGGCAAGCGGCACGAAAACGGCGGGCGAGACGAAGCCGAGATCGGGATCAATCCAGCGGGCGAGCGCCTCGAAACCGACGACGCGGTTGTCGCTTAGGCGCACAATCGGCTGGAAATGCACGTCAACCGTATCATTGATGATGGCGTTGCGCAGCGCCTGTTCGAGCTGCGTCGCGCGCTTCATTTCCTGCGCGATCTCGCGCGAGTAGACGGTGATCTGGCCACGGCCGCGGCGCTTCGAGCGATAGAGCGCCGTCTCGGCACTCTTCATCAGCTCCTCGAACTCTTCGCCGGCAAAGGGATAGACGGCAAAACCCAGCGAGGCGGACAGCCGCACGTTTCGGTCGCCGAGATCGTAAGGGGCGGACAACACGTCCTTGATCAACTGGCCGGCGCGTTCCGCACCGGTGCGCTCGAAGACCAGCGGCAGGACGATGGCGAATTCGTCTCCGTCGTGTCGGGTCACGGTTGCACCATCCGGCACGCAGGCCTTCAGGCGGTGGGCGACCTGGCACAGGATCTCGTCACCAGAGGCCTGGCCGAAGAGATCGTTGATGGGTTTGAAGCCGTCGAGATTGACGATGCCGACGGTGAAGGGCGCAGGATCTGCGGCACGATCGGCGGCCAGTTGACGGATCTTGTCTGCGAGGCGGTTGCGGTTACCCAATCCGGTCAAGTGATCGGTGTAGGCCAGACGCTGCAGTTCTTTCTGGTTGTGCTGCTCAACGGCAGTGCCAGCGGGACCCATTCATTCTTCCTGCTACGGTTCCTTCCACAGCGGATATAATGGATCTAAAGCATTAATATAATAATAGCGACAAGCATTTGCGGGTGCCATTGGAACCTCTAATTTACGAAATCAGAGGGCGGCCGAGCGATTGATCCGCATCAGCCGTTTGTCGCGCGTGCCACCTGCGGCACGAGGCCCATTAGTGCCTGCTCCACGATATCCGGGCTCAGCGGCTTCAGGATGACGTCGTCCATGCCCGAGGCGTAGCACGCTTCGCGGTCACGGTCGAACGCCTGAGCGAGAACGCCGATGATTGGCGTGGCATCTGCGCGGCTACGTCCGGTCTCGCGGATCCGCCGCGCGGCCTCGAAACCATTCAACCCCGGCAGCGTCACATCCATCAGGATGATCGCCGGATTGAGTTCTGCCCAGAGCCTGACGACTTCCTCGCCATCGGCGCAGATCCGATAGGAGTATCCCAGCCCCTCAAGGATCTGAGAAAAGACGATCTGGTTGATCTCGTTGTCCTCGGCCACCAGAACCAGTGAGGATTTTAGAGGCGGGATGGGCGAAGTCGGTGGCGGCGTTTCGGATGCCGCCTGTTGTTCCGTGTCGATCTCCCAATCGTCGGCGGGTGCGGGCCTCGCTCGCAGCGCGGAGAGACGCTCAAGCACGATGAATGCGAGTTCAGAGGCAACATCTTCCTGCGACAAGCTGGTATAATCGACCTCTGCCGCCTGCAGAATTTCGAGGCATCGCGGATCGGCCTTAACGTCGAAGACGGCAAGATCGATGACGACGCCGACGGAGCGGGCGGCATCGAGAAAGGCATCGAGTTCCTCTTCGCCCCGCACGCAGCAGCTGTCGAGCCCGAGTAGTTCGAGGATATCGAGAGCCGTCGCTTCGAAGCGCGGGTCCGCCGAGACGACGAAGGCCTTGCGGCCGGCAAGGCTTTGATCGGTGCGAACGGAAAGCTCGGATGAAGCTGGCGGCGCTGCGGCAGAGGAAGGGGTTTCGATCGGAACCAGGCCGGTGGCGCCTACCTCGCCGAGGCTCGCCACGACGAAGTAGCGACCCGGTTTGCCGACGCGCTGGACATGGACAAGGATCGGACGCGGTGGGTCGCCGTAAAGGCGCATGCACTGGGTGATGGAAGCTGTAATCCCGCTGTCGAGCACATCCCGCGACACGGATTGCAGGCTCTCTGCGAGATCGGCATCGAACAGACGGCGGAGATCGGCACCAAGGGCGTTGTCAGCCCCGATTGACAGCGCCGAGCAGAAGACCTTGTTGACGGCGACGAGCTGCAGATTGCGGTCTTGCACGAAGACAGGATGCGCCAGATTGTCAAGGATTTCCTCGGTCAGCTGCACCCGCTCGACGTCTGCGCGCCACTGCTCCTCGCGACGCTTCTGCTCGCTGATGTCGGTCATGATGCAGAAGCCGTGCCCCGATGGCAGACGACGTTTGGAATAGCGGGTCCAGCGCTTGCCGTCTTCGCTGGCTTGGATCTCGTGGCGCTCCTTCCAGTGCGCCGCGATCTGGCGGGTCAGCCATTCGTCCCGGCTGATAGCTGCGGATTCGGGTTCACCGGCGCGAAGGCCTAGATCATAGGCTGCTTCCAGCAGGCGGCGCAGGCGATTGCCGCGCTGGAATTGTTCTGGCGGGAGCGGGAGGAAATTGGTGACCGAGCGGCTGGCGAAAATCAGTTCGTCATTGCGATCATAGATCAGGAAGGCGGCCTGGAAGGCATCGGACACGGCATCCATCAGGGCAAGGTCGAGCGACGTCTCGGGCGACGGCGCATCCGGACCCTGGTGTCCCTTTCTGTCGCCGGGGGCCGGTGGAAACTCGCTCACACTGCTGCCTCTGAGACCATTGCCGCTGACGCGACAAGTCTGAATTCCTGCTGATGATAGGCGGTGAACATGCCGGTCGCGCTTGAAGTGGCGAGGAAGTTTGGTCAAGGGCACACCGGCGGTGCCCTTCTTCCTCTGGTCAAAAGACCTGCCGAGAGACATCTCAAGTCATTGGTCAAACTAGAATCATTCCGTTAAGGGCGGATTAATGGTGAGGGTGGTGGGGACGGTTGCGATTAGGCCTTTCCTGCAGGCCTCGAATCCCGGAAAATGAAGCGATGATCATCAAGCAGCTGTCAGAGACCCTGATCAACCAGATCGCCGCCGGCGAGGTCATCGAACGACCCGCGAGTGCTGCGAAGGAACTGATCGAAAATGCCATCGACGCCGGTGCGACACGCATCGAGATCGCGACCGCCGGTGGCGGCAAGACGCTGCTGCGGGTGATCGATAATGGCTGCGGCATGGGGCCCGATGACCTGTCGCTCGCTATCCGCCGCCACTGCACTTCCAAGCTCAGCGACACCTTGTTTGACATCCGCTCGCTCGGCTTTCGCGGCGAGGCCCTGCCCTCGATCGGCTCTGTCGCCAAGCTCACCATTACCAGCCGGCCGCATGGGGCGGGCAGCGGTTCGGAAATCACTGTCACCGGTGGCAAGGTCGGCGACGTCAGGCCGGCGCCGGCCAATCCCGGGACGACGGTCGAGGTGCGGGATCTGTTCTTCGCGACGCCGGCGCGGCTGAAATTCATGAAGACGGAAAAGGCAGAAGCGGGGGCGATCACCGAAATCGTCAAGCGCATGGCGATCGCCTTTCCGGCTATCCGCTTCGTTCTTTCCGGCACGGACCGGTCGCTCATGGAACTTCCGGCAACCGGTGACGACCATCTGGCGCGCATCGCGCAGGTGCTGGGCGGCGACTTCCGCGACAATGCGATCGAACTCGACGCAGAGCGCGAGGATGTGCGGCTGACGGGCTTTGCCGGCGTGCCGACCTTCAACCGGGGCAATTCGGCCCATCAATATGCTTTCGTCAACGGTCGCCCGGTGCAGGACAAGCAGATCCTGTCTGCCATCCGCGGCGCCTATGCGGAGACCATCCCGCAGGGGCGTTATCCCGTGGCGGTGCTGTCGCTTTCGCTTGATCCGGCGCTGGTGGACGTCAATGTTCATCCGGCAAAATCGGACGTGCGGTTTCGCGATCCGGGCCTGGTGCGCGGGTTGATCATTGGGGCCATCCGGCACTCCTTGCAGCGGGAGGGCGACCGGGCATCGACAACCGGCGCTGGGGGAATGCTCCGGGCGTTTCGACCAGGCTTTAGTCCGCAACCGGCGCAGGCCTGGTCGGCAGATGCATCGCCCAGTCGGCCATTGCACGGCGGGGCTTCGGTTCTGGGTGGGGTATTCGGCGGTGGGTACGGTTCTGCCGCATCTGCTGCGGTTTACGCCCCGGCACGGACCGGTTTCGGCGAAGTGGCGCAGGCGGCTTTCGACAGCCTGTCCGTGCCGACGGCCCGTAGTGAGCCTATTTCAGCACAGCCGGCCGGCCAGGTCGAGGCGATCGCCAGTTATCCCCTGGGTGCTGCCCGCGCGCAGGTGCATGCCAATTACATCGTTGCCCAGACGTCGGACGGGCTCGTCATCGTCGACCAGCATGCGGCCCATGAGCGGCTGGTGTTCGAACAGATGCGCAAGGCGCTCACGGGTCGACGGCTGCCATCGCAGGGGCTGCTGATCCCGGAGATCGTCGACCTGCCGGAAGAGGATTGCGACCGGCTGATGAGCCACGCGGAAGGGCTAGAGCAACTGGGGCTCGCCATCGAGCGCTTCGGGCCTGGTGCCATCGCCGTGCGCGAGACGCCGGCCATGCTGGGCGAGATGGATACGGCCGGGCTCGTACGTGATCTGGCCGACGAGATTGCGGAATGGGATACCGCCGACCGGCTGAACGCGAAGCTCGAGCATGTCGCTGCGACCATGGCCTGCCATGGCTCCGTGCGCTCGGGGCGGCAGTTGCGGGTGGAGGAAATGAATGCGCTTCTCAGGCAGATGGAGCAGACGCCAGGGTCGGGCCAGTGCAATCACGGGCGGCCGACCTATGTCGAGCTGAAGTTGTCTGATATCGAGCGGCTATTCGGGCGCAGCTGACCCACTGGAAAGCGACAAACGAACCCTTTAAAAGGCGGGGAGGCCGCTGTATTGCAGTTCAGTGACAGGCAGCGCAGGAGAAAACCGATGAACCGTTTCGAAGGCAGCGGCAACCGCGAAGCCAAGATCCGCTATCTCGATGCGGATTTCCAGATCCTGACGCCGGGTTCGTTCGTCACCTGTGTGATCACTGGGCGCCCGGTTCTGGTGGATGAGCTGCGCTACTGGAGCGTCGCCCGCCAGGAGGCCTATGCCGATGCCGCAGCGTCGCTCGAGGCCGAAAAGCGCGCAGGCGCACTGCCCAACCAGAAGCGCTAGTTTTCGATTGCGGCCACCAGCTTGCGGCGACGGCAATTGGCAATCGCCGCCTCGATGATCAGGTCCGGCGCCTTCGGGTCGTCAAAGGCCATGTCGATATCCACAACATGGGAAAGTCGCGAGAGTTCACCGCTGCGGCCGTGGCCACCAGTCAGGCGCACGTGATCCTTGGCGGTCGTGGCCAGCTGCAGGCCCTGGCGGGCGGCGCGCTCGATCAGATCGGCAATTTCGTCTTCCGCCAGATGATGGTGATCCGGGAAGCCCTGCCGGTCGACGATGACTGCCCCCATGTGCTCCAGGGTCCGGTAAAACTTGGTCGGGTCGGCAATGCCGGCATAGGCCAGAACGGTCTTGCCTTTCAAGGCATCAGGGTCTGCGGGCAAAACTTCGGCAACCATCACGGGCTTTCCGGAACGAGCGGCCTGACGAACGAGAAGATCGGCGGCATCGCCCTTGCCGACCTTCAGGATCGCGTCCAGGTGGCGCATCTGGACGCCGATGGGTGCGCGAACGGGTCCTGAGGGCACGACGCGGCCATTGCCGATCCCCCGCGTGCTGTCGATGACGATCAGGGCGTAGTCAACCTTAAGACGGGCACTCTGGAAGCCATCATCCATGATGACGAGATCGACACCCTCGGCCACCAAGCGGTCGGCGCCGACGACGCGGCGACGGGAAATGACGGTGAGCGCCTCGCGGGCGAGCAGCAGCGGTTCGTCGCCCACGGCAGTGGAACGGTGATGATGGGGATCGACGACGGTGGTGACATCGAGCGAGCCGCCATAGCCACGGCTGAGGAAGCCCGGCTTCAGGCCCTTGGCTTTGGCCGCGCGGGCGATGGCAATGGCTGTCGGGGTCTTGCCGGCGCCACCGACCGTAAAATTGCCGACGCAGATCACGGGCACTGGCAGCGCGTGGCGGCGGCGATGACGCATGAGGGCCGAGGCGATGCGGCCATAGACGAAGGAGACCGGGGCGAGGCATCGTGCCTGCCAGCCGATCGACGTCCACCAGAAGGGCGGTGCCTCAGAAACCATCTCATCCCTGCCTTGGGCGGGGCCACTCTTCCAAGCCCGCATGCGGGCAACAAGAACCATTGCGGCAGGAAATGGTCAAGCGCCTGCAATTCAAAAGCGCATGCGAGGATTAGCCAAGCACGCTTTCGAGCACCGTGATATCAGCCAGCACCGTATCGGCATGCTGCGTCAGCGTCTCGCGCGAACCCGTTCCGGAGAGGACGCCGACCTTCAGGCCGGCACCCGCATTCAGCCCCATGTGCAGGTCGTGATTGTTGTCACCGACGACGGCAACCTGGGCGGGCGAAAGACCGGTTGCCGCACAGAAACCGAGCACCATGCCCGCATGGGGCTTGCTGCCGTGGCCGCTGTCATAGCCGGCGATGAAATCGAGATAGGGCAGGATGCCGAACCGTTCCGCAGCGATGCGGATCGAGCGTTCATTGTCGCTCGATGCAATGCCGAGCCGCAGGCCGCGCTTGTGCAGGCGGGCAAAGAGCGGCTCGAGTTCGGTGATCGGCACGGAGAGACGCGCTGCCTCGGCAAAGCAGTCGTCGATGCGCGGCACGAGCGTTTCAAGCGGCAGCACGGCGCCGGCCGTGATCATTCCCTCGGCGATTTCCTGCGTATTGGCCGAGGCGAACAGGCTGTCCGGCACAATCGATCCGGTTTCCGGATCCATGCCGCAGGCGATGAGCAGGCGGTCGGCAAGCCCTTGGTCGCCATCGGCGGCAATCAGGGCAACCTTGCGATTGACCGGGCCCCAGCTGGCGTCAAAATCGAGAAGTGTGCCGTCCTTGTCGAACAGGATCCCGGCAATCTCGGCCTTATCGTTCATTATGCCCCCCGGCGTGTTATCAGCTCTGGACTGCGCCGCGCGGCTCAAGCTTGGCCTTCACCGAGAGCGGACTGATATAGGGCTCCAGCCCCTTCAGTGTCGCGGTCAGAGCGCCGCGCATTTCCTGGACGCTCTCATGGCCGGCATCGATCATCTTCAGACGCGCAACGTCGTTGTTGAGCAGGAAATGAACGGCCTTGGCCAGCATTTCGGCATCGCGCACGATGCGGGCCGAGCCCTTGCGAACGAGGCGCTGATAACTTTCGCGAAAATTGCTGACCTGCGGGCCCGACAGGATGGCGCAACCGAGCAATGCCGGCTCCAGCGGGTTCTGGCCGCCTTCGGCCGCAAGCGAGCGGCCAACAAAAGCCACTTCGGTTAGACGCAGATAGAGGCCCATCTCACCGATCGTATCCCCGAGGAAAACGTCCGTCTCGGGCGTGATCGCATCGCCCCGGGTGCGGCGGGCAACGGTCAGGCCTTTTTCGATCAGCATGGCCTCGATGTCGTCGCTGCGTTCCGGATGGCGCGGCACGAGAATGGTCAGCATGCCGGTATGGGCTTTGAGCGCTCGCTGGACCATGGCCGCGATTTTCTCTTCGCCTTCGAAGGTGGAGATGGCGGCCCATGTCTTGCGCCCGGCAATCTGCTGCCGGTAATGGTTGAGCGTGCTCTCCTCACAGGGCGGCGCATCGCTGTCGACCTTGATATTGCCCGAGACGATCACCGGCCAGGCACCGAGATCCCGGAAGCGCTCGGCATCGACATCGGACTGGGCGATCACAAGGGCGAGCTTGCCGAAGAGTGCCTCGGCCACCGACTTGTAGCGCTGCCAGCGATCAAACGAGCGATCGGACATGCGGGCATTGACGAGGATCTGCGGAATGTGGCGGCGGCGCAGTTCCGACATCGTCGTCGGCCAGATCTCGGATTCGACGCCAATCGCTGCATCCGGTTGCCAGTAGTCGAGGAAGCGGCGGACGGCGGGCAGGAAGTCGAGCGGTACATATTGGTGGATAACGGTGTCACCCAGCCGGCTCTCCGCCACGGCAGCCGAGGTGACAGTACCTGTGGTCAAGAGCACATGGATGTCGCGGCGGCGCAGCTCGCGCATCAGGGGGATGACGGCGGTGGTTTCGCCGACGCTTGCGGCATGGATCCAGACCAGTGGGCCGAAGGGACGCTCCAGGCTTGCATGACCAAGACGTTCAGAGCGCCGGCTGCGATCTTCCTTGCCCTTGGCCGCACGATAGGCAAGCAGCGGTGCGGTCAGCGGGTAAACGGCAGCGCCGAACCAGCTGTAGGATTTCACCGCAAACGATGCCAGCGCCTCGCTCAGCGCCATCGGATCAACCTGCTCATCTTGATCGACAATACCATTTGGCCCTTTCCGGAGGCGGGCAACGCAATATCAGAGAGATGCAAGAAGACTGAGTTCAAAACGTGACCCTTGCGGATCGACCAAGATCCCGCCGTACGTCCGGCGCCTACTTGTCGTTCGGGTTGAGCAGCCGATGCATATGCACGATGAAGTAACGCATGTGGGCGTTGTCGACGGTGGCCTGGGCCTTACCCTTCCAGGCGGCCAGCGCGCTCGCGTAGTCCGGGAAAATGCCGACGATGTCGAGGGCGTCCAGATCGCGGAACTGCACCTCTTCCAGGTTGGACAGTTCACCGCCAAAAACCAGATGGAGAAGCTGCTTGTTTTCACTGGAAGGCGTCATGTCTCGTCTTTTCCCGTTGGTCTGCTGTCGGTCCTTCATCTGCGCGATTTCGCCCGAAAGGTCAACTCCGGGGAATCCGGGTGACGTTGCTCAGCAGCAGCGGAAGAAGATCAGTTGACGCGGCACACAGGACCGGATGGGTCACCTCGACACGGTTATAGACAAGCGCCCTGCCCTCCAGATCGGTCAGTGCTCCCCCGGCGCGGGACAGGATCAGATCAGCCGCTGCCAGATCCCAATCGTGGGAGTTCTGCTTGACGAGCGTGCCGTCAATGCGGCCATCGGCCACCAGGGCCAGGCGGTAGGCGAGCGACGGAATGTGCTCGACGCGCTCGACGCGCGGACGAAGGCTCTTTTCGATACCGGCCACCATGTCCTGTGCAGAGGCGATCTTGAGGCGTCCCTCCGGCTCCGGCGCGGACACGGTGATGTCGCGACCGTTGCAAAGGGCCTTGCCGCCGGCGATCGCCGTGAATTCCTCGTCGAGCGCCGGGGCGACGAGAATACCAGCGACGGGCGCGCCCTTGTGGACAACCGCAACGCTGACGCACCAGGTCCTCTTGCCGGCGAGGAAGGCGCGGGTGCCATCGATCGGATCCACGACAAAGAGTGTCTCGCGGGTCAGCCGATCCGGATCATCGTCGGTTTCTTCCGACAGCCAGCCATAGCCCGGGCGGGCCTCGCGAAGGATCTCTTCCAGCACGCGATTGGCGGCATAGTCGGCGGCGCTGACGGGTGACATGCCCTCATTCTTCCACCAGACTTCCGGCGACTGGCCAAAATGAGCAAAGGCCACCTTGCCCGCCTCACGGGCAGCCTCGGTGATCAGCGTGAGGTCGGCGCTCCAGTCCACCGGCCCTGCTCTGTCGTCAGAGCCCGGCAAGGGTCATGCCTTCGATGGCCAGGGTGGGAGCAGCCACGCCGAACTTGCGGTCAATGTCGTTGGCGACCGTGATCCGCATGAACATGTCCTTGAGATTGGACGCGACGGTGATCTCGGAGACCGGATAGGTCAGTTCGCCGTTTTCAATCCAGAAGCCGCTCGCGCCGCGGCTGTATTCGCCGGTAATCATGTCGACCCCCTGGCCGATCATGTCGGTGATGTAGAGGCCCGTGCCGACATTGCGGATCAGATCTTCCGGCGAGATGTCGCCGGGCTCGAGCGCAAGGTTGGTGGAAGACGGCGAGACCGCAGTGCCGCCGCGCACGCCGCGGCCATTGGTTCTCAAACCCAGTTCGCGGGCGGTGGACGAGGACAGGAACCAGTGCTTGAGCACTCCATCCTCGATCATGGTCAGCGGCTTGCCGACAATGCCTTCACCATCGAAGGGCCGCGAGGAGGAGCCGCGAACCTTCAAAGGGTCGTCGGTGATGTTGAGGCCAGCCTTCAAGACCTGCTGGCCCATGCGGTCGCGCAGGAACGAGGTCTTGCGGGCGACCGAGGCACCGTTGATGGCGCCGGCGATCGTACCGACGAAGCCACGCGCCACGCGCGGGTCGAAGACGACGGTGAGATTGGAGGCTGTCGGGACCTGACGCGGGTTCAAACGGCGAATGGCGCGCTCTGCGGCGCGGCGGCCGATCTCTTCCGGGCTGTCGAGTTCGGCGAAATAGAGGCGGCTGTCGAAATCGTGGTCACGCTCCATCTTCGTGCCCTCGCCGGCGATGACGCCGACGGAGCGGGAGAAGCGCGAGCCGGCATAACTGCCGGAAAAGCCATGCGACGTGACCAGAACCAGACCACCCATGCCGGCAGAGGCACCGGCGCCGAGCGAATTGCTGACACCTGCGACAGAACGTGCCGCGTCTTCCATGGCAAGCGCGCTTTCGCGCAAGCTATCGCTGGAGACGTCGGTCGGATCATAGAGTTCGAGATCAGCGATCTCTCGGGCAAGATCGCTTTCGTCGGCGAGACCAGCATAGGGGTCTTCCGGCGAGACCTTGGCCATGGCGACGGCGCGCTCGGCTAGCGCCGTCAGGTCGAAGCCCGGATTGGCCGAAACGCTTGCCACCTGCCGGCCGATGAAGACGCGCAGCGAGAAGTCGTCGCTTTCAGATGCTTCAGTCGACTCGACCTTGCCGAGACGGACACTGACGCCCTTGGAACGTGAACGAACGACCACCGCGTCCGCCTTCTCTGCCCCTGCCTTCAGGGCCAGCTGGACCAGTTGTTCGGCGCGTTCGAGGAGATTGGCGGAATCAATTTCATGGGGCATGGCTTGGCCTTTCCTTCCCGCTCCATTTATTGTGCCTGAGAAGGGGCATCAAGTGCGGTTCGGGCTTTTCCCGTTCACGAGCCCGACATAGTTTGCAGCACACCCTGCCCCCGAACGAAAGAATGAGGAGAATCAACTTGGCCGGCGCCAGCGAAGCACTGTTTGCCCAACCCCTCCTGCTCCTCGGCGGCGCAGTCATTGCAGCACCCATCTTCCGCAAGCTCGGCCTGGGGACCGTTCTCGGCTATCTCGCAGCCGGCGTCATTATCGGCCCGGTCCTGCACCTGATCGGGGGATCGGGTGAAATTCTCGCCGTCGCAGAGCTCGGCGTCGTGTTGCTGCTCTTTATCATTGGACTGGAGTTGAAGCCGACGCGGTTGTGGAACATGCGACGGGACATTTTCGGGCTCGGGGCAAGCCAGGTCGTGCTGACCGGCCTCGTGCTGACCGGGATCGTGATGGCCTCGGGCATCCTCGACTGGCGCGGCGCGCTGGTTGCCGGCTTCGGCCTGGCGCTTTCGTCCACCGCCTTCGCACTCCAGCTTCTCGAAGACTATGGCGACATGAACAGCCGCTACGGCCAGCGCTCCTTCTCGATCCTGCTCTTCCAGGACCTCGCCATCGTGCCGTTGCTCGCCATGGTCAGCGTGCTCGGAACCTCCGGCGGTGAGGCGCAGCAGTCACCTCTCATTGGCGTTGCCGTGGCCATCGGCGCTGTCTTTGCCATGATCATGGCCGGGCGCTATCTGCTGACGCCGCTGTTCCAGGTGATCGCACGGACCGGCGCGCGTGAGGTGATGATTGCGGCAGCGCTGTTCGTGGTATTGGGTGCGGCCTTCGTCATGCAGCTTGCAGGCCTTTCGATGGCCATGGGCGCCTTCCTCGCCGGCGTGATGCTGGCGGAATCGTCGTATCGCCATGAGTTGGAGGCTGATATCGAGCCGTTTCGCGGCCTGCTTCTCGCGCTGTTCTTCATCGCGGTCGGGCTGTCGATGGAACTGCATGTGATCGTCGACAACCTGCTGCTCATCGCCATCGCCGTTCCGGTGCTGATGGTGGTCAAGGCAGCGGCACTCTACGCCATCTGCCGGCTGGCGGGATCGCCGCACCGGGATGCGTTGCGGATCAGTCTTCTGTTGCCGCAGGGCGGTGAGTTCGGCTTCGTGCTTTTCACCACCGCGGCTTCGGCTGGAGTGCTGAGCAGCGGCCAGTCCTCGTTGCTGATCTCGATCGTCACACTGTCCATGGCGCTGACGCCGCTCTCCGCCCTGATTGGCCAAAGGTTGCTGGCACGCGAGACCAGCGAGCGGGAGGAGTTGGAGGAGGATTTCGAGGGCGCCGGTTCGGACGTCTTAATGATCGGCTTCTCGCGCTTCGGCCAAATCGCGGCGCAGATCCTGCTGGCGAGCGGGCGGGACGTCACCATTATCGACGACAGCGCCGATCGCGTTCGTCAGGCGGCGACCTTCGGCTTCCGCATCTATTTCGGCGACGGCACGCGGCTGGACGTGCTGAGGGCCGCGGGTATCGAAAAGGCGAAGATCGTTGCGGTCTGCACGCACAAGAAGGAAATCACCAACAAGATCGTCGAACTCATCCAGTCGGAATGCCCCGACATGCGGATCTACGCGCGTTCCTACGACCGCGTGCACAGCATCGAACTGCGCAGCCGCGACGTTGAATACGAGGTGCGTGAAACTTTGGAATCCGGTCTGCTGTTCGGTCGCCGGACGCTGGAGGGGCTGGGAGTTTCCGAGGATGAGGCCTATGAGATTGGCGAGGACATTCGTCGCCGCGACGAGGAGCGGTTGAAGCTGCAGGCGCAGGAAGGTATCCAGGCCGGGCGCGACCTGATGCACAACCGGCCGGTCAAGCCGGAACCGCTGGTCAAGCCGAAGCGTCCGGTGCAGTCCGTCAGGGAGGAAGAAACGGTGGCCGGCGAATGACCGGGTAGAGCGTTTAAGCTTTTCTTCGAGTCGCGAAAACGCTGTACCTCATTGTTTTTACGCAGGACCGGACGCAAAACCGCTGCGCACTTCTGCTGGAATTGCCCTAACGGCGGATAAAGTCCTCGATCCGCTCGGAGAGATCCCGCTTGAGCGGCTCCTTGAGCCGGTCGGCGGCTTCGAGGATCTGGCGTGCCTTGAAGAAATCAAGCACACGGAAGCCGTTGACGTTGGGCCTGAGGTAGATGTCCGGCTGGCAGAGCTTCATCTTCAGCGCGACATGCGACTGCATCATCAGTTGCGAGGCACCAAAGAGGCTGTCGATGCGGTTCGGCACATGGGTGCCGTCCCCTTCCGGGGCCCCGATGACATCAATGGCGACCAGCAGCTCCGTCTCCCCGACCAAGTGATCATAAGGCACGGGATTGAAGATGCCGCCGTCGATCATGAGGCGGCCATCGATCGTGACCGGGGCGAACAGTGCCGGGATGGCGGCAGAGGCAGAGAGGGCCTCGTAGAGGTCACCTTCGCTGCGGATCAATTCGCATTGACCATAATAGTCCGTCGCCACCACCTTCAACGGCATGTTGAGCCCTGCGAAGCTCTCCGGGATCTGCGGCGGCAGGAAAGTGCGCAGGATGCGCCCCAAGTTGAACTGGCCGATGCGAAAGCCCCCAAGGGCACGGATGCTCGCGGGTCTCAGGCTCCAGAACATGTTGAGGACACGGGCGCGGTTGTCGGCGAGATCAAGCGCGTATTCCCGGATGTCGCGTCCGCTCATACCGCTTGCATAACCTGCGCCGAGAATTGCGCCCATCGACGAGCCGGCAATCAGGCTCGGGCGGATACCGAGCTCATCGAAGACTTCGAGCACAGAGATATGGGAGAAACCCCGGGCGCCGCCAGCGCCGAGCGCCAGGCCGATGGTCGGGTCCGCCTTGTGGCCGGTTGAGGGAATGGGCGTCTCGGCGATCTGATCCATGCGGCGGGCCTATCGTGCAGTCGGTGTCAGCCGGGCCTATAGGAAAAGAAGTACATTTTCGTGTCACCGAAGGTGCGCTGTTCGATGAAGCCGAAGACAGGATCGACGCTCACCTGAACATCGCCCCGCTCCTCAAGAATGGCAAGGGCGCCGGGCGCCAGCCAGCCGCCCTGATGGGCTGCGAGGAGCGCCTTCTCGCCAAGACCCTTGCCATAAGGCGGATCGGCAAACACGATGTCGAAGGGTTCGATATTGCTGGACGGGCCGAGATCGGTCGCGTCACGCCTCAGGATGCGCGCGCGGCCATGCAGGCCAAGTGCCTCGATGTTTTCCCAGAGCAGGCCGCGACCCTCGACACTGTTTTCAACGAAGAGAGCCGATTTGCAGCCGCGCGACAGAGCTTCAATCCCGACGGCACCAGTGCCCGCGAAGAGATCGAGGATGCGGGTGCGATCGAGCACGCCCGGATGGGCGTGCGACAGAATGTTGAACAGGCTTTCGCGCGTCCGGTCGACGGTCGGCCGGATGTCATTGGATTTGGGCGTGGCCAGAGTACGGCCACGAAACTCGCCACCAACAATGCGCATGCGGCCTTACCTCTTGCCCTTGGGCGCGCCACGACCGGCACCGGGCTTGCCACCACCGGGCTTGCCGCCGGGACCACCGGAGCGCGGGCCGCCGGCCGGGCGACCACCCGGCTTGCCGCCAAAGCTCTTGCCCGCCGGTTTGCCACCGGGCTTGCCGAACGACTTGCCAGCCGGCTTGTCACCAAAGGATTTTCCAGCAGGCTTGTCGCCATAGGCACGCGCGGCAGGCTTGTCGCCGAAGCTCTTGGGCCCGCGCGGCTTGTCACCAAAGGGCTTTGCACCGCGAGGCTTGTCACCGAACGGACGCTCGCCACGCGGGCGGTCGTCACCGGTGCGCGCCGGACGGTCGGAGAAATCCCGACGTGGTCCACGCTCATCTCCGTCGCGACGCGGCGGACGATCTGCATTATCGCGACGCGGTCCACGGGCGGGGGCATCACTGCGCGGGCCACGGCTTTCGGCCTCGCGGCGCGGGCCACGGTCGGCACCCTCGCGCCGCGGCGCACGGTCGTCGCCGTCACGGCGGCCGGGACGGTCGCCGAAGCCACCACGCTTGTCGCTACGACCACCATCACGGCCACCGGGCTTCTTGTCCGGTCCGTCGGCGCGGATCCATTCGCCCTCGTCGTCATGGGCGCGGCTGACGACGACGCGCGGTCCTTCGCGGTCGTCGAAGCGATCAACTGGGCGTTCCGTGCGGTTGTCGGGCTTGCGGCGGGCAGCGGCAGCCTTTTCTCCAAGCGGACGAGCGCCAGGCGCCATCCAGACATTCGCCGTGCGGTTCTTGGTGGCAGCCGGCGCACGCTTCGGCTTGTCGTCGAAATTGTTGTCCGCGAATTTCTTATCGCCGAATTTCTTATCGCCGAATTTCTTGTCGGCAAACTTCTTGTCCCCGAACTTCTTGCCGCTGTCGCTGCGGCTGGTGTCGAGGCGTTCGAGCGCACGTTCACGGCGGTCGTTCTTGTCGAGCTTATCGGGACGTTTGCCAGCCGGACGTTCATCGCGGCCCCATTCGGCCTTGCCCGGCCGGACCGACTTCTTCGGCGCTTCTTCGTCGTCCTCGACCTCGACGCCGCCATGGCTATAGACCGGGGCGTCGAAATTGGCCTTGGCTTCGTCGATCAGACGGGGCCCGAGCTGGTCGCGCAGCATGCGACCGCGCACTTCCTGCACCTGGCCTTCCGGCAGATCACCGAGCTGGAACGGGCCATAGGAGACACGGATCAGGCGGTTGACCTCAAGGCCGAGCGCGCCGAGCACGTTCTTGATCTCGCGGTTCTTGCCTTCGCGCAGCCCCATGGTGATCCACACATTGTGGCCCTGCTTGCGGTCGAGCGTCGCGTCGATCGCGCCGTAGAGGACGCCGTCGACGGCAATGCCTTCCTTCAGTGCATCAAGTGCCGGCTGGTCGACCTCGCCATAGGCGCGCACGCGGTAGCGGCGCAGCCAGCCGGTGGTCGGCAGTTCGAGCACGCGGGCGAGACCGCCGTCATTGGTGAGCAGCAGCAGGCCCTCGGTGTTGATGTCGAGGCGGCCGATCGACATGACGCGCGGAAGATCTTCCGGCAGGTTTTCGAAAACGGTGGGCCGGCCTTCCGGATCGGAATTGGTCGTCACCAGGCCGGCCGGCTTGTGGTAGAGCCAGAGACGCGTGCGCTCGATGCCGCGGATCGGCTGGCCGTCGACCTCGATCTTGTCGGCGAGCGTGGCGTTGAGCACCGGGCTTTCCAGCACCTTGCCGTTCACGGCGACACGACCTTCCATGATCATGCGCTCGATGTCGCGCCGCGAGGCAACGCCCGCGCGCGCGAGCAGCTTGGAGATGCGCTCCGGCTTCATGGCGTCGTCGCCGGCCGGCGCCTCAGGGCGGGCGGCACGGGCGGGCTTGCTTTCGGATCTGGCGGCCGGCTTGCGGGTGAGCGGTTTGCCGCCGCGCTCAGCGGGCTTGCCTGCCGGGCGCTTGGACTTGTCTTTGAATGTCATTTGTTGTTTGCCTGTGGTTTGGGCTGTCGTATCAGGTCGCGCGGCTCGGGTTAAGCGGAAAGTTCAGGCATGGCGCAGACAAACGGCTTCATGGACGCTGCCTTCGCAGAGGCACTGGCCGCCGGCGAACGCGGCGAAGTGCCGATCGGCGCGGTTGTGGTGCGCGACGGCGAGATCCTGGGCCGAGCGGGCAATGAGACGCGGCGGCTGAACGACGTGACAGCGCATGCGGAAATCCTCGCCATCCGGCGGGCGGCAGAAGCGGTCGGTGACGAACGCCTCGTCGATGCCGATCTCTATGTCACGCTGGAGCCCTGCACCATGTGCGCGGCCGCCATTTCCTTTGCGCGTATCCGCCGGCTTTATTATGCTGCGCATGACGCAAAAGGCGGCGCGGTGGAAAGCGGCGTGCGCTTTTATGCGCAGCCGACCTGTCATCACGCACCGGAGGTCTATTCGGGTATCCGCGAGACCGAAGCGGCGGATTTGCTCAAAGGCTTTTTCCAGACGAAGAGAGAAACATGATCCTGATTGCACCCCTGCTCTCGCTGATCGCAATGGGCCTGATCGCTGCATGGGGTCATCGCAACATCGCGCCGGAGCGGCGGTCGCTGCCGATTCAATGGTCCGTGAGCGGCGCGGTGAACCGCGAGGTGCCGAGGCTCGTGGCGGTGGCAGCGATCCCGGTGGCGATCACCGCCACCATGGTCCTTGTCGCCTATCTCTCGCGCCATGATCCGGCCGATCGCAACATGGGGCTCATCTGGATCTCGATCATTGGGCCGGGGATCGAGGCCTTTTATCTCGCGTTTCTGGCACGGATGCTCGACGCGCAAGAATGACGCCTGCGGGCGTGCGGCTTAGTCGGCCCCGGCAAAGGCCTTGAGTTTGTCGCCGCTTAGCCGGTAGCGAATCCATTCGGTCTGCGGTTCGGCGCCAATTGAATCATAGACGCGGATGGCCGGTTCGTTCCAGTCCAGCACGCTCCATTCGAAGCGGCCGCAGCCTTTCTCGACGGCGATCCGTGCGAGGTGCTTGAGGAGAAGCTTGCCGGCACCGGAGCCCCGATAATCGGGCGAGACATAGAGATCTTCGAGATAGAGCCCGTTCTTCGCCTGCCAGGTGGAGTAATTGTAGAACCAAACGGCAAAGCCGGCCGGCTTGCCGTCGCTTTCAAGGATCACCGCTTCGGTGACGGAGCCCTTGCCGAAGACGGATGCACGGATTGTCTCTTCGGTCGCCTCAACCTCGTGACCGGCCTTCTCATAAACGGCGAGTTGGGTGATGAAGCCGAGAATGGTGGCGGCGTCATCAGGCGTTGCGGGGCGGATGGTGAAGGACATCGGGGAACCTCAAAGAAAAAAGGCAGGGCGTTTGCGCCCTGCCTGATCGATTGTACTGGAAAGCCGCTTATTGGAAGGGCATCCACCACGAGCTGGTCTGCTGGGCGGCCTTGGCCGCCTTCTTGCGACGCTTTTCCTTCTTCAGTTCCGGTTCGCCGAGATCCGTCAGAGTTGCCTCTTCGGCCTGACGATATTCCGTCGGCGGATCCGACAGAAGGCGGCGCTGGTCCAGATAGGCGCCCTTCTGCAGCTTGCGGGCTTCGCGGAAAGCCTGCCACTTCTGCGTCTCGGTCATCGTGCCCGAGGTGCCGTAGCCGGCGAGCAACGGCGAACGATAGCGCGGGTTGTCGGCATTGGCGTCGGCCTCGGCGACGAGGCGCTCACGCGCCTCTTCCGGGGATTCTGCCCATTCCGGATTGTTCTCCCGGTTGGCAACGGAGGCCTGCGGGGCAACGAGCGCTGCCGTCTGCGTGCCGCCGGGCGGCAGGACGAGCGACGGGCGCGGGTTGTACTTCGTGCCCTTGTTGGCAGGCTCGCGCGGGGCGATCGACACGGCCGTGCCGACGTCATCCGCCAGCTGCTCCATGGCAGTCTTGTCTGTGCCATAGGTCGGCCCGCCGACGCAGCCGGAGAGGCCAACAGTCACGCCAAGCAGTCCAGCCATGCCAAGGCCAACTCTGAACAGATATGCCGATTTCATGAATGTCTACCAGCCTCGCCGCAGTTCATCTGTGCCGCCGAATATTTCCTCCCCACCGCTGCCGGTGGAATTCGGCCAATTTCAGGCAGTTTTACCGGATGACCCACGAAAGCGCAAATCATCCGGTAATATTTCCTCAGTTGAGCGCCGCAAGCTCGCGCAGGGCCTGGGCGTCGCGGGCCGAGACCTCGGGATAATCAGGGTCGGAGCCAACGTCCTTGGTGATTTTCCACGAACGGGCGCATTTCGTGCCCTCGGCCGGCTTCGGCTCGACGGCGACCTTCGTGCCATCGTCGAGACGGAAGGCTTCCGCCGGACCTTCACCTGCGACAACGGAGATGTCGGAGGTGATGCAGATCTCGGCGAAGTCAAGGCCATCGAGCGCCTTCAAGAGCTCGGGATCGGCGACGTGGACGACCGGGGCGGCTTCGAGCGAGGAGCCGATGCGCTTTTCCTTGCGCTCGATTTCGAGAGCACCGGTGACCGCACGGCGGACGGCGCGAACGCCCTTCCACTTCTCGGCGACGGCCTCGTTCGACCAGTCGGCCGGGACTGTCGGGAACTGTTCAAGATGGACCGACTCGGCCTTCGGATCACGCGATAGCCAGGCCTCTTCCGTCGTGAACGGCATCATCGGTGCAAACCAGAGGACCAGGCAGTCGAAGAGCTTGCGGATGACGAAGAGGGCCGAGCGGCGCTTCAGGCTGGACGGTGCGTCGCAGTAAAGCGTGTCCTTGCGGATGTCGAAATAGAAGGCCGACAGCTCGACATTGGCGAAATCGCTGAGAGCGCGGACGATGCGCTTGAAGTCGAACTCGTCGTAGCCCTTGCGGACGACCTGATCGAGTTCGGCCAGGCGGTGCAGCATCAGCTTTTCGAGTTCCGGCAGATCGGCATAAGCGATCTCCTCACCCTTGTCATGGGCGAGCGTGCCGAGCATCCAGCGGATCGTGTTGCGGATCTTGCGATAGGCGTCGATGTTGGTCTGGATGATCGTCTTGCCGAGGCGCTGGTCTTCGGCATAGTCAGTCGACATGACCCAGAGGCGCAGGATGTCTGCGCCGGATTCCTTCATGACGTCCTGCGGTGTCACCGTGTTGCCGAGCGACTTCGACATCTTGCGGCCGTCTTCCGCCATGGTGAAGCCATGGGTGATGACGGCATTGTAGGGCGCGCGGCCGCGGGTGGCGCAGCTTTCCAAGAGCGAGGAATGGAACCAGCCGCGATGCTGGTCCGAGCCTTCCAGATAGACGTCAGCTGGCCATTTCAGGTCGGGGCGGTCTTCGAGGGTGAAGGTGTGGGTCGAGCCTGAATCGAACCAGACGTCGAGGATGTCGGTCACCATCTGCCACTTCTCGCCGTCGTGCTCGCCGGCGAGGAAGCGGTCCTTGGCACCTTCGGCGAACCAGGCGTCTGCCCCTTCCTTCTCGAAAGCTTCGAGGATGCGGGCGTTGACCTTCTCGTCCTTCAGCACATTGCCTTCGGCATCGGCGAAGACGCAGATCGGCACGCCCCAGGCGCGCTGACGCGAGAGCACCCAGTCCGGGCGCTGCTCGATCATGGCGCGCAGGCGGTTCTGGCCACCTGATGGCACGAAGCGGGTCTGGTCGATGGCAGACAGCGCGCGTGTGCGTAGCGTCGTGCCGTCGTCCAGCGTCTTGTCCATATAGACGAACCACTGCGGCGTGTTGCGGAAGATGACCGGCTTCTTGGAGCGCCAGGAATGCGGATATTCGTGCTTGATGCGGCCACGGGCAAAGAGGTTGTTGGCCTTGATGAGAGCGTCCATCACGCGCTTGTTGGCGTCGCCCTTCTTGCCGTTGTCGTCGAGCACGCGGGCTGCACCACCTTCGGCCGAGGGGCCGAAACCGGGGGCGTCTTCCGTGTAGAAACCGGCGTCATCGACGGGAAACGGGATCTTGGTGTCGATGCCGCGGGCTTCGAGAGCGCGGACATTGGCCATCCAGGCTTCAAAGTCTTCGCGACCATGCGACGGGGCCGTGTGGACGAAACCGGTACCCGCATCATCGGTGACGTGGTCGCCATCGAGCATGGGGACGGCGAAGGTGTAGCCGAGGTCTGCGAGCGGATGGGCGCAGGTGATGGCGCCGAGTTCGGCGGCGGTCACATCACGAACGAGCTTGAAGGTCACCTTGGCCTTGGTGGCCGCGTCTTCGGCAAGGCGCTTGGCGAAGATCAGCTTTTCGCCCGGCTGCGGGCCGAAGTCGTTGGTGGCTTCCGTGATCTCATAGAGGCCGTATTCGATCTTTGAGGAGTAGGAGATCGCGCGATTGCCCGGGATGGTCCAGGGGGTGGTGGTCCAGATGACGACGGCGGCCGACTTCAGATCTGCGGCGCCCTCGACTACCGGGAACTTCACCCAGATCGTGTCGCTTTCGACCTCGGCATATTCCACTTCCGCCTCAGCCAGCGCCGTGCGCTCGACGACCGACCACATGATCGGCTTGGAGCCGCGATAGAGCTGGCCGGACATGGCGATCTTCAGGAGTTCGCCGGCGATGCGGGCTTCCGAATGGAAGGCCATGGTGGTGTAGGGATTGTCGAAGTCACCCTCGATGCCGAGGCGGCGGAATTCTTCGGCCTGGATGTTGATCCAGCCCTGCGCGAATTCGCGGCATTCCTTGCGGAATTCGTTGACCGGGACCTCGTTCTTGTCCTTGCCCTTCTCGCGGTACTTTTCCTCGATCTTCCACTCGATCGGGAGGCCGTGGCAGTCCCAGCCGGGTACGTAGTTCGAATCGAAGCCGCGCATCTGGAAGGAGCGGGTGATGACGTCCTTTAAGACCTTGTTCAGCGCATGGCCGATATGGATGTTGCCGTTGGCATAGGGCGGGCCGTCATGCAGGACGAATTTTTCGCGGCCGGCGGCCGAGGCGCGCAGGCGCTTGTAGAGACCCATCTGCTTCCACTTCGCCGCCATTTCCGGCTCCTTCTGGGGAAGGCCGGCGCGCATCGGGAACTCGGTCTCGGGCAGATAGAGCGTCTTGGAGTAGTCGATCTTTTCAGGGGTATCGGTCATGGATCAGCCATCGGATGGGGCGACCTGGTCGGTCGCGGAATTGTGTCATGGATTGGCGGCAAGCGGGCGCCGGGCTTCTAACCCAACGCCAAAAACCCGGACCTTCCCGCAGCTCTTCAAGCCGCCGGGAGGGCCGGGCCAATAATTCGAATGATCCGGGCCGCCGAAAGATACGTCATGGCCGCGTTCTTTAGGGGTTTTTCGCGGCGAAAGGAAGGGGCAAGATGAGGCGCCGTGCGTAGCTTCCTACTCGCCGCTCTCCGCCTCGACGACCGCACGAAGGGCGTCGTTGATGCGGTCCTGCCAGCCCGGGCCGTCCTTCTGGAAATGCTCGATGACGGCGCTGTCGAGCTTGATCGAGACCAGTTCCTTCACCTGCGGCGGGGCGCGGCGCTCGACGGCCGGGGCAATTGGCTTTGGCGCCGGCTTGAAGAGCGCTTCTGCTGCATCCCTCGCATTGACGGGTCTGCGCGGTGTTGTAGCCATGAGATGCCTTTCGGGCTGTATCGAGTAATTTTCTGGCTGCACTAGGCGGCAGTGCGCACTGGGCGTCAAGATGTATTGGCGCGCGACAGCCGTCAGAAGGCAATCTTCATATCCAGCTCGCCGATCGCCGTGACACCCGACAGAAGCGCCCTTGCCTCTTCCTCGTCCTTGCGGATCTGAGCGACCAGCGGGTCGAGGCCATCGAATTTCCACTCGTCGCGCAGATGGCCGAAGAAGGAGACCGAGCAGATCTCGCCATAGAGGTCGCCCGAGAAATCGAAGACGAAGGTTTCAAGCCAGGGATCGCCGTTGTCGGTGACCGTCGGGCGGTAGCCGAAGCTTGCGACGCCGTCGCGGATGATGCCGTCGGGGCGGCGGAAGCGCACGGCATAAATTCCGGGCCGCAGCGTCGCCTCCGGCTGCAGATGCATGTTGGCGGTGGGAAAGCCCAGCGTGCGACCAAGCTGCTTGCCCTTCATCACCTCCGCTTCCACGGTGAAGCGATAGCCGAGGAGCCCTCCCGCCTGGGTGACGTCGCCTTCTGCCAGGAGGCCACGGATGCGGCTGGAGGAGATAACCTCGCCGCCCTCGTCACGAAAGGCATCGACCAGTGTCACGCCGAAGCCATGGCGACCGCCGGCTTCCATGAGGAAGGCGGGACCACCCTCGCGGCCTTTGCCGAAGTGGAAATCGAAGCCGGTGACGACCTCACGGGCACCGAGCCAATCGACCAGGATCGACTGGACGAAATCCTCGGCCGAGCGCTGCGAAAATTCACGGTCGAAGGGATATTCGATTACGGACTGGAAGCCCATGGCCTCGAGGATGCGGGCCCGCAGCGATGGTGGTGTCAGGCGGAAGACGGGTTTGTCCGGGTTGAAGACAGAGCGTGGATGCGGCTCGAAGGTCAGCACCATTGCGGGAACACCGAGGCTTTCGGCCCGCTCCAGAGCGCGGCGCAGCACCGCCTGATGACCCCGATGAACGCCATCAAAATTGCCGATGGCGACCACGCCGCCGCGCAGAATGGCTGGCAGCGGCTCCCTCTTTTCGTTGCGATGGAAAACCGTCATGTCTGCCCGTGCCTCATGCCAGCCGATGCATCCAGTATTGCGGGGCAACCTTTTCCCGGTCGAGGAAGACATGAAGCGCGCCCTCGTCGGTCAGGCCGTTCACCGCATAATCCGCAGCATGAATGCCGCCGGAGATATAGAGAAGGTCGAGGCCGGCATCGACGGCGCCCTTGACGTCGGTCGGCATGCCGTCGCCGATCGCCAGCACACGCGACTTGTCGAAATCGCCACGTGCCTCACGGGCCGCAGCCAGTGTCGCCTCATAGATCGGCGTATGCGGCTTTCCGGCAATGCGGGTCTCGCCGCCGAGCGCCGTATAAAAGGCGGCAACGGCACCGGCACAGGGAATAATGCGGTGGCCGCGCTCAACGACGAGATCCGGATTGGCGCAGATCAGCGGCACCTTGCGGGCGACGAAATCGGTCAGCATGTCGCGATAGTCTTCCGGCTGCTCGACCTCGTCGTCGAAGAACCCGGTGCAGACGACGCAGTCGGCCTCTTCCTGCGAGACGACCTCGACATCGAGACCATCGAACAAGGGCAGGTCCCGTGCCGGGCCGAGCAGAAAGACCTTCTTCGGGCCGGCGGCAATCAGGGTGCGGGTGACGTCGCCGGACGTGACGATGCGGTCATAGGCCGTATCCGGCACACCGATAGCGCGCAGTTGAGGAATGACGCCGATGGCGGGCCGCGGCGAATTGGTGATGAGGACCACCGTGAGGCCCTTGTTTCTCGCCGCCGTCAGCGCTTCTCCGGCAAGCGGAAAAGCGTCGATGCCGTTGTGCAGCACGCCCCAGACGTCGCAGAGGATGACGTCATAGCTGTCCGTGACGTCGCCGAGGGTGGAAATGCTGCGGGCCATCTTGGTTCCTGACTTGAAGTTCGTGCCCGGTGACATGGCAAAGGATAGGCGGCAAGGCAAGGGGTCTGGCCGAGAGCGGGGCAAATTGCTGCGCCGACTAGAGTAGAAAGCGAACGGCGAGACCGAGCATCCCGGCTGCGATCAGCGTCTTGCCGACGCCCAAATGGAAGCGAAAGATCATCACGGCTGAGAGGACGGCGATCGCCAACGCCGGAACGTCGAGCGAGGCCCAGACCGGTTGCGGCATCGACAGCCTCAGCCATCCGAGGCTCAGCAGGCTGGCCGGCTCCACAGTGTGGAAGACGACATGCAGGGCGAACCATATGGCAAGATTGAGGATGACGCCGACGACGGCGGCGGTGATCGCTGAAAGTGCCGCACTCAAAAAGCGATTGCCGCGCAGGCGCTCGATGTAGGGAGCGCCTGCAAAGATCCAGACGAAACTGGGAATGAAGGTGGCCCAGGCGGCGATGAGGCCGCCGAGGAGCCCACCGACGAGCGGATCGAGCGCACCACTCTGACGAAAGCCGGCGAGGAAGCCGACATAGGAAAGCACGAGAACCAGGGGCCCGGGGGTCGTTTCGGCGAGCGCCAGACCATCGAGCATTTCGCCGGGCTTCAGCCACGCATAATGATCGGCAGCGACCTGGGCGACATAGGCAAGTACGGCATAGGCGCCGCCGAAGGTGACGAGCGCCATCTTCGAGAAGAAGACCTGTATATCCGGCAAAGCGGTCTGAGGGAGCACCAGCCAGAGGATGGGGAGAGGCACCAGCCACAGGAGGATCCAAAACGCGAACACCGCAATCTGGCGAGCCAAGGGCGGGCGCACCGTCCCCTCCACCATGATCACGGTCGCCGCCGGTTTGGTAACTCGCGCATGAATCAAGCCAGCAAGAGCCGCCGTCAGCACGACGAGCGGGAACGGCAGAGACAGGAAGAACAGCGCGAAAAAGGCTGCGGCAGCAAGGCTCCGGTGAAAAGAAGTCTTCAGGGCCCTTTTTCCGATGCGGATGACCGCCTCGACGACGATAGCCAGCACTGCCGCCTTGAGGCCGAAGAACAGGCCCGCCACCAGCGTTGCTTCCTGGTACACGGCATAGGTGGCCGACAGGCCAAGGATGACGGCCAAGCCTGGCAGCACGAAGAGCAGTCCGGCAATGATGCCGCCGCGCACGCCATGCAGGAGCCAGCCGATATAGGTCGCAAGCTGCTGGGCCTCGGGACCCGGCAACAGCATGCAGTAGTTCAAGGCGTGGAGATATCGATCCTCGTCGATCCAGCGTTTTTCCTCGACGCAGATGCGATGCATCAGCGCGATCTGCGCGGCCGGTCCACCGAAGGAGAGGCAGCCGATACGGGCAAAGACTGAAACAAGTTCGGCGAGAGAGGGCGAAGACAGGGGAACGCTGAAGACTTTGCTGCCGTGGATGTCGGTTGATTTCGCCGGCATGCACCATCCCTTTTTTCACGAGCGCGCTTGACTCGTCGCGAGCCTGTTCTTATCTCAGCCTCGCTGGCACTCCCCGAGGGCGAGTGCTAACAAATTCCGATGCGATGCCCTTCCGGGGTCGCGAGTGTCATTTGATCGAGGGATTAGACAATGGCAAGCACCAATTTCCGTCCGCTGCACGATCGCGTTGTCGTCAAGCGCGTCGAGTCTGAAGAAAAGACCAAGGGCGGCATCATCATTCCTGACACCGCCAAGGAAAAGCCGGCTGAAGGCGAAGTCATCGCTGTTGGCCCGGGCGCCCGCGACGAAAGCGGCAAGCAGGTTGCCCTCGACGTGAAGGTCGGCGACCGCGTTCTGTTCGGCAAGTGGTCCGGTACCGAGGTCAAGCTCGATGGCGTCGACCTGCTGATCATGAAGGAAGCCGACATCATGGGCATCATCGGCTGATTTCAGCTTGATACCCCTCTTCCTCTTTAACAATTCACCAATGGGCTAGACGCCCGGGAGTTTTGAACATGGCTGCTAAAGAAATCAAGTTTGGCCGCACCGCGCGCGAAAAGATGCTGCATGGCGTCGATATCCTCGCTGACGCCGTGAAGGTTACCCTCGGCCCGAAGGGTCGCAACGTCATCATCGACAAGTCCTTCGGCGCTCCGCGCATCACCAAGGACGGTGTTTCGGTCGCCAAGGAAATCGAACTGGAAGACAAGTTCGAGAACATGGGCGCCCAGATGGTCCGCGAAGTTGCTTCGAAGACCAACGACATCGCCGGTGACGGCACCACGACCGCAACCGTTCTTGCCCAGGCCATCGTTCGCGAAGGCAACAAGGCCGTCGCTGCCGGCATGAACCCGATGGACCTGAAGCGCGGCATCGATCTGGCCGTTGCTGAAGTCGTCAAGGACCTCCAGGCCAAGGCCAAGAAGATCTCGACTTCGGAAGAAGTTGCCCAGGTCGGCACGATCTCGGCCAACGGCGACACGCAGGTCGGCAAGGACATTGCCGAAGCCATGCAGAAGGTCGGCAACGAAGGCGTCATCACCGTCGAAGAAGCCAAGACCGCTGAAACCGAACTCGAAGTCGTCGAAGGCATGCAGTTCGACCGCGGCTACCTGTCGCCCTACTTCGTGACCAACCCGGAAAAGATGGTCGCCGATCTCGACGACGCTTACATCCTTCTGCACGAAAAGAAGCTCTCGAACCTCCAGGCCATGCTGCCGGTTCTCGAAGCTGTCGTTCAGACCGGCAAGCCGCTCGTCATCATCGCTGAAGACGTGGAAGGCGAAGCCCTCGCGACCCTCGTCGTCAACAAGCTGCGCGGCGGTCTGAAGATCGCTGCCGTCAAGGCTCCGGGCTTCGGCGACCGCCGCAAGGCCATGCTGGAAGACATCGCCATCCTGTCGGGCGGCACTGTCATCTCGGAAGACCTTGGCATCAAGCTCGAGTCGGTTACGCTCGACATGCTCGGCCGCGCTAAGAAGATCTCGATCACCAAGGAAAACACCACCATCGTTGATGGTGCTGGCTCCAAGAGCGACATCGAAGGCCGCGTCGCCCAGATCAAGGCGCAGATCGAAGAAACCACTTCGGACTACGACCGCGAAAAGCTGCAGGAGCGCCTTGCCAAGCTCGCTGGCGGCGTTGCCGTCATCCGCGTTGGCGGCTCGACCGAAATCGAAGTCAAGGAACGCAAGGACCGCATCGACGACGCGCTGAACGCAACGCGCGCCGCCGTTCAGGAAGGCATCGTGCCCGGCGGTGGTACCGCTCTCCTGCGCTCTTCCACGAAGATCACCGCAAAGGGTGCAAACGACGACCAGGAAGCCGGCATCAACATCGTTCGCCGCGCTCTCCAGTCGCTGGTTCGCCAGATCGCCACCAACGCCGGTGACGAAGCTTCGATCATCGTCGGCAAGATCCTCGACAAGAACGAAGAAAACTACGGCTACAACGCCCAGACCGGCGAATTCGGCGACATGATCGCCATGGGTATCGTCGACCCGGTCAAGGTCGTTCGCACCGCCCTGCAGAACGCAGCTTCGGTTGCCTCGCTGCTCATCACCACCGAAGCCATGATCGCCGAACTTCCGAAGAAGGAAGCTGCTGGCGGCATGCCGGGCGGCATGGGCGGCATGGGCGGCATGGACATGATGTAAGACCTTCGGGTCTTACCATCAGGTCCATAGAAGCCGCCCATCACCTAAAGTGGTTCAGCGCGTCAAGCGCGCTGAACTGGCGGCATGGACATGATGTAAGACCTCCGGGTCTACCATACGGTCTGGTTTCGAAGGGCGGCTCTCGGGCCGCCCTTTTTGCGTCTGGGAACGTGTCGTGAAAGCCCCATCCGCAAATCAACACACAACCATTCGTCGTGCGTGTTGACACATCGAATTCGAATATGAATACTTGTTAACCAAGCGCTCCTTAATTGAACTGACACTTCTGGCGCGAAAGCTATCTGGCCGTCGAGCGCACCAGAAAGATTAGACTGCCCTAATATTTAGTTGCAATGCTTGGGGACAAATCGTCGATAGTTTGTCGTATCCTCGAAGGTGAGGCGTTTTCATCTAAATACTTTCATGGTATCTAGCGGATTAATTTTTGGCGGCGAAACCCGTCGGACTTGCAACCTATACTTGGGGACCAGCTTGGTCGCCAGAAGGGGCAGGTTCCGGGATTTGGCCAAATTTTGCCGGAGTTGCCGCTAGGACGCGGCACTATCCGGTGAAAACCTTTAGATGTGAGTTAGATTATTCATATATAAAGGTTTCGGACGTGATTCTGGGTTGCTCCAGGACCGCAGGTGGGGGCCCCTGCGGAGGTGAGACGAAGGCGTGCAGGCTCTCACCGGCACGCTTCCATTCAACGAAATGCCGGCCTGGGCCGGTGGGGGACTTCGGATGTTTTGCCCGGCGGGGCAAGACCTCCAGCATGGTGAGGGCCGTTTCGGCCTCGGCTTGGGGACAACCTTGTTCAAAATTGCAAATGCAGATCTCGCGACCAGTTTTGCGGTGGGCGATCCGGAATCCGACCGTTTCCTCGGTCAGAACGCCTGCCGATTCGGAATATCCGAGGATTGGACGGGCGATCTGACAAACGGCATTCTGACGCTCGGCAGTCGAGCGCGGCAACTTCATGGGCTCGATAGCCACGAGTGCGGTCTGTTGACCATGATGCGCTGCTACGATTCCGCCGATCGGGGGCACATTCTGCGGCTATTCGAACAGGCGGCCACGGAGCCTTCGCGCTTCTGCTATTCGACAACCATCCTCTCTGCAGCCCATCAAAGGCAGCCGGTCTTTTGCATCGGCGAATCCACCGGCTTCGACGGCACGCGGGGGACGATGGTGGGACTGTTCATTTTTCCGCGCTTCCAGTTGCCCACGACCGCAACCGTAACCCCTGTGTGATTGTCACCACGAGCGAGTTGACCAACGACGCTTCGTGCCGGCGACCGGCTAAGGGTCGACAGCAGGATTGTGCGCATCAGTGTTTACAACTAGGGCCAATTGGAATGAGGATTGTTCTGTTTTTGTGAACGAACAGTTAAACGTCGTTAATCTATCGCTCAAGCAAAAATGGAGGCATCTAGGATGCACATTCTGAAGCCCACACGGGGTGTGGTTTCAGCGACAAACCCATGGAGCCTAAGATGTCCACCACCAATAATGGCCTTCTCGTCCTTATCCGCATTCTCCTGTCCTTCATGTTCATCCTCTCCGGCTTCGGCAAGGTTGCCGATCCGGCTGGCACTGCCGGTATGATCACCGGCGCCGGCTTCCCGGCTGCCACGGCACTGGCCTACGTTGCCGGTCTCTTCGAACTCGTCGCCGGCCTCTTCGTCCTCGTCGGATTCCAGACCAAGCTGACCGCCTGGGCGCTCGCGCTGTTCTGCGTGTTCACCGGTCTCGTCTTCCATTCCGGCACGGTTGCCATCGAAGGCTGGCCGGAAGGCGCACTTGGCTGGATCAACACGCTGAACCAGATCATGATGATGAAGAACATCACGCTCGCCGGCGGCTATATCGCTCTCGCCATCGTCGGTGCCGGCGCCTACTCGCTCGACGCCCGCCGCGGTTCGGCTTCCGCCGTCACCGCCTGATCCCTGCCCTTAAAGGCTAAAAGGAACCCGCTGGAGCGATCCGGCGGGTTTTTTCGTGCTGTGATAGCTGCCCCTCATCCGCCCTTCGGGCACCTTCTCCCCGCAGGCGGGGAGAAGGGCGGACCCGCCAACGCCTGCCATCCCCTCTCCCCGCAAGCGGGGAGAGGGTCAGGGTGAGAAGCAAATCTCGTCTCCGGCTTAGAGAACCCCGCGCACGGCCTCGACGATCCGGCCGATCATGGCATTGCCCTCATGCTCCGGCTTTCTCGCCCGCACAAGGCAGGCCTCGGAGCGCAGGATCACGCCGTCTGAAAGGACCTTCAGGTGGTTGGCTCTCAAGGTCGAGCCGGTCGAGGTGATGTCGACAATAATGTCGGCCTGGCCGGCAGCGGGTGCGCCTTCGGTGGCGCCCAGGCTTTCGACGATGCGATAGAGCTGGATACCGTGGCTTCCCGAAAAGTGCTGTTGCGTCAGGCGCCAGTATTTCGTGGCGATCGCGAGGCGCCGGCCATGGCGGGTGCGGAATTCGGCTGCGACATCGCCCAGATCGGCCATGGTGTCGACGTCGTACCAGATCTCAGGGACTGCCACGACGACATCGGCATGGCCGAAGCCGAGGCGCGCGGCAATCTCGACGCGGCTGTCTGCTTCCGCCAGCCCCTCGCGGATCAGGTCTTCGCCGGTGACGCCGAAATCGACGGTGCCATTGCCGATCTCGCGGGAGATCTCGGAGGCGGAGAGATAGGCGATCTCGACATCGTCGAAACCTTCGACGCGGCCGCGATAGGAGCGGTCGTTGCCGACGGCGACGATCTTCATGCCGGCACGCTCGAAGATGGCGGAGGCATCGTCCTTCATGCGGCCCTTAGAAGGCAGACCGATGGTGATGGTCATTTGCTTCCCTCCTTGCGCGGCGATTCCGTCCGAAAACCGGCATCCACTTTTCGGATCGCCGCGTCCGCCCTTTCGGAATCAATGCGATCCAGCCAGAGCGAGAAGCCGACGGCGGGAATATGACTTTCGGCGCCAAGCAGGGTCAGCAGCCGGTCGAAGCGGCCACCGCCCGCGAGCACGGCGGGCTTGCCTTCCACGGCCACCTCGAAGACGAGGCCGGTGTAATAATCCAGCGGACGGCCGAAGGCGGCGCGGTAGGTGATGCGGGTGAGATCCGTGCCGATATTGGCAAGCGCTGCGACGCGTTCGTCGAAGCGGCCGAGCGCCGAACCAAGCTCCAGGCCAGCGGCATCGGCAAAGCCGGCAAGGGCTGCCGAGGCGTCGGCAAGCGGCAGTTCGAGCGAGAGGAATTCGCGCAGCAAAAGAAGAGCCGCGCCATCGAGACGGGTCTCGGAAAGCTCCAGCTTTTCCTTCAGGCGGCGGGCGATCTCGGCGGGCGTGCGGCTGGCATTGGTGAGATAGCCGGTTTCCTGCATGGTCGCATCGATATGGGCGATCAGGGCGTCCTGGTCACCCTTTGCCAGAAGGTCCGAAACCTCCGGGGCCAGACCCGGCACCGGCGTCGGGGTGGCGAGCGTGCGCAGGAGCTGGTCGATCTGGACAGGGTTGCCGAAGGCCTGGATCAGGCGCTTCTGCCAGCCGGCGGGCAGGCCGAGCGCCTTGACCACGGCCTCAAATACCGACTGATCGCCAAGGGTGACCGTCAGCGGCTTGGTCGGCAGCAGGCGGGTGAGAATCGCCACGCTGTCCGCAATCGCTCGGGCATCCGCTGCGGCGGTTGCGATATCGCCGAGATCCTCGATGCCGGCCTGATAGAATTCCTGCGGGCCTTCGCGCCGCTGACGGAAAACTTCGCCGAGATAGGCATAACGCTTCGGCGTGCCGGTCGCGGTTTCGATGTGGCGGAGACAGACGGGAATGGTGAATTCCGGACGCAGGCAGAGGCTTTCGCCGCGCTCGTTCTCGGTCAGGAAGATGCGGCGGCGCAGGTCTTCACCCGCCATGTCGAGGAAGGGGGCGGCCGGCTGAATCACGGGGGTATCGACGCGGGTGGTGCCGCGCGACGCGAATTCCTGCAGGATGGTACCGGCGAAATCCGGCATGTCGGTCAGGGGCATGAGATTGAACCTGGAATGTGTTGATACCCCCCTCTGCCCTGCCGGGCATCTCCCCCACAAGGGGGGAGAGCGGATTGGGGCCGACGTCTCGCGCCGCCACTACTCTCCCCCCCTGTAGGGAAGATGTCACGAAGTGACAGAGGGGGGTAAACGCTCGGCACTATATCAATCATGATCATTCAACCAACTGCCTGCATCAACTCGATCCGATTGCCGAAGGGGTCATAGACATAAAGTCTTTCAAACCCCAACAACGGTTCATCGGACACGATCTGGAACCCTGCAGCATCAATCCGAGCCGTTAATCCGGCAAGGTTATCGACGAGCAGAGCCGGATGCGCCTTGCGCGCGGCGCGGAATTCCTCTTCGACGCCGAGATGGATGCGAAGATCACCCAGCTCAAACCAGCAGCCGCCACGACGCGCCAGATTCTCCGGCTTCTGCACTTCGACCAGTCCCAGCACATCGCCATAGAAGGCGCGCGCCTGGTCCTCACCACCTGACGGCATGGCCAGATGAACATGGTGAAGCCCCAAAAGAGCCATTACTGCCCCTTCGCCCGACGACGATCTTCCGCCTGGGCGGCCAGGATTTCCTTGACCTTGGCGACCAGCTCGGCCTCCGGCACCACTTCCTGCGCGACGCGGGCCTCGCGCCATTCGGCGTTGTCGGTAATCTCGCCGGAGAGGCGCTTGCCCTCGATCAGGTCCTTGATCTGGACGACGCCTTGCGCGCGTTCATCACCACCCTGGATGATGGCGATCGGGGCGCCGCGGCGGTCGGCATATTTCAGCTGGTTGCCGAACTTCTTCCAGTTGCCCTGATACATTTCGGCGCGGATGCCTTCAGCGCGAAGCTGTTGCGTGAAGCGCTGGTAGCGGCCCATGCTTTCGATATCACCATCCATGACTGTGACAAGGACCGGGCCTTGCACGTCGTCCTGGCCGAGCTTGCCGAGGTTCTTCAAGGCCGTCATCAGGCGCGAGACGCCGATGGAGAAGCCCGTGGCCGGGACCGGCTGGCCCATGAAGCGCGAGACGAGGCCGTCATAGCGGCCGCCACCGCCGACCGAGCCGAAGACGACTTTCTCGCCCTTTTCGTTGGTGACGTCGAAGGTGAGTTCGGCTTCGTAGACCATCCCGGTGTAGTATTCGAGGCCACGGACAACCGACTTGTCGATCAGAATGCGCTCCGGCCCATAACCAGCTGCCTTGACCATTTTCTCTAGGCTAAGCAGCTCATCCATACCGGCTAGGTATGTCTCGTTTTGCATGCCCCCACCAAGGACGCCTTGCAAAGGCAACTGCATCGCTTGCCGGGCGCGTTCTGACGCTTGGATCTGTCTGGTCGCTTCGCCGTCGTTCGCCTTCAAGAACAAATTCGCAACGAGTTCTATGTGACTTTGTTTAAGCCCGGCCCCCTTAGTAAAATCGCCTGACTCATCCTTGCGACCTTCTCCGAGCAACAGCCGCACGCCTTCGATACCGAACTTGTCGAACTTGTCGATGGCGCGAAGCACTGTCAGGCGACGGCCGGCATTCTCCTCGCCGCCGAGGCCGATCGCCTCCATGACGCCATCCAAAACCTTCCGGTTGTTGACCCGGATCACATAGTCGCCGCGCTTGATGCCGAGCGCTTCCAGCGTGTCGGCCATCATCATGCACATCTCGGCATCGGACTGGACGCCGGGCGCGCCGACGGTGTCGGCATCGAACTGCATGAACTGGCGGAAACGGCCCGGGCCCGGCTTCTCATTACGGAAAACGTAGCCGGCGCGATAGGTGCGGAACGGCAGCTGGATCGCTTGAAAATTCTCCGCGACATGACGGGCCATCGGCGCGGTCAGGTCGTAGCGTAGCGACATCCATTGCTCGTCATCGTCCTGCAGCGAGAAGACGCCTTCGTTCGGTCGGTCACTGTCGGGCAGGAATTTCCCCAGCGCATCGGTATATTCGAAGAGCGGGGTCTCGATCGGATCGAAGCCGTAGCGCTCGTAGACCTCGCGGATGGTCTCCATCATCTGGTTGGCAGCACGAATATCGGCGGCCTCGCGATCGACGAAGCCGCGCGGCAGGCGGGCCTTCAGCTTTTGCGGCTTCTTGTTCTTCTCGCTCATGATGACAACCGGAATTCTCGTTTCAGAAAGGTGCCGGTGTCTTAGAGGATCAAGGATTTGGCGGCAAGGGCGAAGGCGGGCGGCGCGGAGGGCGGATGCTGGAAAATGGGTGTGTTTGGTGGTAAGTTTGCACGCGGAACCAGAGGTTGGACCGATGAACAAGCGCGTCACGCTCGAGATGCCGGAAGAAATGCATCAGTTGATCGTTGAATACGCGTCGGAGGCCGGTGCCGAGCCGGATGATTATCTACGTCAGATGATCCAGCGCGAACTTGAGAATCTTCAGGACCTCGCCGCCGCCGATGAGGCCATGAAGCGAATACAGAGCGGAGAGGACAAGGTCGTCAGTTCCGAGGAGTTCTGGCGTGGCCTGGACGATTGAATATCGCCAGCCTGTTCGGAAAAAGATCGATAACTCGATCCCGTCATTCGTCGCCGTATAAAACAGTTTCTGGAAGAGCGGCTTGCCAAACATGACAACCCACGAAGCCTTGGCGATCCTCTTCATGACAGCAAGCTTGGTGCCTATTGGCGCTACACAGTTGGCGACTACCGCATCATCTGCGATATCCAGGACGGCAAACTCATTGTGCTCGTGGTCGAGATCGGCCATCGCGGCTCCGTCTATCGGTAAATCATGATCCTCGAAGCCCTGAATTATGCCGCGACCTGGCCGCTGACCTCGGCTGGCCATCGCCCGTTCATCCGCTCCTCGGTCAATCTGTGGGCCCGGGTAAATCGGTGCCGGGCCGCCTGGGCCGAGCATGAGCGGCAGACGAAGGCGGCCATTCTGAGGGCGACCCAGGGATGTCGGCAACGGCGGACGGCCGTGGTGCTGGGGTCGGGACTGTTGCGGGATGTGCCGGTGATCGAGTTGTCCCGGCTGTTCGATACGGTGGTTCTCGTTGATCTCGTGCATCTGGCCAGCGTGCGCGGCTGGATCATGGCCAAAGGCCTCAAGAACCTGCGGCTGATCGAGCGGGATCTGTCGGGCCTCGATGCCATGCTCGCGGGTCAAACAGCCGAACCGCTCTCCTTCCTGCGGCAGGTGCCCTATCTCGATTTCGTCGCCTCGGCCAATCTGCTGTCGCAGATCGGCATCGGCGCCAGCAGGCGGATTTCGGGGATGGAGCGCCAGGCGGTAACGGATGATCTGCTGCCGGGTCTGGTCAAGGCCCATCTCGACGGAATGGCACAGGTGGCGGCGCAGACGGTCCTTGTGACCGATGTTTCCTATACCATTTTGGACCGATCGGGTGCTGAGCATGGAACTGAAGACCTCATGCACGGCGTCGATCTCGGCACGCCTGCGACCTTCTGGGATTGGCCAGTCATTCCCTTTGGCGAAGAGAGCCGCGACTACCAGATAGTGCATCGGGTCGTCGCCCGGTAAACTTCGGGACCCGCAGCCTTGCTTTCGTCCAGATCCAGCATCATCTTCATCGTATGAGATCGCTTGTCCGCTTCATGCTGCTGATTGCAGCGCTTGCCTATGGTGCCATGCCCTTAACCGGCATGTCGGCGATGGCGATGCCTGTGGCGCAGATGACGGATCACGGCGAGGACCTTCAACCTGCGTCAGTGGCAAAAACCGTGGTGGATGTCGACTGTCCGCATTCGGGCACCAGTAAGACCCTTGCCGATGCTGGCGACGGTATCGACGAAAGTGCCAAGCCGGTGAAGATCAATGGGCATTGCGCAACCTGTCTTACACTGCCGGCCACTCCCGCAATTGCCACTGGCGGCAAAGCCGCACGGGCAGCGGAAGCCGCATTGCCAATGCCGCAACTCGTATCGCAGCTGTCAGCACCACTCACGCCCCCTCCCCGCGCCTGAACCGATGAAGCCGCGCAGCGTCTGGCTGCGACCATCCATCATCGATCAGCACAGGAGATTTCAATGCTGAAGACTATTTTCGTTGCGGCATCGCTTGCGACCGCACTCGTCACCGCATCCGCCGTCGCCCAGGACAACACCATGCATCAGGGCCATGACATGTCCTCGATGGACCATGGCATGATGGATGACAGTCCGTCCTCCAAGGCCTTTGCCGAGGCCAATGCCAAGATGCATCAGGACATGGCCGTGCCGCTCACCGGCAATGCCGATGTCGACTTCGTCCAAGGCATGATCCCGCATCATCAGGGTGCGATCGACATGGCGAAGATCGTGCTCGAACACGGCAAGGATCCGGAAATTCGCAAGCTGGCGGAGGATGTGATCAAGGCCCAAGAGGGCGAAATTGCCATGATGAAGGCATGGCTGGCCAAGAACGGGCAGTAAGCCTCCCTCTTCCGAAAAGCTGCAATGGCGCCTCGCGGCGCCATTGCTTTGCCCAGGAGAGCGATTAGTCTCGGCCGCCTGATCGATAAGGAGGCTTCATGTCGATGAGACCCGTCACCGTCATCGGCTTCGATGCCGACGACACGCTCTGGCAGAACGAGCAGTACTACAAGCTCACGGAGGCGCATTTCCGCAGCCTGCTCAAGGATTTTGCCGAAGGAGACCATATTTCCGAACGGCTTCTCGATGCCGAGAAGCGCAACCTGGCGCATTACGGCTTCGGCATCAAAGGCTTCACGCTGTCGATGATCGAGACGGCGCTTGAGATCACCGAGGGGCGCGTGCCGACCAGCGTGATCTCCGAGATCCTGTCGATCGGGCGCAATCTGCTCGGCCATCCCGTCGAATGCCTGCCGCATGCGCGCGAGGCGCTGGAAGCACTGACGGGGCAGTATTTCCTGGTGCTGATTACGAAGGGCGATCTGTTCGATCAGGAGCGCAAGCTGGCGCAATCCGGCCTCGGAGACTATTTCGACGCGGTCGAGATCGTCTCAGACAAGACGGCCACGACCTATCGACGCATTTTTGGCAAACATGGCGATGGTCCGGAGCGGGCGATGATGATCGGCAATTCGCTGAAATCTGACATCGTGCCGGCGATTGCGGCTGGTGCCTGGGGTGTGTTCGTGCCGCATGAACTGACCTGGGTGCTGGAGCATGTCGAGAAACCGGTGGAGGCACCCCGTTTCCGGGAGATTCCCGATCTCGGTCATGTGCCGGATCTCGTCGCCCGCCTGCAGGATTGAACGCCGCATGCGACACTTCGATGACATCTACGGATTGGCCATCTCCCGAAAGGGAGAGCCGGCAGTCCTGGAAAACCTTCAATATCCGAAGCCGTCTGACGCCATCCGGACAACACCGGATGATCGCTTCCTGGCGCTGATGACGAAATGCATTTTCCAGTCCGGCTTCAACTGGAAGGTCGTCGAGGCGATGTGGCCGGGTTTCGAGGCGGCTTTCGACGGCTTCGACATTGGCCGATGCGCCATGCTGCATGACGAGGATTTCGGGCGACTGGTGTCGGACGCCCGCATTGTGCGCCATGGACCGAAGATCCGCGCCGTGCAGGAGAATGCTGTCTTCCTGTCGGACATCGCGCGCGAGCATGGCTCGACAGGTGCCCTTTTTGCCAGTTGGCCTACCGAGAACTATGTCGGCCTGCTCGATCTGTTGCAGAAAAAGGGGGCACGGCTCGGCGGCAATACGGGACAGTATTTCCTGCGCTTTGCCGGGATCGACAGCTTCATCCTGTCGCGAAGTGTGGTCAATCGCCTGATCGCAGAGGGGATCGTGACGAAGGCGCCGACATCGGCCCGCGACAAGGCCGCCGTGCAGGCTGCCTTCAATACCTGGCGGGATCAGTCCGGACGGTCGCTGACGGAGATAAGCCGGGTGCTGGCGCTCAGCATCGAATGAAATGCCTAGGGTCGGACGAACTTCGCCCTCAGGTCCTCGATGCGCTCGCGGCAGCAGCATCCCTCGATATGATCGTTGACCAGGCCCATGGCCTGCATGAAGGCATAGACTGTGGTCGGGCCGACAAAGGTCCAGCCGCGCTTCTTCAGGTCTTTGGACAGGCGGATCGAGGTTGGCGAGGTTGGATTAGCCTTCAACGTGGCATAGTCCATGCGTGGCGGACGCTCGGAGACATCAGGCTCGAAGCCCCAGAAGTACCGGGCGAGCGAGCCGAATTCGCCCTTCAGATCGACGGCGCGGCGGGCATTGTTGATCGTCGAAACGATCTTGCCGCGGTGGCGGATGATGCCGGCATCGGCCAGGCAACGGGCGATGTCCTCGTCGCCGAAGTGGGCGACCTGATGAAAATTAAAGCCGGCGAAGGCGGCACGGAAATTCTCTCGTTTTCTCAGGATCGTCAGCCAAGAGAGACCTGACTGGAAACCTTCGAGGCAGATCTTTTCGAAGAGCCTCACATCATCGGTGACGGGCGTCCCCCATTCCGCGTCGTGATAGCGGCGGTAGTCTTCCAGCCCGCCGTGCCAGAAACAGCGGTCGAGGCCGTCCTCTCCCCGCATCAGTCCTTCCGCCACGCCGTCCATGCGATTCTCCCACACGTTTAGCTGCGTTTACCATTTGTTCACGACTTTTCCAAACCGACTGCTAACCCTTCTGAAAGGTTTACGGCTTCGATCGCATTTTCATGAACTGCTCTTTACCAAATGGCGGCGCTCGCTCTGGCACGATCAGCATGAACCCGGCCGGTTTTCTGCCTGCCGCCGCCTTCGGTCCCATGTTGCGAGTTGTCCGATGTTGAAGAAATCAATCCTGGCCCTCATCGCCAGCCTGTCATTTGCCTTTTCCGCTACCGCAAACGACCGTTACCAGAGCCGCCCCCCTGTGATGGTGAGCCCGGACCTGCAGGCGGCCTGGCTGCTGCAACTCGGCGGTCTGCCGCCGCAGAGACGGGGTTACGCGACGCGGCCGGTCGCCAACGCCGGTCGCCAGATGGTGCCTGTCTATCGTCAGCAGACCCTGCAGACTCAGCCCGTTCAACAGCGTCCAGTGCTGCAGCAGCGCCGCGTTCTTTTTGGACAGCAGCCACCCCTCCAGCAGGTCGCCATGCGCCCGAACAAGCCGGTGCGCACGCAGATCGAGCCACAGTTCCTGCCGCAGATGGTCGAGTACCAGACCACGGAGAAGCCGGGCACGATCGTCATCGATACACGCCAGCGCTTCCTCTACCTCGTGATGGAAAACGGCATGGCCAAGCGCTATGGCGTCGGCGTCGGCAAACCGGGGTTCGAGTGGGCCGGCACGCACAAGGTCACGGCGAAGCGCGAATGGCCCTCGTGGAACCCGCCGCAGGAAATGATCGCGCGCGAGGCGGCCAAGGGTCACTATCTGCCGGCCAGCATGGAAGGCGGACCGGAAAATCCTCTTGGCGCACGCGCCATGTATCTCGGTTCCACCCTCTACCGGATCCACGGCACCAATGCACCCTGGTCGATCGGCAGCGGCGTCTCATCCGGTTGCATTCGCATGCGCAACGAGGACGTGACCGATCTTTATGATCGGGTGAAGGTCGGGACCAAGGTGATTGTGATCTGAGACACTCTCCACATCACAATCGCCGGCTCGGCTCTTGCATTAGCAAAGGAAGCGGCTAGGCTCTCACCCCAGTAAATCCAGGGGACCAACCATGCTCGATTCCATCACGACCCGGGTTGCCGCGACCATGATCGCGGCGACTTTCCTGCTTCCCATGCCGGCAAGCGCCCTCACTCTCAACCGCGTCCAGACGTCGAGCGATGTCACGCTTGTCGTGCAGCAGAAGCAGGTTGCCGAGAAGTTCAAGCGCAAGGTCGTCCGGCTGACGACCGACGAAAAGCCCGGCACCATCATCATCGACACCAACAACAAGTTCCTCTACTTCGTCGAAGGCAACAATCGCGCGACCCGTTACGGCGTCGGCGTCGGTCGTGACGGCTTCGGCTGGTCGGGCGTGGTGAAGATCGGCCGCAAGTCGGAATGGCCGGAATGGCGCCCACCGGAAGAAATGCGCCGCCGTGAAGCCGCCAAAGGCCATATACTGCCGGTCGTGCAGGAAGGCGGCCCGGACAATCCGCTCGGGGCGCGCGCCATGTATCTCTACAAGGGTGGCCGCGACACGATTTTCCGCATTCACGGCACCAACCAGCCCTGGACGATCGGCCTCAACATGTCGTCCGGCTGCATCCGCATGATGAACAAGGATGTCGAGCATCTCTATGATCGCGCCGAGATCGGCGCCAAGGTGATCGTCGTTGGCCCGGGCAACAAACAGGGCGACGTTTCCTTCGACGACAAGGGCATCGACATCCTGCGCACGATCTTCGGCGGCTGAACCAGGAGCCATTTGCGGAGGATACACTCGCGGCCGCGCAATCCAGCGCGGCCGTTTTGCTGTCATCTTCCTGTCGCCTCGTCGGGGCAGTCTTCCGTGAACGGCAGGCGGATCAGCCCGTCTGCCAGACCGTCCGGGGGCTTCTTGATGACATCACGCGCATTTCCGCTGGCCCTGGCCGGCGTCCTGATCACAGCCTTGACTTCTGCTGCCCATGCAGAGATGGCGATCTCGGTCTATAGCGGCTTTCAGACCGCGCCGCACAGTGACATCGATCTTTCCGACGGAACGGATTTCCGAGCCGGCTGGGAAGGACGATCTTTCGAGAGCCCACCGTATTACGGCGTGCGTGGCACCTGGTGGATGGATGGTCTGGGGAAACCGAACCTCGGCCTTTCCGTCGATTTCAGTCATGCCAAGGTCTATGCCGATGATGAGACACTCGCGTCATCCGGCTGGTCGCATTTCGAATTTTCCGATGGGCTCAACCTTCTGACGCTGAATGCGCTTTATCGCATGCCGATCGGGGGGACAAAGTTCGTGCCATATATCGGCGCTGGCGCCGGCGTGAATGTTCCGCATGTCGAAGTGACGCGCGGGTCGGGCAAGACCTTCGAGTATCAATTCGGCGGCGCAACCCTGCAAGCGCAGGCGGGCGTGGCCTATGAGTTCAGCAGGAACTGGGCCGCCTTTCTCGAATACAAGGGCAACTATTCCTGGGTCGATGTCGACATCGATTCCAGCACGACGCTGAAGACGCAGATCCTCACGAATGCGGTGAACGTGGGGGTCAGCTACAAGTTCTGAGACGGCCAGACCGGCCGCTTGATCGCGCAGAATATCGGCACATCGTGTTCAAACAGGCTATCGCCATCGACGCGGCTGCCCGACGTCAATTTCTGGACTGCGAGGCGAAAGTTGCCATCATAGCGCGGATCGCTGTCCGTCTTTCGGTTCGTCACGAGCGATATGGTGACACGATAGACCGGGGATTTAGTCGGCGAAAAGGCGTGTAGGCTGAAGCGAAGGTCTCGTCCGTCCGTCCAGTATTGACGCAGCATGTCTGAATCAAGTTCGATCCGCCGGAACTCCGGCGGTACCGCTTTCTCCATTACCGCGACCATCCCGCGGAAATGAATGAGCCTCTGCTCGTCTTTGTTGCTGAATCCGGTTTCCAGCGTCACATTCACGGCCGCGTCGGACGCGGCGCAATAGATGCGATCGGCGGCGGCGAATGCGGGCATTGTCCAGGAACAGAGTGCGAGCATCGCGATTGTCAGGTGCCTGTTACCCATAACAGCCTCCAGGATGTTTCATCCTGGGATCGTTATAACAGCAATCGCTTAATAAATCTTCAGTCGATCGCGTGAATGCTTTGCAACGCACCTGGCCTCTTGCCGCCATAGGCCCAGTCAAGCAACTCCACCGTATGGACCACGGGAATGCCGGTAGCCGAACCGATCTGAGTCATGCAGCCGATATTGCCGGCGGCAATGATATCCGGCCTCGTCGACTCGATATTCTTGACCTTACGGGCTTTCAGCCGCGCCGAGATCTCGGGTTGCATGATGTTGTAGGTGCCTGCCGAGCCGCAGCAGAGATGGCCCTCCGGCGGGTCCTTGACGGTGAAGCCCGCCGCTTTCAGCAGCAGTTTCGGCGCCATAGTCACCTTCTGGCCGTGCTGCAGGGAACAGGCGGAATGATAGGCGACCGTCATGCCCCTGGTCTCGCCTGCGGGGAGGTCGAGGGTGGAGAGATATTCTGTGATGTCTTTCGCAAGCGCCGAGACCCGGCCGGCCTTTTCGGCATAGGCGGGATCGAGGCGCAGCATGTGGCCGTAGTCCTTGATTGTTGTGCCGCAGCCCGAGGTCGTGACGATAATCGCGTCCAGACCGCCCTCTTCGATGGCGCGGGTCCAGACATCGACATTGCGACGGGCGCTGTCCAGCGCCTGCGCCTCGCGGCCCATATGATGGACCAGCGCGCCGCAGCAGCCCTCGCCCGGCGGTATAACGACCTCGACACCGAGACGGGTGAGCAGGGAAATGGCGGCTTCGTTTATCCCCGGATCGAGGACGGGCTGTGCGCAGCCGGTGAGGATGGCGACCCGGCCGCGACGGGGCGCGACGGCGGCATGGGTGGCGGGTGTGGCAAATTTCGAGGGTGGAGGGACGTTTGCCGGCGCAAGCCTCAGCATGGCGGCCATTGGCTTCAGCGCCTTCACCCGATCCAAGAGGCCGGCGAAGGGGCGCCCGAGCGCGGCGAGCTTCAGCGCGAAACGAAAGCGGTCCGGATAAGGCAGGACCATGGCCAGCATGTTGCGCGTCAGCCGGTTCATCAGCGGACGGCGATAGGTGTTTTCGATGTGGACGCGGGCATGGTCGACCAGATGCATGTAGTCGACGCCGGAGGGACAGGTCGTGGTACAGGCGAGGCAGGAAAGACAGCGGTCGATATGAGTGACGATCTGCTCGTCTGCCGGACGGCCGTTTTCCAGCATGTCCTTGATCAGGTAGATGCGGCCGCGCGGGCTGTCGAGCTCGTTGCCGAGCGTCACATAGGTCGGACAGGTGGCCGTGCAGAAGCCGCAATGCACGCATTTGCGCAGGATCGATTCCGCTTCCGCCACATGGGGATCGGCGAGCTGTTCGGCGGTAAAATTGGTCTGCACGCAGATCCTCCTCAGGCGAACTCAGGCACGGCTTACGGCCGTGTCCGTGAGGTTCAGATCCACCAGCTTTCGGGGCGGGCGATGGGTTCTCCGGCAGAAGCCTTTTGCAGGCCAATGACGCAGCGGACGACGATCCAGATGGCGACGGCAAAGATCAAGATGAAACCGATCGCCAGCAGCATCAGAATCGAAGCGATCAGCGCGTAGAGAAGTCCGATCCAGAAGGTACGGATGGCATAGGTGTAGTGGGTGTCGACCCAAGGCTCGCCCTTGCCGCGGTTCACATAAGCCATAATGAGACCGATGATACCGGTGATGCCGACGACGAAACTCACGAGATAGAGGGCGTAAACCATCTGCGCATTGAGACGGCCCGGCGAGAACCAGGTCTCCCCGGCGGGGCCGGCAGGTGGGCGGAAGTTCGGGTCGGTCATCGAGACACTCCTGATGTCATCAGTCCGGGGTTGAAGATGCCGTGCGGATCGAGTTTTCCCCTGATGCGCTCGGAGAGAAGGGCGACCGGGCGTGACTGGGGCTCGAAGGCGGGGGTCGCTGTCCGGATTTCCGGATTTGCCCGCAGCAAGGTCGCGTGCCCACCGCCCAAACTCCGGATGCCATGGCGCAGTATATCGGCTTCTGGATCGGCTTCCATGCGCATCCAGATCAGCCCGCCCTGCCAGTCATAGAAGGCGTCGACGCCGGCACGCAGACGTAAGCCCGCCACGAGTTCGTGGCCCCGCGAGGGGGCCATGGAAACACGCCAGAGCGGACGATCCGTGCTATCGGCATAGGGCGCGACATCTCGGATTTCACGCCAGAGGACTTCGGACTCGTCCGCGCCAAGACGCGTGACGGGGCCGAAGCCTGTCATGGCCGCCTCGAGCTTGTCTGCCCGAACGGCAACAGATGCGGCCAGACCCTCGAGCCGGAGCACCGTTACCGGTCCCTCGGGCAAAGTGCTGCCAAGGAAACGTCCGCGCACGCTTTCCGGCAGATGGGCTGCCCCTGAGACTTCCACCGACATCGACATGGCAGCCGCCATGGCCCGCACAGCCGTCTCGTCTTCCAGGCCGGAGATGAGGATGGTCGCGGTCGTCTTCGGCGTCGGCAGGACCTTGAAGGTGACTTCGGTGAGGAAGCCGAGCGTACCATAGGAGCCGGCGAGCAGCTTCACGAGATCGAGGCCGGTGACATTCTTCATCACCCGGCCGCCGGCCTTCACCAGTTCGCCCGTTCCGTTGACGAAGCGGATGCCGAGAAGATGGTCGCGGGCGGCACCTGCCGTGAAGCGGCGCGGACCGGAACTGTTGACGGCGAAGAGACCGCCTATGGTCGGTGTTCCCGTGGTGCCCATCACGGCGCGATGGTCCATCGGCTCGAAAGCCATGCCTTGGCCGTTCGCGGCCAATGCGGCTTCAATTTCCGCCACCGGCGTTCCGGCGCGGGCGGTCATGACCATCTCGGCCGGGTTATAGGCGGTGATGCCGGTGAGCCCCGACGACGACAGGGTTGCGGCGGCATTGACGAGATTGCCGAAGCCGGCGCGGGTGCCCCCGCCCCGGATATGGATCGGCGTGCGGATTTCCGCGTGAGCGCGGATGATGTCGGACGCTTCGGTTTCGGTGGCTGGCGTCAGCACGGGACAGCCCCCTCATCTCTCTGCACAAGCTCGCCCCCCTCTGCCCTGCCGGGCATCTCCCCCTCAAGGGGGGAGATCGGAAAGCCACAGGTACTGCGTCCTTCAGCAAAAGTTGGAAGCTGATCGTCGAGATGAATTGATGATCGTATCACCTCGAATGCTGTTTTCGCGACGGACGCGGAGGAACGAGCGGCAGCCACAACCGATCTCCCCCCTTGAGGGGGAGATGTCCGGCAGGACAGAGGGGGGTGAGCTGCGGAGAAAAAACAGATAGGAATCATCCCCTCCCCTCCAGCGGAAAGACCTTGGAGGGATTGAGGATCCAGCCCTCGTCGAAGGCGGAGCGCACGGCCATCTGCTGGGCGAGGTCGATGTCGGAGAACTGATGGCGCATGAGGTCACGCTTTTCGATGCCGACGCCGTGTTCGCCGGTCAGGCAACCGCCAGCATCGACGCAGAGTTTGAGGATCTCCATGCCGGCGGCTTCGGCCTTGGCTGCGTCTTGCGGATCGTTGATGTTGTAGAGGATCAGCGGGTGCATGTTGCCGTCGCCGGCATGGAAGACATTGGCGACGCGCAGACCGTAACGATCGACGATCTCGGCGGTCTTCTTCAGCACATCGGCAAGTTGGCTCAAGGGAACCGTGCCGTCCATGCAAATATAATCAGCGATACGGCCGGTGGCGCCGAAGGCGGATTTACGGCCTTTCCAGATGAGTGCAGCTTCAGTGGCCGACTGGCATTCGCGCACGGTCTTCACTCCATGGGTCTTGGCGATCGCGACGATCGAGGCGAGCATGGCGTCCATTTCGGCCTCGGAACCTTCGACCTCGACGATCAGCAGCGCCTCGACATCGAGCGGATAGCCTGCCTTGGCAAAGGCCTCGCAGATCTGGATGGCGGGCTTGTCCATGAATTCAATGGCGACCGGGATGATGCCGGCGCCGATGACATCGGCGACGCAGGAACCGGCTGCCTCCGCACTTTCAAAGCCAAAGAGCACGGGGCGCGCACCTTCGGGCTTCGCAAGCAGGCGCACGGTCGCTTCGGTGACGATGCCGAGCTGGCCTTCCGAGCCGCAGACGAGGCCGAGCAGGTCGTAGCCTTCGCTGTCCAGATGCTGGCCGCCGAGATCGACCACCGTGCCGTCGACCAGGACCAGCTTGACGCCGAGCAGGTTGTTGGTGGTGACACCGTATTTCAAACAGTGGGCGCCGCCGGAATTCATGCCGATATTGCCGCCGATGGTGCAGGCGAGCTGCGAGCTTGGATCGGGCGCGTAGAAAAATCCGTCGCTGCCTACGGCATCCGAGATGGCGAGGTTGGTGACGCCGGCCTGAACTGTCGCGGTGCGGTTGGCATAATCGACATCGAGGATGCGAGTCATGGCGGAGAGGCCGAGCACCACCGCATCTTCCTGCGGGATGGCGCCCCCCGACAGTGAGGTGCCGGCCCCGCGCGGGACGACTGGTATGCCGTAGCGATGGCAGTATTTCATCACTGCCGCCACCTGGGCCGTGGTTTCCGGCAGGACGACCGCCAACGGGCGGCGACGATAGGCGATGAAGCCGTCGGTTTCGAAGGGTACCAGCGCGTTGTTTTCCTCGACGAGGCGGCCTGGGGGCACGAGTTCGCGCAGATCTGCCAGGATTTCGGCGCGACGTGCCAGAACATCGGCGCGCGGCGGCAGAAAGGCTATGGCCTCGGTCATGATAACATCCCCTTCGTCGCCGGCCATGCTAACGACACACGACGCCAATCTCAACTGGTTCATTTTTCTTACCACTATGCCATTGGTAGGGCAAATGCTATGGACTTATGACCAAATCTGAAAGAGTGGCGCCTACTCATGACCAATCTCGGTGATCTTGAAGTCTTCGTCCGGGTGATCGCAGCGGGCAGCATGTCGACGGCCGCGCGTGATCTCGGCCTTTCGCCTGCCGTCGTCTCCAAACGCATCAAGCGGCTTGAGGACAAACTCGGGACCCGGCTTTTGCAGCGGACAACCCGGCAGATTTCGCTCACCGAAGCAGGTCAGGGTTTTCACGAACGGGTTCTGACCGTGCTTGCCGGGCTGGAAGAGGCAGAAGCCTTTGCGTCCGGCCGGTCGTCGGAGGTCAACGGTGTCCTGAAGATATCGGCGCCGACCTCGTTCGGTCGCATGCATATTGCGCCACACCTGAAAGCCTTCATGGACCGGCATCCGGACCTCACATTGAACCTCATTCTCTCCGACGAATTCACCGACATTGTCGGCGGCGGCTTCGATCTGGCGATCCGCATCGCGGAGCTCAACGATTCCTCGCTGGTGGCCCGGAAGCTGGCGCCGGTTCGCCGGGTTCTCTGCGCCGCCCCCGATTATCTCGCCCAACATGGCATGCCGGAGACGCTGGACGACCTGAAACGCCATCGCTGCCTGCCGGCGCACAACATGGATTCGTGGCGTTTGGAAGGGCCTAACGGACCTGTTGTGCTGCGCCCCGAAGGCATGCTGATCACCAATTCGAGCGAGGTGATCCGGGAGGCCGTGATCGCGGGTCTCGGGATTGCGCTCCGCTCGACCTGGGATATCGGCACGGAGTTGAAGAGCGGCCGCCTCGTGCAGGTCCTGCCGCAGTATGAGAGTTCGCGCAACGTGGCGCTGTCCGCCGTCTATCCAAGCCGTCAGTTCCTGCCGGCCAAGGTGCGGCTGTTCATCGATTATCTGGCAGAGTTGTATGGGCCGGTGCCCTATTGGGAGCGCTAGGGTTCAGCCTGATAGCCCGCCCGGCACCGAACTCCAGAAGCCATATTTCTTCGAATGATTGCGCCGTAGCTCTGCCAGAAAGGCGGCGTGGGTCGAGAGGCCGTGACCTTCGGGCAGGTTCGGCATGAGGCGGGCGAGCTCGCCAATGTAACGGCCCGCATGGGGATAGGCCATGCCGATGCCGCGCCTCAGGATATCCTCGACCAGAACGCGGTAGAGAAGGACGGCGGCCAGCGGCTCCTTCGCGGTGAGGGCTTCGGCTGCTGGCGCCAGGTCGTCATAGTAGCGCCCCTCCCAGTCATGCCTATGCCGCATCACATGCTCGGCGGCGAGATCGAGGCGGGGCCAGGCGAGGAAGAAGTCGAGCGCCAGATAGATGTCGTCATGCGCCTTCGCGACAGCAAAGGCGCGGTCCATTTCCTCGAATTCGGCGAAATCGTCGAGCTTCGAGAGATAGAGCCTGAGGACGGCGGGATCGAGCGTTTCGCCGAATTCGCGCCAGCGCAGTTCCTGCGCATCCTCGCGGCGCTTCAGTCGGTCGAGGATTTCGGCCTCCAGGAGGCGTCGCTCATGGGCGCCGTATTCGGGGCCGACGGAGGCCAGCACGCCGTTGACCGGAATGAGACGCACGCCGCGCGGCCGTTCGCGTACCCATTCGAGGGCATCCTCGAAGCGGCCAGCCTCGTGGAGCAGTGCGGCCACGGTCAGTGTATCGCGGCGGTTGTCGGGTTTCTGCCGTTCAAGCTTCAGGAAGTCGTCGATCTCTCCCTGATGGAGAGCAAGGGATTGCAACAGATCGAGCGCGCCGAGCTTCAGCGGTTCGCTCGGTAGCACTCCCGCGAGCATCTGTTTCCACGCGGCAGCGGCGGGTTTGCCAAGAACGGATGTCAGGGCGCGCAAGAAGCCGGTGTGTTCGCCGTAGCGGTCGCGAAGCCGAAGCTTTTCGATCTGCGGCACGAGCAGGGCCTGAGAACCTTCGTCAATCGTCTTGATCAGTTCGAGCGCCGAGAGTTCGGTATCATCGAAGACCTTCCACAGGCGGGCATTGTCCACCGCGAGGCGGGCGGAGATCGGGAAACGCAGAGCGAGGAACCGCAGGATGCGTTCAGCGGCAGCCTGTGGATCGGCGCTGCCGAGTTCCGACAGGATGTTGCGAGCAAGCGCTGCGAACTCGACCGCGAGGTCCTTGGCACGCGCCCGGTTGATGCGCGTCGCCGCCTGGTCGATCGCGTCGATGCGCCGATCGATCAGGCGGGCCATTTCGTCCGGTCCTGTTTCGCCGGCAAGCGCCGTCTGCAGTCTCGTCTTCAGCGCCTTGTTGGCGGCGGATTCCTCAAGAAGGATCTCAACCAGCTTGTCGATCCCGAGGCCCGTCAGGCCCTTCTTGTCGAGCTTGGCCTTTGCCTGCTTTGCCATTCTACCTGTCACCTGCCATTCCCCGCCGTCTTATATCGATCGACGACGGCAGGCAGCAAGGTGTGATCACGCCTCGTTCTCGTGGCTCCGGCGGATGCGGCGGACCACCCACCAGACGGCAAGCACCGCAAGCGGCACCGAGATCCCGGTGATGATGGCAGGATCGACGGGCAGGACGTCGTGCGGAATGGCTTTGGCGGCGTAGCTGACGAGGCCGACGATGTAATAGGAGATGGCGGCAACGGAGAGGCCTTCGACCGTCTGCTGCAGGCGAAGCTGCATTTCGGCGCGGCTGTTCATGGCGGCCAGCAGGTCGGAATTCTGGCGCTCCATCTCGACGTCGATCCAGGAACGGACGAGGCCGGTGGCGCGTGACAGCTTGCGCGACAGGTTGGCTTGCCGTTCCTCGATCGACTGGCATGTGCGCATGGCGGGCGCCAGGCGGCGCTCCAGGAACGAGCCCAAAGTTTCATGGCCGGGTACCGGCGTTTCGTCGAGCGTCTTGATGCGTTCGCGCACGATTCCATCATAGGCGCGGCTCGCGCCGAAACGATAGAGGCTGAGGGCGGCATTGGCTTCCAATTCCGCGGCAAGCCGGGTTATCTCGGCCAGCATTTCGTCGGCTTCCTCGCGCGCATGGGCCTTCATGCGCTGGGTGACGGCGGTCAACCCGTCCTCGATCCGGCGAATTTCGGGCGACAGGGTCTGGGCAAGCGGCAGGCCGAGCATGGCCATGGTGCGATAGGTCTCGATATCGAGCAGGCGCTGGACGACAGCCCCCCGTCCGGCCTCGGTCATGCCGCGATCAATGACGAGGATCTGGGTCAGGCCGTTTCCGTCCTGGCGGAAATCGGTGAGGACAGCCGCCTGACCGTTCTTCAATTCGCTGTAGCAGAGGCTAGCAGGATCGAAGGCATTGCGCGCTTCGGTGCTCTCAGGGCCCTCGGGTCTCAATTCGAGCCTGATACCGGAGATCAGAGGTCCGGGGGCGACGAAGCCATCGCCGAAGGGATGGATCGGCACCTCGCCGCCGAACGTGTCCGGCAGAGGCCCATCCCAGAACCAGGTCGAGAATTCCGTGTGCCGCTCCCAACGCAGCGTGCCCTGTCCCCAGGGCAGCGCCTGGTAGCGCGCCTGCTTGTCCGGCAGCGGCACGCCACGCGCGCGGGACATTTCGGCAATCGCGGCGTGGTGCACCGCAGAACCGCCATCCATCATGAAGGCGAGCTGAAAGATGACGCGGCTGGATTTCACCAGCGCATAAGGTCGAGCATGGATTTCGCCGAGCGCCAGTGCGCGCTCCGGCGCCATCGGAAATGCGAAATCACCTTTTGCCACGTCACTCGTCTCCCTTGCCCATCGTCAAGCTAGCAGTGCTACTGCCCGGGAGCAAAGGCGCAATTGTCACAGGATGTGGTCGACCCGCAGTTTTGTATGACCAAGCGTCACGACAGAAGTGGCCAAATTATTTGACCAATCTGCAGGGTGCTTGATAAGTCTCGGAGCCAAGGAGAGCCACGTGAGCGACAGTGACGAGACCCTTTTTTCCGGCGTGACACACAGCAGGACTGCGGACGAGGTGGTGCAGCAGATAGAATTGCTGATCCTCGACGGCGTGCTGCGCGACGGCGATCGGCTGCCGGGCGAGCGGGATCTGGCACAGTCCCTCGATGTGTCGAGGCCGATCCTCCGCGAGGCACTGAAGGAGCTGGAGACGCGAGGACTTCTGGTCAGCCATCATGGCGGCGGCACCTTTGTCGCAGACATTATCGGTCAGGTGTTTTCCAAACCGGTCACCGAACTCATCTCACGGCACGCGCGGGCGACACGCGACTATCTCGAATACCGGCGGGAACTCGAGGGGCTGACGGCAGAGCTTGCCGCCCAGCGCGCAACCGAGACGGACAAGGCACTTCTGGCACGGATCGTCGGAGACATGCGCCTGGCGCATGAGAGTGCAGAGCCGGAGGCAGAACTTGCCGCTGACGTCGAGTTCCACAATGCCATTGGCGAGGCTGCCCACAACATCATCCTCCTGCACACCATGAGGGCCTGTTACCGGCTGCTGTCGGAAGGCATCCTTTTCAATCGCAAGGCGGTGTTCTCGCTCCCCAGCGCCCGCGAACGGCTGCTGGAGCAGCATGTGGCGATCCAGGAGGCGATCCGGGACGGCGATCCCGTTGCAGCCAAGCAGGCGGCACAGGCCCATATAGACTTCGTGATGCAGGCTGCGGCCGAATGTGCGCGCTCAGACGAATGGGGCCGCGTTTCAAAACTGCGGCTTCTTCGACGCGAGGGCACTCAGCCGGCAACGCGCGCGACACGGCCGTCGCGAGACCCGGCTTCCGACTGAAGCCATGCGCATGGCGGCCCAACCATGATCGCCAACACTCCCGGCACCTGAGCCCCCTCACAGACCGGCCGCGTACCGGTTGAGGGCGGCAGGAACTAGGTGTTCGCACAGGTCGATTTGCGACAAATTACCCGGTCGTGAGAATTTTCATCCGATTATTCGGAACATGATTCTGGCTATCGTGTTATCTTCCCGCTTCATACGGATGAATTTTTCACAACGGGGGACCCATGGCACCGACATCGGACGCATTGGAGACACCGCGCATCGCGCTCATCTCGACCCATGGCTATGTCGCCGCCCAACCACCCCTGGGTGCGGCCGACACTGGCGGACAGGTCGTTTATGTGCTGGAGCTCGCCAAGAAGCTGGCCCAACTCGGGCACAAGGTCGACATCTATACCCGCCGCTTCGAAGACCAGCCCGAATTCGATGAAGTCGACGAAAATGTGCGGGTGATCCGCATTCCCTGCGGTGGCCCGGACTTCATTGCGAAGGAATATCTGCATCGTCACCTGGGCGAGTGGAACGAGAAGGCTCTTCGCTTCATCAAGCGTGAGGGCCTGAAGTACCTCTTCATCAACAGCCACTACTGGGATGCCGGCGTCGCCGGTCAGCGGCTGTCCGAGGCACTTCGCGTGCCGCATATCCACACGCCGCACTCCCTCGGTCTGTGGAAGAAGCGGCAGATGGAAACCGACTACCCGGAACGGGCCGACAAGTTCGAGCAGGAATTCAACTTCAAGGAACGCATCCAGCACGAGCTTATCGTCTATCGCAGCTGCCAGCTGGTGATTGCGACAACCCCCATCCAGCTCGATATGCTGACTGAAGATTATGGGCTGTCGCGCAGCCGGGTTCACATGATTCCGCCGGGTTACGACGACAACCGCTTCTATCCGGTCTCCGAGTCGTCACGACAGATGCTCCGCCAACGCTTCGGCTTCGAGGGCCGGACGATCCTGGCGCTCGGCAGGCTCGCCACTAACAAGGGCTATGACCTCCTGATCGATGGCTTTTCGGTGCTGGCCGGGCGCGTTCCGGACGCACGGCTACGGCTGGCACTGGGTGGCGAAAGTCTCGATGCGCAGGAAGAGACGATCCTTGCGCAGCTGAAGCAGCAGGTCGCTGATCTAGGACTGACTGACAGGGTGGAGTTCAGTGGCTTCGTGGCCGACGAGGATCTCTCGGACATGTATCGCGCAGCCGACCTGTTTGTGCTGTCCAGCCGCTATGAACCCTTCGGCATGACCGCAATCGAAGCGATGGCGAGCGGAACACCGACGATCGTCACCATTCATGGAGGTCTGTTTCGCGCCGTGAGCTACGGCCGGCACGCGCTCTATGCGGATCCTTTCGACAAGGAGGATCTTGGTATTACGATGATGAAACCGCTCAACCACCCGCGGCTTTACGGCCGGCTTTCCCGGATGGGTGCGCACAAGGCTCGCAGTCTCTTTACCTGGACCGGTATTGCGCAACAGCTGATCGCCCTTGTCGAGGGGCGGCCGGTGGCGCAGGCTCTGGAGGAAAGCGACTGGGCCGAACCCTGGAATGACGGCGATTGAACCCGATCCAACTCTTTTGTTCCGATCTGGATGGCACGCTCGCGGGCGACCGTGATGGCGCCCATGCCTTTGCGAGACATTGGTCGGCCCTACCCGACGACCGGCGTCCCCTGTTGGTCTACAATAGCGGCCGGCTGGTTGAAGATATCCTCGCCTTCACCGCCGAAGAAGGGCTGCCTATGGCCGACTTCATCATCGGAGGAGTCGGGACGATGCTTCATTCGGAGGCCTGGCCCCATCTTGGCGATGCCTATCGGGCGACACTGGATCGCGGATTTGACGTCGATCGTGTCGAAGCGGTGCTGGGGTCGCTGGATAACCTGTCGCGCCAGCCGGACCACTATCAGCATCCGCTGAAATCCAGCTGGTACCTCCATGATGCCGGGCAGGCAGACCTGGAAGCGATCGAGAACCGATTGCAGGTGGAGGGTCAGGAGGCGCGGTTGGTCTATTCCAGCCAACGCGATCTCGACATCATCCCCAGCGCCGCCGACAAGGGTCAAGCGCTCCGCTGGCTGTGCACAGAACTGGGGATCGGACTCTCCTTCGTGGTGGTCGCCGGCGACACCGGCAATGATCGTGCGATGTTTGAACTCGAAGGGGTGACCGGCATCCTGCCGGAAAACGCTCTGGGGGAGCTCTCCAGCCTTGCACAGGCTAGAAATGCTATCGTCCACGGCAACGGCCGAGCCGCTTGGGGCGTTCTGGATGGCCTCAGGCAATTGGGGTTACTCGATCCCGGTTGAAAGAGGACACCCCCTGCTGGCTTTGCCAGATGCGGCACTGCATGTCGCAGCGACATATTCCTGCCGAGAGATCGGCTGCTACGCCGCAGATCCAGATCATTAAGTGCTTGCCTATGACATCGATCGGCCCTCATTTAAGCAGCTGATCATGCGCTAATCACCCGAATCGAGGTGCAAATCCATTGGGAATCATCGGCCGTATCACATCCGACATCAGGCTCATGCTGCAGCGACCGCCGCGGCAGCAATTTGCTGCAATCTGTCACCGCAGGCGCAAGAAGACCAATGAACTCGAAGTGCTTGTGATCACCAGCCGTGATACGGGACGCTGGGTGATCCCCAAGGGTTGGCACATGTCCGGCAAGCAGCCGCATGCCATCGCCGAGCGGGAGGCCTATGAAGAAGCCGGCATCAAGGGCAAGGCCGAGCGCGACCCCATCGGCAGCTATGGCTACATGAAGAAGATGAACGGAGGCCTGAAGGTGCCCACACGGGTTCAGGTCTATAGCCTTCTGGTCAAGTCCATGCTCAAGGACTTTCCGGAGAAGGGAAGCCGCCGACTGGAATGGGTAAGCTGCGAGGAAGCTGCGAACCGCGTCGATGAACCGGAGCTGAAAACGCTGTTCCGTGCCTTCCCCAGCCTCTTGCAGAGCCAGGCGGAAAACCCAAAAAAATCCGCCGAGGTGGCCTGAAACGGCCCCGTCACAAAACTGTCATATTGAACCCGCTGGCCTTTGCCGTTAGTGCCTTCGGATTGATGTGAACCCGAGACATGGCCGGCGGTCGCCGACGCGTCACGTTCATCAACCGCCGTTAGACATGCAAGAACGAGGACCAGGACGGGGCCTCTTCCGGAGGCAGCCGGCCCATGGGCAAAACGACGCCAAAGCTTTTGAAGCCGACCCTGGACAAGGATCTGGGCAAAGTCGCCCATATCGAGGCCGCCTCGCAGCACGTGTCGCGCGGGTTGGCACCGCTCGGCCTCGGCCTGATCTTCGTCATCCTTGCCACAGTGGTTGCCGCCGGCGCCGCCGCAGGCAGGCCGGGCGCTGCTGTCGTAATCGCCGCTGCCGCCCTCGCCGCCTATATGGCAATGAACATTGGTGCCAATGACGTGACAAACAATGTCGGCCCGGCAGTCGGTGCCCGCGTCATGACCATGGCGACCGCCCTGTCGCTTGCCGTGGTCTTCGAGATCGCCGGTGCCATGATTGCCGGGAACGAGGTTGTCTCGACGATCTCGAGCGGCATCATTGCCCCGTCCATGACAGGGTCTTCAGACGCCTTCGTCTGGGCAATGATGGCGGCACTCCTGTCGGCCGGACTTTGGATCAATCTTGCCACGTGGATTAATGCACCGGTCTCGACCACCCATGCCGTCGTTGGCGGGGTTCTGGGCGCGGGCGTCGCTGCCGCCGGACCTACGGCGCTCAACTGGGGCATCGTCAGTGGCATTACGGCGAGCTGGATGCTTTCCCCCCTTATCGGCGGCGTCATCGCAGCGCTGGTTCTCGCCTTCATCAAGGAATTCGTCATATACCGGGAGGACAAGATCGAGTCGGCCCGCCGATGGGTGCCGATCCTTATCGCTGTGATGGTGGGCGCTTTTTTGAGCTACCTCGCCCTGAAAGGGCTCGGGCAGATTATCCCGATCAGCATGCCGATGGCGCTCGCGATCGGCCTTGTCTCTGGACTGCTCTCCTGGGCGGCTGCCGTCCCGCTCATAAGGCGACAGTCCATCGGGCTCGAAAACCGCAACCAGTCCCTGCGCAAACTGTTCCGCCTGCCGCTGATTTTCGCAGCTGCGCTCCTGTCCTTCGCGCATGGAGCAAACGACGTCGCCAATGCCATCGGTCCGCTGACGGCAATCGTTGACGCGACGGGGACTTACGGACTGCCCACCGGTGACGCACCGCACCTTTGGGTCGTGCTGATCGGCGCCTTCGGCATCTCCACTGGAATTCTGCTTTACGGCCCACGGCTCATCCGGATCGTCGGTGAAGAAATCACCAAACTCAACCCGATGCGGGCCTATAGCGTATCGCTGTCGACGGCGATCACCGTGCTTGTCGCCTCTGCGATGGGATTACCGGTGAGTTCGACCCACATTGCTGTCGGGGCCGTCTTCGGCGTCGGCTTCTTTCGCGAATGGTACACGCGTAATTCCACGCGCAGGGTCGAGTATATGCGCGCCAAGGCGGAGCGCTGGGAGGTTGAGCCGAAACCCGAGCGGAACCCGGAAGAGCTGCGCCGTCGCTATCTCGTCCGGCGATCGCATTTCATGACAATCGTCGCCGCCTGGGTCATTACCGTTCCGTTCTCTGCAGGGCTTGCAGCGATCATCTATTGGATTATGTCTCAGCTCGTTGGCTGATGACAGGAGCGATTTTTCCGATGCGTGCGAACTACAAGATGCAGCGGCTTCATGTCATGCCGGATCTCGCGGCCGGGCAGGCGATCGAAGCGACAGCCGAGCAGTTCAACTATCTCGCTCACGTGCTGCGCTATGATGAGGGCGCTGAGCTGCTGCTGTTCAACGGCCGTCACGGCGAGTGGCGGGCAACCGTCAGCTTTCCCACGCGCAAACGCATCCTGCTGACCCCCGTCGAGGAGACGCGACCGCAGCCTGGGGATAGCGACCTGCATTTCCTCTTTGCCCCGCTGAAGGTCGGCCGGATGGATTATCTGGTGCAGAAGGCCGTGGAAATGGGTGCCGGTGTTTTGCAGCCGGTGATGACCCAGCACGTTCAAGGCAAGATCGGCAGCGTCGAGCGGCTGCAGGCGAATGCCGTCGAGGCAGCAGAGCAATGCGGGATCCTCGCTATTCCCAGCGTGACAGAGCCGGTGAAGTTGCGTGATCTTCTAGACCGTTGGCCGCCTGAGCGGCGGATCATCTATTGCGACGAGGACAGCTCGACCCAAAATCCTCTCCCGGCCCTCTCCCGGATCGAGGAAAAGTCGCTTGCGCTTCTGGTGGGGCCGGAAGGCGGGTTTTCGGACGAGGAGCGTCGACTCTTGCGCTCCCTGCCCTTCGTGACGGCCATCCCTCTGGGGCCACGAATCCTCAGGGCCGACACCGCCGCCGTGGCCGCGATGGCTGTAGTGCAGGCCGCCATCGGCGACTGGCGCTAGCTTTGCCCCCCTTCGCTTGTTCCAGTTTTTTGAGCCGTGCTTGAGAGAATTTCACTTGCGCGGCATATAAATCCGGTTCAATCAGCCTGTCGGATGGGCCTCCCGTGCCCAGCGACGATGCCTCAACAAGGTTTCATTCATGGCCCGTGACACCACCGACCAGACCCCCCTCGGCACAATCGACGATATGGCAGCCTATATGGATGCCGGGTCCAAGCCGAAGGAGCAATTCCGGATCGGAACGGAGCATGAGAAGTTCGCCTTCTTCCGCGCCGACAACAGCCCGGTCCCCTATTTCGGCGATGCCAGCATCTCTGCGCTCTTAAAGGGCATGCAGGGCAAGCTCGGCTGGGAACCGATCATGGACGGCGAGAACATCATCGGGCTTGGCGAACAGCATGGGATGGGTGCGATTTCCATCGAGCCGGGCGGCCAGTTTGAGCTTTCAGGCGCGCCGGTCGAGACGCTGCATCAGACCTGCAAGGAATCCAACCAGCATCTGGCCGTCTTGCGCGAGATTGCCGAGCCGATGGGCATCCGCTTCCTCGGGCTCGGTGGCAGTCCGAAATGGACGCTGGCCGAGACGCCGCGGATGCCGAAGTCGCGTTACGACATCATGACTCGTTACATGCCGAAGGTCGGCACCAAGGGCCTGGACATGATGTACCGGACCTGCACCATTCAGGTGAACCTCGATTTCTCATCAGAAGCCGACATGCGGCAGAAGATGCGAGTTTCGATGAAGCTGCAGTCGCTGGCGACGGCGCTCTTCGCCTCCTCGCCGTTCACCGAAGGCAAGCCGAACGGACTCTTGTCCTGGCGCGGAGACATCTGGCGCGACACCGACAACCAGCGTGCCGGCGTGCTGCCCTTCACCTTGAACACGGATTTCTCCTTCGGTGACTATGTGCGTTGGGCGATCGACGCACCGATGTATTTCGTCACCCGCGACGGCCGCTACCATGACTGCACGCACATTACCTTCCGGCAGTTCATGGAAGGCGCCCTGAAGGGCGAGATTGCTGATTGGCAACCGCAACTGGGCGACTGGACGAACCACCTGTCGACCCTTTTCCCCGATGTGCGGCTGAAGCGTTTCCTAGAAATGCGTGGCGCTGATGGCGGCCCTTGGCGGCGGATCTGTGCCCTGCCTGCCTTCTGGGTCGGCCTGCTCTATGACGATGCGGCGCTTGCTGCCGCCGACGTTGCGACCGCAGAGTGGACGGTCGAAGACGTGATTGCAATGCGCGATGCTGTGCCCGCGCAAGGCCTGAAGGCAAGTATCGCCGGCCGGCCACTGCTCGAAGTTGCCCGCGAAATGGTCGGCATCTCGCGCCAGGGCCTCAAGGCGAGAGCCCGGCTGAACGGCGACGGCCAGGATGAAAGCATCTTCCTCAACACGCTGGACGAGGTGCTCGCCAAGGGCACGACACTGGCCGACGATCTGCTCGGTCTCTATCACGGGCGCTGGAACGGCTCCGTCGATCCGGTCTTCGACGAATACCAGTACTGACGCATCCCCTTATCCCGCAGATAAGCCACCCTGGGCAAAACGGTAGAAACCGGTTTGCCCAGGGTTTTTTCCGTCTATAGTGCTTTACACATTCGCACATATTCGGGGAGAAGGCGTCCATGCTGCCATTGTTCGACATGATGCTTCAGGCACAGAACGGCAACGCGATGGACGCCATGGCGCGGCAGTTCGGGCTGGCCCAGGAACAGGCGGCGAAGGCCATGGCCGCGCTGACGCCGGCATTCGCCTCCGGCTTCAAGCGCAATACGGCAAACCCTTACGATTTCTCGGCCCTGCTCTCCGCGATGAGCTCCGGCAATTATGCCAGATACTTCGAGGACATGAGTTCCGCCTTTACGCCGCAGGGCATCGCCGATGGCAACCAGGTTTTGCAGCAGCTCTTCGGCTCCAAGGAAGTTTCCCGCGCGATTGCCGCGCAGGCGGCCCAACTCACCGGCATTGGTCAGGACATCCTCAAGCAGATGATGCCTGCCATGGCCGATACGATGATGGGTGGTCTATTCAAGCAGGCAACCGGCCAGTTCGGTGGCGCCAATGCCTTCACGGCCTCGCCTATGGCTGCGATGATGCAGCAATGGCTTGAGAGCACCGGACTGCAGCCGAAACCGCAGCCCCAGGCCGACACGATGTTCGACAATCCCTTTACCCGCGCCTTCCAGGATATGATGGGCGGATCGAAGAAGCCGGAACCGCAGGCCCAGGCGAACCCCTTCCTGGCGAATCCTTTTGCCAAGGCTTTCCAGGACATGGCCGCCGCCTATACGGGCCAGGCATCCGCTGCGGCGGAGGCTGCGAAGCCCGAAGCCACCAAGTCACCGGACAAGGACTTGAAGGAAGGTCTGTCGGCAATGATCAACACCATGTTCGACAGCGGGCTCGAGGTGCAGAAGAGCTACCAGAAGAGCATGGAGCAGATCTTCGACACCTATCTGACATCCTCCAAGGGCGAGACAGCGGCAGACAACGAGCCGCAGGCACCGAAAGGCTGACGCGCCGTCTCCAGCCACGTTCATCTTCAAATGCAAACGGCGCGGTTACCCGCGCCGTTCTCATTAGGAAATAGCGTGAGCCTTCAGAACTCTTCCCAATCCGAACCCGACTTGGTGTCCTTCGCCTGACTGAGCTTGGCACCCAGTCCCACGGAAATCTTGTCCATCAGCGAGCGGGCCGGCGAGGCGACCGAACGGCTGCCGGCTTCAGCAGGAGCAACCCGGGGTTTGGCTGCGGGACGAACCGGGGCGGCTGGCGCGGCCGGCTGAGCCGAACCAGAGGTCGGCGTGCGTGAGAAACCGGTGTCGCGCTGATCGGCAAAGCGGTTCTGCACAGAGGCGGAGCCTGCTTCGACGGTAAACTGGCCAACGAGCGAGGAGAGCATTTCGGCATCGCGTGTCAGACCAGCCATCTCAGCGTTGGTCTGCTCCGCAGCCCGAGCATTGTGCTGGGTCACATCCTCCATCCGGCCGACGGCGGCGTTGATTTCGTTGAGGCTTGCAGACTGCTGCTTGGAGGTGGAGGCGATCGAATGGATATGATCGCCAATCTGGACGACCTGACCGGCGATGGCCGACAGAACCGAGCCGGTCTGGCGCACGAGGCCGACGCCGTTCGCGACTTCCTCGCCCGACTTGGTGATGAGGGCTTTGATGTCCTTGGCGGCGGTTGCCGATCGCTGGGCGAGTTCGCGGACTTCCTGGGCAACGACCGCAAAGCCCTTGCCGGCTTCACCGGCACGGGCCGCTTCGACGCCAGCATTGAGGGCGAGCAGGTTGGTCTGGAAGGCGATTTCGTCGATCACGTTGATGATCTTCGAGATTTCGCTCGACGCATTTTCAATGCGCTGCATGGCATCGACCGCACCACCGACGATTTCGCCGGACTTGTCCGAATTGCTACGTGCCTCGAGCGCGAGACGGGACGCATTCTCCGCACGCTCAGACGAATGACGGATCGCATCCATGATCTGGCGGATGGCGGCCGAGGTTTCGACAAGGGCAGCGGCCTGCTGCTCGGTTCGGTGACTGAGATCGGCCGTCGAAGAACTGACGGCGCTGCTCTTGCGGTTGATCTCGGCGACATTGCCGTGAACGGCAGAAACCGTGCCGGACAGGCGTTCCAGCGACGCATTGAAATCGAGACGCAGCCGGTCGAGATTGCCGGTCAGCGGCTTCTGGATGGTGGCGGTCAGGTCGCCGTTCGCCAGACGCTGCAGAGCGGAGCCGAGCACGTCGATCGCTTCCGTCAGCTCGGCCTGGGCCGTTGCCCGTTCGGCCTCGCGCTGTCGGCGCTCGGTCTCGGTTGCGGCGCGACGCGTTTCGTTTTCGCTCTCAAGATCGCGCTTGTCGATTTCGGCCCGGCGGAACACGGCGACCGAGCGAACCATGTCGCCGATTTCGTCGGAGCGCTCGAGGCCCTTGAGGTCGATATTCGTGTCCCCATTGGCAAGGCGCCCCATGGAGCCGACGAGTTCGGAAATCGGCCGAGTGAGCGAGCGTGAGAAGACAACGCCAACCAATGAGCCGGCCAGGATCAGGACGATGCCGAAACCCACGGACTTGAGGCCGGCGGAGACAACCTGTGCCCAGACTTCCTCTTCGCCGATCAAAGCGATGACGGACCAGCGAACGTCGCCGAACTGCAGCGGCACGATGGCTGCGAAACTGCTCATGCCACGATAGCCTTCGATCGTACCACTGGCGTCGCCGGAGGACTGGGCGGCCTGCAGCATTGGCGAGTGGATGCTCACCTTCAAGGTGTCGTCGTCCGGCGTGCGCGTGCTGTCGGAGACCAGAAATCCGGCGCTATCGACGAGGACCGTCTCGCCTGATTTGCCGAGGCCTCGGGTGTTGGAGAAGATGGCATTGATCTGGTCGTTGGGGAGCTGATAGGCGAGAACGCCGACCTTTCGGTCATTCATGATGATCGGAACAGCCACGAAAGATGCCGGCGCGCCGGAAGACGGCGCGTAGGATTCGAAGTCGGAGTTGGCAAAGACATTCGGGTCGTCGCTCTGGATGACCTTCTGGAAGACCTTGGCCAGGCCGGTATCCTTGTAGGGACCGGTTTTCAGGTTGGTGCCGAAATCCGTTTCCTTCATGACCGTGTAGACGACGTTGCCATCTGCATCGATCAGGAAGATATCGTAATAGCCCTGCGCTTCCTTGTGCTTCAGGAATGTCGTGTGTCCCTGGCGATGGGCGCGGTCGTAATTGTCCTTCTTGGCGCTTTCCAGCTTGAACTTTTCACCGACCGGGTTCGGGTTCTCGTCGATGTATCGGCGGTGCAGTTCCGTGGCCGGATCGTCGCCGAGCTTGGCCCATGCGCCGGTGATGCCGAACAGCGCCTGCTGCGTCATCATGTTGGCGGCCGTCTGCTGCGCATCGAGGCGAATACCGTCGAGGAAGCGCCGAACTTCGTTGCGGCGCCCGTCCGCCGTGGCCTCCAGCTTCTCAAAAACCTGCTGGTCCAGGATACGGCTCTGCTGCACCAAACCGATCGCAACGGATGCACTCAGGATGACGAAGGCGAAGAGAGCTGCGGCGACAGGCAGTTTTGTCGAAATGCGCATGAAAGATCCCCATCAGAAGTAGCGCGATCAAGCCACTTCATCGCTGACACAAGGCCGTTAGCAAGTCGTTACTTGCCGGCCCCATTCCTTTCGCATTTCACAACAGCCACCGTTATTTTAGCGTTTACAAAAAAGCCCGGTCCGGAAAATTTCCGAAACCGGGCAAAGAGCAGGGCTATTGGCTGTCACCCTGCGGGGATGGGAATTGTGTCAGTCTGCCCTGCGGCCGCGCAGTGCGAGTTCTGCCCGGCGGCGGGCAAGGCGGGCCAGTTGCTGCGAAGGATCGTCAGCTATGCCGGTCTCCTTGAGCGCCTTGTTGACGTCGGAGCGGCTGAGGCCAACATCATTGAGCAGGCGGTCGTCGAGATCGGTGAGGCTGTTCGCAGAAAGACGATTGCGCAGCGCCGTCACCCGGTTTCGAAGCCACACGAGCACTCCATGAGAATGCGCAACGCGCGCGTTCAAAGGCAGAGCGAGGTCGAGGTCGAGGGTCCGATGGGTCGTGCGCATGGCGTTCATCCTTTTGACAGGCACGAAGAGACATGCCCCGATCGCTTGCGCGACGAGGCGATGGGGCTGGAGTGGAACGATTGGCCTTGCATGGCCGGGGCGGAATGCAGCCTCAGGATGTCGAATGGATATTGATCAGTCCAACGAATGTTTCTAATGATAATCATCAACCTCTCTGATGGGTAAGTTTCATGTCGGCTCCACTTGATATCGACCAATTGCAGACGTTCATCGCCATCGTGGATACAGGCAGCTTTACCAAGGCTGCCGGCCGCGTCTTCAAGACGCAATCGGCCGTCTCCATGCAGATGCGGAGGCTGGAGGAACGTGTTGGCAAACAGTTGTTCATCAAGGACGGTCGCGGCAACCGTTTGACGGCGGATGGAGACAAGCTGCTGAATTATGCGCGGCGGATCATTCGGCTGAACTCGGAGGCGATCGCCGCCTTCGACGACAATCGTCTGGAAGGCACGCTCCGCATCGGCACTCCGGATGATTATGCAGATCGCTACATGCCGGAGATCATCGGACGTTTTGCGAAGACGCATCCGAATGTCGAACTTTATATCGTCTGCGAACCATCGGTGGATCTGGCCGAGAAGATGGGCCGAGGGGAACTCGACATCGCGCTCGTGACCCATAACCCGCTGCTGCGCCAGTCGGACGTGGTGCGGACCGAGCCGCTCTGCTGGGTGGGCTCTGCCAACCACCCCCTCAAGGACGATGCGCCGGTGCCGCTTGCGGTCGGGCGACGGGATTGTCAGTGGCGGCAACTCGCCTGCTCCGCGCTCGATGCGGATGGCCGGGATTACCAGGTGCTGTTCACGAGCTGGTCCTCGACAGTTGTCGCAGCCGCCGTGCTGGCGGGCATGGCGGTATCGATCCTGCCGGAATCGGCGCTGAGGACAGGCATGAAGGTGCTGACCGCCAATGACGGTTTCCCGCCCTTGCCACCGGTTCAAATCGGCTTGATGAAGCGGCCCGGTTTCTCGGTGTCACTGCTCAACGCGATCACCGACCACATCACAGCCTGCCTCGACAACATCACGCCCGCTCAGGTTGACGATGACATGGATGGCGAGACGAAGACTTATTCGCGGCATTACCCGCGGCTGAAGGCGGGGAACATGATCCCCGGCTGGTAACTGCCGCGTCAGTAGGTGAAGAGGCTCGTGCGCACGATCTGGTGCCAGCGATCGAGATAGAGCCGTGCCGTTTCCGGTCCCTGGCTGGTTGCGAAGCGGATGACATCACCGCTCGTGATGATGAACAGCTTCAAAGTGACGCGGACCTTGCCGAGATCTTCGGCCGGGATGAGGTGGGCAAGATCCTTGAGAAAAATCCCCATCAGGTGTTCGTGGTAGTCGTTCGACAGGTGGTTGAGATCCTTGTCCGACTGGATCGCCTGCCAGATCGACATGAAGATGGGTCGCTCGCGAAACAGGGTATGCAGTTCGAACAGTGCATCCGCACCGCGTTTCGCCGCCTCTTCCAGCGAACTTACGCCCGAAAAGATCTGACTGACCCTGTCTTCGATCTCCATCGAGAGGCGATCGTGCAGCGCCTTGAGCACTGCAGCTTTTTGCGGGAAGAACTGATAGAGCGAGCCGATCGGAATGCCGGCACGCTGGGCGATTTCACTCATCGTGACGGTGGAAACGTCTTTTTCCAGAACAAGCGACATGGCCGAGTCCAGGATGGCCTCAAGCCTTTGGACACTGCGCTCTTGCTGTGGCAGCTTGCGCAATGCAAGTCGCACGACTGAAGTACGGTCTATCATCGACATATGACCGACAAATCATGCGTCGGCTCCCTTGATAATCTGCAAGATTAATAGGACGTCGCCGTCGCCAAATGGTTAACGGAATGGGTTTTTTCCCCATACTGAAATATTAACACAAAAAAGGTCGCAGAGAGACGTCAAGCCTTCACGCGCAGATGACGTTCGCGTGCGAGGTCGAAGATCTGGATGCCGTCGCGCGGCCTGCCGCGGCCCCGCCATTTTGGGTGCTTCAAGGTATAGCTGGCATCGTCATAACCGGCCTTCCAGTGCTCCTCGATCGAGCGACGGGAGAATTCTACATCCATGGCATGGGTGGCATGCGAGGCACGGCGATGAATGAGGTGGACAATGGTGACGTCGTATTCCTGACCGATCGAGCGCAGAACCTTAGCGTCTTCGTCGTCGCGGAATTCCGGCGGCAGCTTGTCCAGCAGGCGCTTGGCTGCGCGCCGCACCATCTGGCGGCGGGCGAATTCGTCCGTGTTCATGCGGGTACGGCTGGAATAGCGGATTTCCTTGACGCGGCTTTCCACCTCGAACTGGTCGCGCGGCATGTCGCCCCGGGCATTGAACAGATCGACCTGAAAAATCTCCAGATCGCGCGTCGCGTCGCTCACATTCAGCACATGCTGGAGCGGCGTGTTGGAGACAAGCCCGCCGTCCCAATAGGAGCGGCCATCGATCTCAACCGGTGCAAAACCGGGTGGCAGAGCGCCGGAAGCGGCGATGTGGCGCACATCAAGGCGGGTCTGGCGGTTATCGAAATAGGCGAAGTTTCCTGACTTCACCTCAACCGCCCCTAGGCTCAGCCGTGTCTGGCTGTCGTTGAGCAAATCGAAATCGATCAGCCGGCCCAGCGTTTTCAGGAGGGGGCCTGTATCATAATAGCTCACGCGCATATCGGCATTTTCAAGCAACTGTCTCGGCGTTGGAAGACGCGGCGAGAAGAAGCCGGGCACGCCGAAGAAGGTGGCTGCCATGGCGGCCGCATCGTTCTGCATTCGACGCAAGGTGTTGTCTTGCGCCGCCCAGCCGTAATCCAGGCTGCTGGAGACGGTGTGCCAGAAGTCGCGCAAGTGCACGATGCGCTTGTCGCGCGGGCTGCCGGCGATGATTGCTGCGTTGACGGCACCGATCGAAATGCCGGCGAGCCAATCCGGCTCAAGATCGTTTTCGTGCAGCGCCTCATAGGCGCCAGCCTGATACGCTCCGAGTGCCCCACCCCCCTGAAAGACGAAGATACGGTCGGTCTCAGAGTTGGTGACGGCGTCTGGCATGAGTGGATCCCGAATAATGCTGCAGTGCAGTATATAGCGATGGAAGCGGTTTTAAGCCAGAGCCGGCTCTCCAATGCAGTCATCACTTTTCGGATTGGACGCGAGCTCCGCATTAGCCCCAAAAGTAATTCAGCGACGTGACGCATTCTCGCTTAAGGTCGTGCGGCCTGAATCATCGACCTAGGACCTGCCACATGCCGCTCCCGACCTATCGTGTGCTTCGATCCCTCCTCGTCGCCAGCCTCTTGACAGGAACGCTGATCACAGCCGTTCCAGGACCCGTCCGGGCGGACGAGGCCGAGACCGACCGGCAGATCGAGAACCTGCTCGGCGATCCCGCCGACTACAAGGAGCTCTTCTACGCCTTCCAGAGTGCGGTCGCCGAGGGCAAGGCCGAGATTGCCGTAAGCCTCGTGTCCTACCCGATCACCATCAGCATCGGCGGGGAAGACGCGACCTTCGAGAACGAGGCGCAGTTACTGGACAGCTATAACGACGTCTTCACGGACAAGATCGTGAATATCGTGCGCAGCCAGGATTATGGCCAGGCCTTCGTCAATAGCGAGGGTCTGATGTTCGGCGACGGCGAGGTGTGGATCAGCGGCGTCTGCGAGGACAGCGCCTGCAACAACAGCCTGCCGCGCGTCATTACCATCCAATCCGTCGACTGACGGAAATTGGAACGGCGCGGTCAGGCCGCGCCGTTGGTTGTTGTTCGAGATCTAGGATCAGGCTGCGAGGTCCAGCACGATGCGGCCGTCGATCTTGCCCTCTTCCATGCGCTGGAAGATGGCGTTGATGTTTTCCAGCTTGTCCCAGCTGAAATGCGCGGCGACCTTGCCTTCGCCGGCAAACTGCAGGCTTTCTTCCAGATCCTGACGTGTGCCGACGATCGAGCCACGCACGGTGATGCGCTTCAAGACGGTTTCGAAGACCGGCAGCGAGATGAAGCCCGGCGGCAGGCCGACGAGGGACATCGTGCCCTTGGAGCGCAGGAAGCCATAGGCTTGCTCCATCGCCTTCGGCGAAACGGCGGTGACCAGCGCGCCATGCACACCGCCGGTCGCCTTCTGCACCTGCTCGATCGCATCCTTGTCCGCGCCGTTGACCACGACATCGGCGCCGAGGCTCTTCGCGAGCGCCAGCTTGTCTTCGTGAATATCAGCGGCGACCACATGCATGCCCATGGCTTTGGCATACTGCACGGCCATGTGGCCAAGGCCACCGATGCCGGAGATGACGACCCATTCGCCAGGCTTCACTTCCGCCTCTTTGAGGCCCTTGTAGACAGTGACGCCGGCGCAGAGAACGGGGGCTGCCGGGCCAAATTCGAGGTTGTCGGGAAGCCGGCCGACGAAATCGGGATCGGCAAGGCCGTACTGCGCAAACGTGCCGTTGACCGAATAGCCTGTGTTCTGCTGGCTGCCGCAGAGCGTTTCCCAGCCGGTGCGGCAGGGCGAGCAGCAACCGCAGGCGGTGTGCAGCCATGGCACGCCAACGCGGTCGCCTTCCTTGATGCGGGAGACGCCGGCACCGAGCTTGGCGACGTAGCCGACGCCTTCGTGGCCAGGAATGAAGGGCGGGCTGGGCTTGACCGGCCAATCGCCATTGGCGGCATGGAGGTCCGTGTGGCAGACGCCAGTTGCCTCATACTTGACCAGGATCTGACCGGGACCGGGCTCGGGGATCACCATCTCCTCGATCACCAGCGGCTTGCCGAATTCCCGCACAACGGCGGCTTTCATCATCGATGCCATGTCAATCTCCCAACGTTTCCAAACCTTCCGCCTACCGGCCGACGCCGGGCAGAGCGGTATGGCCGGACCATAGGCGCGCTCGGAATGCAGGCGATTGATCGGTGTCAAACGCGCGGAGATTTCATCAAAACGTCATGGAAAAGCAAAGACGGGGCGTCAGAGACGTGGCAAGGCACCATTTCGGTCCCGGCGTCAGCAGTCAGCTGGTCGCCATCCACGCGACGAGCCAGAGCCACATCAGGAATAGGCTGACGAAACCGGCCATGAAGGATGCCCGACGCAGCGGCAGGTTGCCGGTGATGTGCATATAAGCCTGGAGATAGCGGGAGAGAACGAAAAGCCAAGCCAGCGAAACCGACAGGATATTGTCTGCCTCCATCATGAACAGCAGGATGGAAATGGCGTAAAACAGGACGGGGAGCTCGAACTGGTTGGCGATCGCCTTGTTGACGGCGCGGCTTTCCTCTGGCTCGGCGTGATTTTCCAGGAAGGCGCTGCGATCGATCTTGCCGGCGCGGACCACCGCCGCGCGGCGGCGGACCAGCAGACCGTAGAGGCAGAAGACGAGGAAGGCATGGGCCATCATTGGCCAGAACATCTCGAAACCGCTCATTGTCGACGTCCTCTTTCAGCTCATGAAAACGCCCGGGAAGACCTCCCTTCCCGGGCTTTGTGTCTTATTGGACCAGACTTGCCGCCTCAGTTCGCGCCCGGATAGTTGGGGCTCTCGCGGGTGATCGTCACGCCATGCGGGTGGCTTTCGCGCAGGCCGGCACCCGAGATGCGCACGAAGGTCGCCTTTTCCTGGAACTCCTTGATATCCTTGCCGCCGACATAACCCATGGCGGCCTTGAGGCCACCGGCGAGCTGGTGCAGGACGGCCGAGACCGGGCCCTTGTAGGGAACCTGGCCTTCGATGCCTTCCGGTACGAGCTTCAGCGTATCGCGTACTTCCGCCTGGAAATAGCGGTCGGCCGAGCCGCGGGCCATCGCACCGACGGAGCCCATGCCGCGATAGGCCTTGAAGGAGCGCCCCTGGTAGAGATAGACCTCACCCGGGCTTTCATCGGTGCCTGCCAGCAGCGAACCGACCATGACGGCCGAGGCGCCGGCAGCAATTGCCTTGGCGACGTCGCCCGAGAACTTCAGGCCACCATCGGCGATAACTGGGATGTCCAGCTTGTTGGCTTCTTCAACAGCCGCCATCACGGCTGCGAGCTGCGGCACGCCGACGCCGGCCACGATACGGGTGGTGCAGATCGAGCCCGGGCCGATGCCGACCTTGACGCAATCGGCGCCCGCGTCGATCAGAGCGCGGGTGCCCTCGCCGGTCGCGACATTGCCGGCAACGATGCGAATGGCGTTCGACATCTTCTTCACATGGGCGACGGCATCCAGAACCTTCTGGCTGTGGCCGTGGGCGGTGTCGACGACGATGACATCGCAGCCGGCGTCGATGAGGCGCTCTGCGCGCTCGACGCCGTCGTCACCGGTGGAGATGGCAGCGGCGACCCTCAGGCGGCCCTGGGCGTCCTTGGCGGCATGCGGGTTGAGCTGCGACTTCTCGATGTCCTTGACGGTAATCAGACCGACACAACGGCCTTCATTGTCGATCACGAGGAGCTTCTCGATGCGATGCGAATGCAACAGGCGCTTGGCCTCCTGCTGGTCTACCCCGTCCCTGACCGTGACGAGGTTTTCGCGGGTCATCAGCTCGTAGATCTTCTGGTTCGGATCGGAGGCGAAGCGTACGTCGCGGTTCGTCAGGATGCCGACCAGGCGACCGGGACGGCTTGCGCCCTCGACGACCGGGATACCGGAAATGCCGTGCGCGCTCATCAGCGCCTTGGCTTCCGCGAGTGTGGCATCCGGGCCGATGGTGACCGGGTTGACGACCATGCCGCTTTCGAACTTCTTCACCTGGCGGACCTCTTCGGCCTGCTCGACAGGGGTGAGATTGCGGTGAATGACGCCGATGCCGCCGGACTGGGCCATGGCGATGGCGAGCCTGCTTTCGGTGACCGTGTCCATGGCGGATGAGAGGATCGGCAGAGAGAGTTCGATGTCTCTTGCAATCCGGGTGGCGATATTCGTCTGACCCGGCATGACGACCGAGTGCCCCGGCTGCAGGAGGACGTCGTCGAAGGTGAGCGCTTCTGCGCCGGTTGCCGACATTACGATGCGTGCCATTGCCAATTCCTTCGTTTGAATAGGCAGAATCCGGCCGGAAAACGGGAATCCCGTTCGGTCGCTTCTGCATGAAATGCTTGGAAGTTGGCGAGGGCTGGTAACACGTTCATGACAGGAAGGGAATAGCAAAACCTGCAGGTCTGACGCCCGATGGAACCTTTCACCCGGGGATCGCGATGAAGAGAGGGAAATTCAATCTTCCTAATAAAGAGATCGTCAAATCCGATGTGCTATCAAACGCGTCGTCCCTCGGAGGAGCACGGGGACGCAGACGGAGACGGTCCGATGGTCATCGGTGACAGCAGCAAGAGAGCGCGGCCGCACAGAGACGCGCATGACGATGTTCTTTCCGGCAAGATTTGCGCCCGACGAATAACACTGATGGCACGATGGGCGACCACCGTCCTCGACCTTGAAGATGCGCAAACCTATGCCGAGGAACTGGCTCGGGCTGCTGCATCCGGCGATGCCGGGCTTCTAGATAGGATCCGAACGGATTTCCAGGCTGCGGGCATCGAGATCTTGGACGAAGTTCTGCAGGATCGGATGGTGGCCCTGTTGCGCAGCGCTGCAGAGGAGTTGCGGCGCAGCGAGCATGGCCATCCCCACCGCGGTACCGAGGATGGGCCAAATTGACTCTGTGCGACAGAAAAGCCCGCGCGAAGGGGATCGCACGGGCTCCGATGGGTGGCAACAAAGATCAGATGTCGAACTGATAGGCTTTGGGCACGAAGCGGTAGCCTTCTTCGATCTTCTCGGCATAACCTACGGCCGGGAACGGCATGTGATATCCAAGGAAGGCGAGCTTGTCGGTCGCGATCATGTCGAAGACCCTCTTGCGCGTGGCTGCGGCAGCCGCCTTATCCATGTCGAAGCGGACTTCCCAGTCCGGACGCTGGAGCGACAGCACGAAGTGATTGGCGGTATCGGCGGTCAGCACCAGCTGGCGGCCATCCGACTCCAGCCGGTAGATCATGTGGCCCGGTGAATGGCCGAAAGCCGCCATGCCCGTGATACCGGAGACCACCTCGCCGCCATCGCCGATAAAGGTCATCTTTTCCGCCAGAGGCTTGACGTTGGCCAGCACACCCTTCTGGCCGTTTTCCGCCGGGGTGCCGGCACGGGCCGGGTCGACCCAGAAATCATATTCCGCCTGTCCGGTGACGTAACGCGCATTGGGGAAAGCCGGCTGCCCCCCTTCCATCAGGCCGCCGATGTGGTCGCCATGCATATGGGTCAAGACGACGATCGTGACGTCTTCGCGCTTGTAGCCGGCGGCGGTCAGGCCCTCGGCCAGACGACCGAGGCCGTTGGCACGCCCCGCCTCTCCCATGCCCGTGTCGAAGAGGATGACGTCAGAGCCGGTATTGACGAGCACAGGAGCAAAGCTGTTGACGAAGTTGTCGGCTGGCAGAAAATTCGCTTCAAGCAAAGCACCGACCACTTCGGGCGTCTGGTTGGTGCCGAATGTTTCCTGCGGCTTGCCAGAGGGGCGAGCGCCGTCCTTGACGACGAGGACCTCGAACTTTCCGACATTGAAGCGGTGCGTTTCGGGAGGCATGGCGTGATCGATGCTCATGGATGTGTCGGCACTCGTCTGTTGCGCCACGGCGGCGCGCGTCATGATCATCGGCGATGCAAGCGCGAGGCCGGCTCCGCCCAATACCATTCTTCTGTTCATCGACATCTTGAAATCTCCTCAACGACAAGTCCTCTACCCCCGGATCGAGGGGCCGCAACGCGACATAGGCTGGACAAAGCGAGAGGAAAGTTCCCTCACACCATCGTGATGCAGGCTTGCGCCCTCTGTCCGCCCGACGGACCACGCCTTTGGGAACGCGCTGCAACGCAAACGGTTTCACCCCATGTGCGAATGCAGTATGAGGCCCTATCTGCCGTGTCCCAACGGCCTCTCCGGAATGCCGATGAACCGCATCACCCCCCTGATCCTCGCCGTCGCCCTGTTCATGGAGCAGATGGATTCCACTGTGATTGCGACCGCGTTGCCGACAATCGCCGCCGATCTCGGCGTTGGGCCGATCACGCTCAAGCTTGCCCTCACTGCCTATATGGTGGCGCTTGCAATCTTCATCCCGGTCAGCGGCTGGATGGCCGACCGCTTCGGCGCCAAACGAATTTTTCGTGCCGCGATCGTCGTGTTCATGATCGGCTCGCTGCTTTGTGCCATCTCCGGTTCGCTCCTCTTCTTCGTCGCCTCGCGCTTCCTGCAGGGCATGGGAGGCGCGATGATGACACCAGTCGGGCGACTCGTCCTGTTGCGCACCACCAAGAAATCCGAGCTGGTCTCTGCCATGGCGCTTCTCACCATTCCCGGCCTGCTCGGACCGATCACCGGACCGCCGGTGGGTGGTTTCATCACCACCTTTTTCAGCTGGCACTGGATCTTCCTGATCAACATTCCGATCGGACTTTTGGGTCTCTTCCTCTCCAGCCGCTACCTGCCGGAGATCGAGCCGATCGAGACCGCAGCGATCGACTGGCGCGGCTTTGCGTTCAGTTCCGGGGCAGCCTCCGGCCTGGTGTTCGGCCTTTCTGTCCTCAGCCTGCCGGCTTTGCCGATTGCCGTCGGCGCGACCGCTACGCTCGGCGGCATCCTCTGCCTCGTGCTTTATGTGGTCCATGCTCGGCGCCACCCTGCCCCGCTGCTCGCTCTGACGCTGTTTGCCAACCGGAGTTTTCGCGCGGCCATCATCGGCGGCACCGTGTTCCGCATAGCCGCCGGCGCGACGCCCTTCCTTTTGCCCCTGATGCTGCAGTTGGGTTTCGGTATGAGCGCCTTCCAATCGGGCATGACCACTTTCATCGCAGCCGTCGGCGCTATCTCGACCAAATTCATTGCCAGGCGCGCCTTTGCTGCGGCCGGCTTCCGGAACCTGCTGATCGCGGCCGGCATCGGCGGAGCGATCACGACGGCGGCGAACAGCATCTTTACACCGGCCACCCCGATCGCGTTGATCATGACCATGCTTTTGATCGGCGGCTTCTGCCGATCCTTCTTCTTCACCGGGGTGAACACGCTCGGTTATGCCGAAATCGAAGACGGGCAGGCATCGCAGGCGACGTCGCTGACCTCGGTGCTGCAGCAAGTGAGCCTGGCGCTGGGCGTGGCAACCGCCGCCGCCATCCTGGAGGCGAGCACGCGGGTGACCGGAGAGACGCTGTCGCTCGGCGATTTCCATCTGGCTTTTGCGATTGTCGCGGGATTGTCCATCTTCGCGGTCCTACCCTTCTTCGGGCTGTCGCGCGATGTCGGCTCGGCGGTGTCAGGCTATCGGCGGGCGCCCGAGGACGATACGATCAGCGTGAAGTGATCACGCCTTGATCACTCAGGCCGTTCGCACAGCGCCGACAGCTTGTTGCCATCGGGATCGCGGACATAGCAGGAATAAAAATTGGGATGGAAGATACGGATGCCCGGTGCGCCGTCATCCGTGCCGCCATGGGCGAGCGCTGCCGCGTAGAACGCATCGACCGCTGCCCGTGACGGCGCCTCGAAAGCCGGCATGGAGCCATTGCCGACGGTTGCCGGGCGGCGATCGAAGGGATGCGTGATCCAGAACCGGCAGCGACTGTCGCCGGCCACCGCATATCCAGCCTCGTTGTCGTCGATCTCCCGCCGCTCGATGCCAAGCGTCGAAAGAACCGCATCGTAGAAGCTGACTGCGCGGGGCAGATCGTTGATGCCGATGGTGATGTAGGTGAACATGCGCCTGCCCGCCTCAGTCCTGGTCGAGATCTTCGGTTTCCGGAACATCCTCGCGCGGATCACGAGCAAAGCCCTCCTCGTCCAGTTCGACGACGCCCGCTCCCCTGCGCCCCTTGAAGCCCTTGGCGAGCAAGAACATCTCGACCGATTCCTGCCGCGAAGAGGCAGGCTTGATATGCAGCACCTGGCGAAAGTTCTGCTTCAGCATGTTGAGCAGGTCCTTTTCCGTGCCGCCCTGGAACGTCTTGGCGAGGAAGTGACCGCCTTCGGACAGAACTTCGACGGCGAAATGCGCCGCGACTTCGCACAGATGCATGGTGCGGATGTGGTCGGTCTTCTGGTGGCCCGTGGTCGGTGCCGCCATGTCCGAGATGACGAGGTTCGGCGTGCCGCCGACCGCCTCGATCAGCTGGCGCGGGGCATCGGGATCAAGAAAGTCGAGCTGCAGGATTTTTACGCCCGGTAGAGGCGCCATTTCGAGGAAGTCGATTGCCGCGACGCGGATATCCTCATCCGTCGAATCGGTAACCTTGGCGGCAATCTGCGACCAGCTTCCAGGCGCCGCACCCAGATCGATGATGCGAGTCGCCCCTTTCAGGATCTGATGCTTCTCGTCGATCTCCAGCAGCTTGAAAGCGGCGCGGGCACGATAACCCTCGAGCTTGGCGCGCTGGACATAGGGGTCGTTGATGTGGCGCTCGATCCAGCGCCTGGACGAGGCCTTCAGCTTGCCCTTCTTGACCTTCTGGCCGAGCTTGCGGCCAGTTCTGTTGCCGGCAATGGGTGGTTTTGCCATTCTCAGCGTTCCCTCGAAGTCTGCGGCGCCGGATGCGGGCGGCGGCTGCGGCCCCGTCGCCAGACACCGTCATCGGCCATCATGTCGGTCAAAAGTCCCTCGCGCAGGCCACGATCCGCCACCCGCATGCGGCTCGATGGCCAGCGGCGGCGGATGGCTTCCAAAATCGCGCAGCCAGCGAGCACCAGATCGGCGCGATCCGGTCCGATGCAGGGATTGGCTGCGCGGCCGGCATAATCCCACGACAAGAGTTTCGCCTGCATCGCCGTCACCTCGGCATCGGTGAGCCACAGACCATCCACCTTGCGGCGATCGTAACGCGGCAGGTCGAGATGCACGCCCGCGAGCGTCGTGACCGTTCCGGAGGTGCCGATCAGATGGAAATCATCGGGAACCCCGCCCGGTCCGAAGCCGAGGTCGGGGCAATCGAACCGCTCGAGCATGCCTTCGACCTCACGGGTCATCGCCTCGAAGACGTCGGGCGTCACATCGCGACCGCCATGGCGCTCGGAGAGCGTGACGACGCCGACCGGAAGCGAGGTCCAATGGGTGATGTGGTTAGCGAGTCGGCTGGAGCGGTTGTCCGCAATGCGAATGACGGCAATTTCGGACGACCCACCGCCGATGTCGAACAGAACCACCGAACGGGCCTCGCGCCCGACCAGCGACGAGCAGCCGGACACGGCAAGGCGCGCCTCGGTCTCGCGGTTGATGATCTCAAGTTTCAGGCCGGTCTCGGCGGTCACCCGTTCGAGAAAGAGTTCGCCGTTCTCCGCCGCCCGGCAGGCTTCGGTGGCAATCAGGCGCATGCGCCTTATGTCGCGACCGGCCAGCTTCGAGGCGCAGATGCGAAGGGCTTCGACGGCCCGGTCCATGGCATCCTGCGACAGCCGGCCGGTGGCGCCTAGACCCTCGCCGAGCCGGACGATGCGGGAGAAGGCATCGACGACGCGAAACTGCCCGGGCCGGGTCGGCTGGGCGATCAACAGACGGCAATTGTTCGTGCCGAGATCAAGTGCCGCATAAAGATCGTCTGAGGCAAATTCCCAGGTGCTGCGGGGCCGCTCCGTCACAGGGCCCTGCGGAGGGCGCGGGGCATGCGACTTGGCCGGAGCGAGCTTCGGCGTGGGTGCGGGATCCACAGCACGGGCCTTGTGGGCGGCAGAGGGCGGTTCCGATCCCGTGAGTGGCCGGACATGCCCGGGCTTCAGGCCGTGGCCGCGCCGACTGCGGTTGCGCCGACCCTTGCGCGCTTGCGGCTGGTCGCCCCGGGTGGCCAACGGCTCCCCGGTTGCCGCACCCGCTGAGCCTCGCGCGGGGTCACTATGCCGCTCCGATGCCTGCGATTGTGGATGACGAACCTGCGAGCCAGATGCGCCGTCGGCGACGACAGCACCGCCGGTGGAGCCGACCGGTCGCATAGACTGCGCCTCACCAGACCTCGTTACACCAAGCGTTTGGGGATTGGCGGAAGGCGCTCCCGCACCCTTGCCGCGCCGGCGGCGCTTTCGCTTGCGGATGGGGCCATCCGCAATCACCGTTTCGGAACGTCGCTCAGGGACCGACGCTGCCGCCGATCCTGCCGAAGCAGAAGTCTCAAGACCGTTCATTGCCGGCCCCGCCTTCTTGCCCTTGCCGCGCCGGCGGTGTGACCCGCCCTTGCGCCTGCCTGTCGACGCCCCCTCGCTTTTCGGCTGTCCGCCGCGACTGGGGTCTGTCACTGAAGTTATCCACTGAACCGCGCAAGGCGCCGAGATCGACGCGTGCCGCTGGTGTCATCATTCGTTTCGTTGGGCAAAGCATACCAGCGCAAGCCACTTGCGCCAAACGGTTTTTCTGAAAGGCGCGAGAGCCGGGACGAGAACCGGACCAGAGCCGCAAAAGACGGGATCCTGGAGTGCTTTGTCGGTGCCGACAATTTCCATGATTTTTTTCAGCTTTGGGTCTTTGCAATGCCGAAGCTTTTGTCTATAAGCCCGCTCACCGATCGCGCAAGCGATACCCTGGTGGGGAATAGTTCAACGGTAGAACGACGGACTCTGACTCCGTTAATCTTGGTTCGAATCCAGGTTCCCCAGCCAATTCTCCCAAAAGCCTTGATTCTCATGTTTTTCCGTCGTGCCGGATCCCGTTTTGGCATCATCGGCGACCTGATGCCCAAAGGTGATGCCCACGCGAAATTTGCGTGGCGGCGTCGCCGGTGGCAGGCAAGGGCAGAAACTTCATGGCGGTCCGCCACGACGTCGAGAATCTCACCCGCCGCGGCAATATCTTCTATTGGCGCGCGCGTATCCCAACCGCCTTTGGGCAATGCCGGACGGGCAGCCGGCTTTCACTCAGCCTTCACTGTTCTGATCAAAGGCATTGGGAGGGCCTCCAATTGCAAAAGAGCTCAAACACACCTATAAACGATATATACAGTCAAACTGTATATATCGTTTATCCTTGAAGGGCCGACAATGTCTGATGAGAACAAGGAAGTGGTTCGCCGCTTCAACATCGAAGTGATCCAAAATGGGAACGAAGCCGAGTTTCAGGCTCTGATGTCTCCCAGCTTCATAAATCACTCCGCCCCGCAAAACATGCCTCGTGGTCCTGAAAGCATGTGGAACACCTTTGAGAGCGTTCTACGTCCCGCCCTGTCGAACCTGAAAATAGTAATCCACGACCAGATCGCTGAGGGAGACAAGGTCACCACCCGAAAAACCATCAGCGGAATTCACTCTGGCCCGCTGTTCGACATTCCGGCGACAGGACGAGAGGTGACAATTAGCGTCATCGATATCGTGAGAATTGAAGGCGGCAGATATGCGGAGCATTGGGGCTTGAACACGCTGTCGAACGTGATTGCCGCTCTGTCCAAGGACTGATCTGTCTCGCTAGCAGAGCCGTTCGATGATGCGGATGGCCGCTTCGAGCGTTCGTCTGTCCTCTTCGGACAGGCGCTCCTCGATCCGTTCGGCGATCTGCGCCGTTCGGGCTTGGCGGGCGCGGGTTAACCGCGCACGCCCCTCCTCAGTGAGGAAAAGAAGTTCGCTGCGACGGTCCGCCGGATTGGGCATCTTGCCAATTAGACCCTCGATTTCCAACTGACCGACAACCAGCCGCATGCTTTGGTGGCGAACGTTGCGACGTTCGGCCAGTTGGGCAACGCTTAGTGGCCCCTCCCGATCCAAAAGCGACAGTGTTTCTGACTGCGAAGTTGTCGGTGTCTGTGCCCCGGACTTTATGTCGCGGATGAAGCTGCCGAGCGCATGACGGAGCGCTTCAGCAAGCGTGAGCGCATCTATCTGACTACTGGAGCTCATCTCTTGATTTTCATTTCTTTGGTGCGACCTCAGGACAGCGATTCCGCAACCCTTCGCAGTGCGCGGATCAACCGCAGGATGACTGCCAGAAATAGGCATCATAAGTAGTAGCAGTCTGCAAGAAGGGATGCAGACCGAGTGCTTTCAGGTCAAGATCCAGCTAGCCCCAACGTCACTCTAAGGGCAAAGCAGTTCCGCGAAAATGCTCGCCACAGCTCCGCCCCCCCACTCCGGAGCGGAAATCATTGCCGCTCTCCCGTCATATCGGCGCCGTCCCAAAGCCAAGCATAAAGATGGCATCCAACGTCGCCCTCGGCGGAAAGATATAGGGAAATCAGAGGCTATATTGGTAAGCCTCTGACATCATCTGAGAACCCAGGTCTTCGAGACAGACTCTTGTAGATCGGTTTTCCGCTGAAACTCCGCGTCCGTTTCTCACAAGAAAAAGTAATGCCTTCTCAACAATTTGAGCAGCCCTGGCCGCCGTTCTTCATGCCATCGTTGTGCGCAAGCAGGCCTCCTAAAGTTGACTGGGGACCCGCAAGCAATTTGTTTACGGAAACAGACAGTCGGCTATTGGCGCAACGCATAGGATGAAGCATGCTTTCAAATGCCGATTAATCTGCATGATGTCATCGTCATGCACGAAGTGCGAGAGCCCAATCACTGCAACTAAACCGGCACATGACCCGACCCTGCCTGAGGGAGCGGCACAGTCCTTCGGTTGGCAGACAATTTCCGGTATCTTGTCGGCGTGAGATTGTGGTGTCGGAGAAAGACCCGATTGAAATTCGAGAGATTGCGATACCCCACTTCGAAGCAGATGTCCGTGATCGGCATGGAGGTATCGGTCAGTAGCTGCCCCGCCTTCCAGATCCGAAGCTTGTTCACGTGGTCAGTAAAGCTGTTGCCGCTGTTCTTCTTGAAAAATCTCGAAAAGGAACTGTCACTCATACCGACCATGCGTGCCATGTCCGGCAAGCGGATATCTTCCGAGAGATTTGCGAAGATATATGCGAAAACCTGTTGCAAGGCTTCGAGAGAACCATAGCTCAGGTCCGGCACATAGGCCTCCGAAGACAGGATATCGACTTCGTCGGTGTCTCGCAGCAGCGAGAGCAATGACAAGAAGGTCGCAAGGCGTGCCGATCCCGTCTGAAACTCCATGTCGAGTATCAGCGCTTCTGCCTTTTCCCTCGCCCGTCCCTTGAATGAGAGCCCGCGTTGCGCGCGGACGAAGAATTCCCGCAGTCCCGCCAGTTCTGGAAGAAAGGCAGAGGCCTGCTCCAGCTTGGACGGCAGAAACTGGATGACAATATCGCGCCCAGGAATGCGCTCACCGTCACCAAGTGGCGTGACCCAGTCATGCGGCAGGTTGCTTCCGATCAAGGAGATATGGCCCGGCGCAAACGCGCCGACATGATCACCCGCCAGCAGAACGCCGCTGGCATTGGGAATGTAATGGATCTCCACCTCCGGGTGGAAATTCCAGACATTGCGTTCCCACGGATAGTCGTCCCGGCGCCAGAGAAATGTCTCGTCAGCGCCTGTCAACACATATTCAAATCTCGCCACCGTTGGCGAAACAACCGACATAGCCACCCCTCCCCAGACTTTCTCAGACTGCCCATAGCGTCAACAACCGGTATTAGATTGTGCAACGCACACAAGATTTCATACCTATTCCCGACATTTCACGCATTAAAGTATCAGTATGGCGCAACGCCGACGCTTGTGTCCACCCCGTCTTTCCAGAAGTATCAAGGTCCGTTGAGCGTGTCGGAGGAGAGTTTAGCACGCACAACCGGAGCGATTTCGCGATCCAAATGGAGGAGAACAATGAATAATTTCGCAAAAGCCGTGGGCGTCGGCTTCGTCTCGCTTGGCCTTTGGAGTTCAACCGCGCTTGCGCAGGATTCCTGGTGGAAGACTGCCGCGCAGCCGTATCAGGGCGCGACCATCCGGGGCATTTCCGAATCCACCCCGGCGTCGAAATATGTCGAGCAGGTCCTCGGCCCGAAATTCACCGAGGAGACCGGGATTAAGGTCGAGTTCGAGGCCACGTCTTGGGACCAGATGTACGATAAGGCGATCAAGGACATGGAGGCCAATACTGGCATCTACGACTTCGTCTACATCGAGCAGGACATCGTTTACACCTATCTGGCTCGCAACTTCCTGGTGGATATCACCAAGTCGCTCGCCGACAACGCAAAGATCGCGTCGCCGGACTTCAAGCCGGAGAACTTCACCACGTTCCTGAACTATTTCAAGGATCCGAAGTCAGGCAACGTCATGGGCGTGCCCATGGAAGCTTTCATCAAGCCCTATCTCTACCGCAAGGATCTCTTCGAGGATCCCGCGATCCAGAAGGCCTACAAGGATGCGACCGGAGCGGATCTGAAGCCCGCGACCACGCATGAGGAATACACCCAGATTGCCAAGTTCTTCACGGAATATGGCGCAGACAAGGAGCTCTGGGGCACGACAGTACAGGCCTCGTCGAGCCACCCCGCTGCCTTCTACGAATTCTTCGAGTCGGTCGCGCCGACCTTTGGCGTATACAATTGGGGCATCGATGGCACGACCTTCGCCGCCACGGAAGCCAATGGCGGCCAGATGAACTCCGCCGCGGCGAAGAAGGCGCTCAACTACTGGGTCGACCTTCTGAAATATGCGCCGCCGGAATCGACGTCGTCCACTTGGGACGAGGTTGCCGGCACATTTGCCGCCGGCCGCGCAGCCCAGGGCCTCGTCTACGGCGAGAACGCCGCGTGGATCGCGACCGATGAAAGCAAATCGACCGTCGTCGGCAAAGTGGGCGTGGCATTGCCGCCGGTTGAGGCAGGCGTGATGGAAGCGGCCGGATCCGGCAAGGGGTACATCGGCTACTACGATGGCGGCGCCTTCGGCATCCCGCATTCTTCCAAGAACAAGGACGCCTCGCTGCTCTTCCTGCAGTATATCGGGCAGGCTTCCGTGCAGACGGACTGGGCGCTGGCCGGCTCCCGCATCGTCATGAACTCGACCTATGACGACCCCAAAATCGTCGAGCAGGACCAGAAGATGAACGGTTACTACACGCTGATGCGCGACGACGGAAAGCTCTTCGCCGGAGCGCCGCCATACCCGTTCCACTCGCAAGTCCTGCAGGTTGTCGCGCCGTTTATCTACAAGGCGATCGTTGGCGAGATCAAGCCAGACGACGCTCTGGACCAGGCCGCCACGGCGGCTGAAGCTGAACTCGTAAAGCTCGGCTACCGCAAGTAAGAAGCCGCCCCCTCCCAGCGGTAGGCGGCCACCTTCAGCAAGGTGGCCGCCCCTTCCTCACTGCAGGTTGCGGACTTGTCCACAAAGCTGCTGGTCGAATTGATACCAATGATGTCTGACGGAGCGTAGGATGAGACAATCCAACATCGGATGGCTGTTTCTAGCGCCAGCCACCCTAATCCTGTTCGTTGTCGGGTTTATTCCCTTCATCTACATTCTTTATGTCGGGTTCTTCGACTGGAACACCAATGCGCTCGATCCCACCCTCCGCTGGGCCGGTTTGCAGAATTACCGTAACCTCGTTTTTGACACGACATTCCTGAGCTCGCTTGCGCGCACGCTGGTCTTCGCCTTCATCGTGGTCATCAGCGAGCTGTTGCTGGGTTACGTGCTGGCCCGCGCGCTGATGGCAGACCGGCTGTGGGGCCGACAGTTCTTTCGGACTATCCATACGCTGCCGATCGTTGTCGCGCCCATTGCAGTCGGCGCCACCTGGCGGCTGCTCTGCGTTCCGGGCTTCGGCATCGTGCCCTATTACCTGAAACTGTGGTTTGGCATCGACTACAACATCTCGACCAATGCCTATCACGCCTTCGGCACGGCGATCATCATGGACCTGTGGCACTGGACACCGTTTGTCACGCTGTCGCTGATGGCGGGGCTCACCGCCCTGCCGAAAGAACCACTCGAGCAGGCGCAGATCGACGGCGGCAACAAGCTGCAGATCTTCTGGTACGTGATCGTGCCGATGCTGAAGCCGGTTTTGCTGACTACCGTCTTCATCCGGCTGATGGACGCCCTTCGCTCCGTCGACGAAATCTGGATGCTGACCAAAGGCGGCCCCGCCGAGGCAACGAGGTTCATCGGCCTTCACATCTGGATCAACGTCTTTCCGAAGACGGACTATGGCTATGGCGCAGCCATGTCGCTTCTCACGCTTTACGTCACGATCGTTTTGAGCTGGCTGCTCTTCGTCGCAATGACCGGCCGCAAGGGAGGCGCACAATGAAACGCTCCGGTATAGGTTCCTTAGTCCTCTGGATTGGCCTGACCTTCCTGACCCTTCTTCCGGTCTGGTGGATGCTGGTCGTTTCGATGCGGCCTCGGGTGAAGCTGTATTCGAAATCAGTCCTAATCGACGATCTCTACTGGGACAATTTTCTAGCCGTCCTCAACAGCTCGACCTTCCTGCAATATCTTTGGAATTCGATGGTCGTGGCGACATCGAATGCCGCGCTTGTCTGCGCGCTCGGCCTGCTCGCTGCGTTCGGGCTGTCGCGTTACAAGATCAGCGGCGGTGACAACGTATTCTTCTGGCTGATCACCAACCGCATGGCGCCGCCTGCCGTGTTTCTGCTGCCGCTCTTTTTGCTGTTCACCAAATGGTTTGTGTTCGGCGACTTCATGTTGTTCGACACGAAGATCGGTCTGATCCTCCTTTATTGCGTGTTCAACCTGCCCTTCGCCATCTGGCTCCTGAAAGGCATGCTGGACGGGATACCGCTGGAGCTGGACGAAGCGGCACGCGTCGATGGTGCGACGACTGGCCAAGTGCTCTCCCACGTCATCCTGCCGCTGGCACGCCCCGGATTGGCCGTCACCTTCATCCTGACCTGGATTTTTGCCTGGAATGAGTACCTGTTCGCAGCGACGCTCACCTCGTCGGCGGACGCTAGAACCGTGACGACAGCGCTCGCCGAATATGTCTCGGTCACCGGAACGAACTGGGGCGAGATGGCGGCCATGGCGTTCCTGACCACGCTCCCGGCTCTGGTCGTGCTCGGCTTCGTCCAGAAGCACATCGTGACCGGCCTGACGTTCGGCGCATTGAAAGGATAAATTCATGGCTGGCATTCAACCCCAGAAACCCGAGCGCGACGGGTTCCTACCGATCCGCACCAACGGCTTCGACAGAGGCTTCATCTCGGTCGTGATCCTGATTCTGGTGCATCTTCTGTGGATGCGCTTTCTTGAGGGCGTGCTGCCCCTGTGGGTGGCGACGGTGCTCTGCCTGGCGCTCGCCGCATTCATTATCCGAAAGGGCTGAACATATGAGATCGCTCGTTCTCGAACGAAAAGACGAACTGCGCATTCGCGACCTGGACCCGAAAGAGGTGCTCGGTCCCTCCGACGTGCGCATTGCCATCAAGACCGTGGGAGTCTGCGGATCCGACGTTCACTATTATACGCACGGCGCCATCGGTCCCTTCGTGGTCCGCGAGCCGATGATCCTCGGCCATGAAGCAGCCGGCATCATCGAAGAGGTCGGCAGCGCGGTCCAGAACCTGAAGGTCGGCGACCGCGTGTGCATGGAGCCCGGCATTCCCGACCCTCAAAGTCGCGCGTCGCGGCTGGGTCTCTACAATCTCGATCCGGCAGTGCGCTTTTGGGCGACCCCCCCGGTGCATGGCGTATTGAGGCCGAGCGTGGTCCACCCGGCGGCCTTTACCTTCAAGCTTCCGGACAATGTGTCCTATGCCGCTGGTGCCATGGTCGAGCCGCTCGCCGTAGGCTTCCACGCTGTCTCCAAGGCAAGGCTGACGCCCGGGGCGATCGCACTGGTCACGGGTGCGGGACCGATTGGCATGGTGACGGCAATCGCGGCACTGTCGGCTGGCTGCGCCAAAGTCATCGTCACCGACGTGGTCGACGAGAAACTTGCCGTGGCGCGCAAGCTCAGTTCAGCCATCGTGACCGTCAACGTGCGATCGCAGGACCTGCAGAGTGTTATCGCCCGGGAAACCGACGCCTGGGGCGTCGATGTCGTATTTGAATGCTCCGGCGCGGTCGACGTCGTCGCAGATACCGTCCACCATGCCTGCCCCGGCGGCGCCATCATCTTCGTGGGGATGCCGGTGAAGCCGGTTCTGTTCGATGTCGTCATCGCACAAACCAAGGAACTGCGCGTCGAACATGTGTTCCGTTACGCCCATGTCTACCCGCGCATCATCGCACTCCTGGGCTCCAACCAGATCAACGTCGACGCTCTGATCACCGACACCTACGCCTTCGAGGATTCCATTGCGGCGTTTGACTACGCGGTGCGGCCGAAGCCGTCCTCCGTCAAGATCCAGATCCAACTCGGCACCTGAGATGGATCGGCGGACATTAAATTGCAGCAGCCGAGGCAGGACACAAGCCATGCTGAAGCTGACCGTTCACCCATCCCGAAAGACCGGCGGCCTCGCCGCTTCAACTGACTGAGGATTGAGATATGGCGACGATAGAGCTCGACCAGGTCGATAAGTATTACGGCTCTTACCACGCACTGCGCAACATCTCGTTCGACATCGCGGATGGTGAATTCGTGGTGCTGGTGGGACCTTCTGGTTGCGGCAAGTCTACATTGCTTAGGACCCTTGCCGGCCTCGAAGAAATCACCGGTGGCACGATCAAGCTCGCTGGACATCGCGTCGACAACATCGCAGCGAAGGACCGTGACGTAGCCATGGTGTTCCAGAACTACGCGCTCTATCCGCATATGACGGTCCGGGAGAACATGGCTTTCGCGTTGAAGCTGCGCGGAGAGAATCTTTCCGACCGCAACGCCAAGGTCGACAAGGCTGCCGAGATGTTGCGGCTGACGCCTTATCTGGACCGATATCCGAAAGCGCTCTCCGGTGGCCAGCGGCAGCGCGTCGCCATGGGACGCGCGATGGTTCGCAGCCCCAAGGCCTTCTTTTTCGACGAGCCTTTGTCAAACCTCGACGCCGCACTGCGCGTGGACATGCGTTCGGAGATCAAGGCTCTTCACCAGCGCCTCGGCGCCACATCGGTCTATGTCACGCACGACCAGATCGAAGCCATGACCATGGCGGACCGCATTGTCGTGCTGCGCAGTGGCAAGGTGGAGCAGATCGGGGCGCCACTGGAGCTTTACGACAGGCCAGCCAACACCTTTGTCGCCGGTTTTATCGGATCGCCGGCGATGAACATGCTGCCGGCCACGATCGATCTTGCCTTGAACTCAGCGCGGCTTGCTGACGGGTCGACCCTTCCCCTTCCGCAAGGCACCCGGGCGACCAACGGGCAAGACGTCATCTACGGGGTTCGCCCTGACCAGTGGGTTCTGCACCATGGCGAGATGGGGGTACCCGCGACCGTCGAACTGATCGAGCCGACGGGGGCAGAAATACTCCTCGCAGCCCAATTGGCCGGGCAGCGGATCTTATGCGCCTTTCGTGAGCGCCACCCGCTGAGGCCGGGGGACAGGATTAGGCTCGATGTCGATCCTGCCGCGGCCCACGTGTTCGACAGGCAAACCGAACAGAGAATCTCACCCTGAGCAAGACGCATCGAGGGATCATCCATGTCAGACTTCACCGGAAAGACGATCATCATTACGGGCGCCGGTAAGGGTATAGGCCGCGCCTGCGTTGAATTGTTTACTCGTCGTGGCGCACGCATCATCGGGCTTTCGCGCTCCCAGGCCGATCTTGATCATTTGGCACAAGCCTTTGGCACGGCCGTCATTTCGGTCGATCTCGCCGACAATGCCGCAGCACGCGACGCCATGAAGAAGGCAGGGCTCGCAGACGCTCTGATCAATTGCGCGGGAACGAATGTGCTCGAGAGCGTCCTCGACATGACTGAAGAGGGCTATGAACAGGTTCTCGGCATCAATCTACGGGCCGCGCTGATCTGTGCGCAGGAATTTGCCCGCTCCCGCATTGCCAACGGCGGTGGCGGTACGATCGTGAATGTGACCTCGATTGCCGGACATCGTGGTTTCGTGGACCACGTGGCCTACGCGGCTTCGAAGGCCGGGCTGGAAGGCGCAACCCGCGTCATGGCCAAGGAACTCGGCGCGCACGGCATCCGCGTCAATGCAGTGGCGCCGACGGTGACCATGACGGAACTTGCCGCGAAAGCATGGTCCGAGCCCTCCAAACGAGACCCCATGATGGTTCGCCACCCGATGGAGCGTTTTGCAGAGGTCGATGATGTCGCGCGCTCAATCGCGATGCTGATTTCAGAGGACGCGGCCATGATCAGTGGCGCCGTCCTGCCCGTCGATGGCGGCTTCCTTGCCGTCTGAAAACCAAAAGCGAGAGAAGAAGATGACGAAACCACTCGAAGGAAAGATCGCTGCAGTCACCGGCGCAGCTTCTGGAATTGGGCTTGCAACGACCCGCGCCCTGATTGATGCCGGCGCCAAGGTCGTGATGGTCGACTACAACAGACAGGCGCTTGAGACCTTCGCCGCCGAGTTTGGTGACAATGTTGTCATTCAGGTAACCGACCTTCTGGACGCAGCAAGCTGTGCAGCCATGGTGCCGGAAATCCTGGCGAAGGTGGACCACGTCGATATCCTGCACTGCAATGCAGGATCCTATATTGGCGGCGATCTCATTGAAACCGATGGGGCCGCAATCGATCGGATGCTCAATCTCAACGTGAACGCGGTCATGAAGAACGTGCACGCTGTCGCCCCGCATATGATCGAGCGGGGAACCGGGGACATCCTTGTCACCTGCTCCGTCGCCGGCCATGCGCCTATCGCATGGGAGCCGGTCTATTCCAGTTCCAAATGGGCGATTACCAGTTTCGTCCAGATCATGCGCCGGCAGTTGAAGAACCACGGCATCAGAGTGGGCCAGGTCTCGCCCGGTCCCGTGGTCTCCGCTCTGCTTGCCGATTGGCCCGCGGAGAACCTCGAAAAAGCCAAGGCCAACGGGAGCCTGATCGAGCCCACTGAAGTCTCCGAGGCGATCATCTTCATGTTGACCCGACCGCGCAACGTCACGATCCGGGACATGATTGTCTTGCCGACCAATTTCGACGTGTAGGTTTGCCACCACGAGGTCATAGGAAGCGCAGGGGCCGCTTCCGCGACAAGTGAGCACCTGTGAAACACCGACGCAGAGGGCGCGATGCTGTGTCGGCAGGTGTTCGCCTCACATGCTGCCTGGCGCTCCCGAGCGGAAATAATTGCCGCTCTCCCGCCATGCTGAAGTCGGCCTAAACCCTTGACACTTCCGGACGCTTGCGCCCCTGCCCTAGCGCGCCATCCAGCCTCCATCCACCGTGATGATCGTGCCGTGCACATAGTCCGACGCACTCGATGCAAGAAAGACTGCCGGACCTGCCATGTCTTTGGCCTGTCCCCATCTGCCGGCCGGAATGCGTGCCAGGATTGAAGCCGCGCGTTGCGGGTCGTTTCGAAGGGCCTCGGTATTGTCGGTCGCTATGTAACCCGGGGCAATTGCGTTCACATTGATGCCCTTGGCCGCCCACTCGTTGGCAAAGGCCTTCGCGAGCTGGCCGACGCCGCCCTTGCTGGCCGCATAGCCGGGAACGTTGATGCCTCCCTGGAACGTCAGGAGAGATGCGGTGAAGATGATCTTGCCCTTGCGGCCCGTTGCAATCATCTGCTGACCGATGGCCTGGGTCAGAAAGAACTGAGCCGAAAGGTTGGTCTCCAGAACCTCGTCCCAGTATTCCGCCGGGTGTTCGGCAGCCGGCGCCCTTTTGATCGTCCCGGCATTGTTGACGAGGATGTCGACGGGCACCTCTGCCAGCCGCTTTCCCAGGTCCAGGACCTTGCCACGATCCGAAAAATCGCAGGCGATCCCGGTGAACCGGCGGCCACAGGCCCGTACCGCGCTTCCGGTTTCCGCACCATCCTCCGGCATGCTCAAGGAAACGCCGATGATGTCGGCGCCAGCTTCTGCAAGAGCTATGGCAATCGCGGCACCGATACCGCGTCGCGCTCCCGTGACAACGGCCGTCTTGCCCGTAAGGTCGAAGGGGTTCATTGAGCCGTGCCCTCCTGGCAGTTCAGCAGCGTCTTCATCGAGGTCCCGTTTGCCTCGAACGATTCGAATGCGATTTGTATCTCGCTCAAGGGCCGGCGCTCGGTGATGACGCGACCGATCTCCGAGCCATGCCGGACAAGCAGATCGATGGCAGCCTCGTAGTCCTGCGGCTCGTAGACCCGTGCGCCAAGCATCTCGATCTCGCGCCAGAAGAAGCGGAAGAGATCGATGACCGGTTTCTTGGCGTGGATGGCGACCATGACCACCCGCCCTCGGGTCGAAACAGCCTCCGTCATCAGATCCACGCCCGCCTGGACACCTGAGACTTCGAAGACGACGTCAGCGCCCTTCCCGCCCGTGGCGGCCATGACCTCGCGCGCCACGTCGGTTTTGGATGCATCGAACGCGCCGATGCCGAAAGAGGCGGCCAGCGTCAGGCGGGAGAGGTTGATCTCCGACAGCAGCACCCGCGCACCGCGTTTGGCTGCCGCAATCGCAATCAGCATGCCGATCGGACCACCACCGATGACCAGAACCGTTTCGCCGGGGGCAAGCCGCGCCCGCTCGATGTCATGGCATGCCACAGCCAAAGGCTCCACAAGGGCTGCCAGATCAAGCGGAATCTCGTCGGGGAGCTTGTGAACGGCATAAGCCGGCACGCTCCAGTAGCGCTGCATGGCGCCGTCGGTATCAAGCCCGAGGAATTTCAGGTTGTGACAGATATGGGAGTGCCCTGCGGCGCAGGCGGGGCAGTGACCGCAGGGTTTCAACGGACGCACGACCACCTTGTCGCCGATGGCTAAACCCGAGACGCCTGCGCCGAGGGCCGCAACGGTGCCAGACATTTCGTGGCCTATGATACGGTTCGAACCGACGCGCTGATCCATGGCGCCGTGAAAAACATGCAGATCGGTTCCGCAGATGCCGCACCAGGCAACTTCGATCTGCACTTCATCGGCGGCGGGCGGCAAGACGGGCGCATCCCGCAGCTCGAAGCGGTGGTCGCCTTTGTAATAGGCGGCGATATTCGGCATGATGAACTCCTCAGAAGATTGCATGGGGGGCCAATCGGGCCCAGTCGAATTCCACGCCGGTGCCGGGCACATCCGGCGCTACGGCTCTCGAATGTTCGAGAACGAGCGGTCTCAGGGTGTAGCGATCAATGGGGAAGCTGTGCACTTCGATCCAGCCGGCATTGGCCTGGCTTGCAACGAGGCTGACATGCAGCTCCTGCATGCCGTGACTGCAAACAGGGATCTCATGCGCTGCGCAGCGCTCGGCAACCGCAAGCCAACCGGTGATCCCGCCGCAGTTGGAGGCATCGGGCTGCAGATAAGACAGCTTGGATTGCGCCAGCGCGTATTCGAATTCGTGGATCGTATGCAGGTTCTCACCCATCGCGAGCGGCATTCCGGTCTCGTCTGCGATGCGGGCATAGCCGGCATAGTCGTCCGGGATGATGGGCTCCTCGAACCAGAGAAGATCAAGCGGCTGAAAAGCTCGCGCGGCGGCGATCGCCTGGGGAATATCGAGCGCGTAGTTCGCGTCGACCATGAACTTGCGGTCCGGACCCAGCAGGGCGCGCACGGCCTCCGCACGGGTCACATCCTCCCGAAGGTTCGGCCGCCCGACCTTGATCTTTACGGCTTCATATCCCTCCGCTAGATAGCCGCGGACATTCTCCAGCAGTCTTTCCAGCGGAAAGTTGAGGTCGATTCCACCCCTGTAGGCTTGGGCGGTACTGCCGGCTCCGCCTGCCATTTGCCAAAGCGGCAGTGCCTGTACCCGTCCTCTCAAGTCCCAGAGCGCTATATCGATCGCCGAAATCGCAAATGAAGCGATCCCGCCGCGTGCGACGTAATGCACCGCCCACTGCATGGCTTCATAAATCTCTTCAACCGGGGTCGCATCGCGGCCCAGAAGCATTGGACGCAGATCGTGATTGATCATCGCGGCAATCGCCCGGCCGCCGAACCCACCCGTATAGGTGTAGCCGGTACCGACCGTGCCGTCGGCCTGGGCGATCGTTACAGTGACCAGTTCGAAATGGGTGTGGTCGCCATGCTTGGCATCGGAAAGGACCTCATCCAGCGGCACACGGAAGAGCCGTGCCTGCAGGTCAACGATACAGGAACCGATCATGACGATATTCCTTTCAGGACAGCTTTACGCGTTGCTGGAGGCGCGCCTGGAGAATGACCACGCCGAGAAGGAAGGCGCCGCGGATGATCGACTGCCAGTATGCGGAGAGCGATATCCAGCCGAGGCCGTTTTCGAAATTCAGGATGTTGAAGACCATCCCCAGAAGCAGGGCACCTGCGAGCGTCGCTCCGACAGAGCCGGAGCCGCCGGTGAGCAAGGTGCCACCGACCACCACGGCAGCAATGGCAAACAGTTCCCAGCCGACCCCCTCGGTCGGCTGCCCCGCACCAAACTGGGAGGCAAGAATGACGCCTGCGAGACCGGCAAGCGCGCCGGAGGCCGCATAAACCAGAGCCAGATTACGCTCGACGTTCAGACCCATCATGCGCGCGGTCTGCTCGCCATCGCCGATCGCGAGGATATGTCGGCCAACGGGACGCTTTTCGAGGACGAGCCAGCCAACGACGTAGGCCAGCCCCGCGATCCACGCAGCGATCGGAAAGCCGAGAAAATCGTCCTGTCCGATAGCCGTAAAGCCCGTGTCGTAAGAGACGGAAACCGACTGGTTGCCGGCCAGAAGAAGGCCGGTCCCCGAGGCGGCCAGCATTGTCGCAAGCGTTGCGATGAATGGCTGGATCCGCATCCGGCTCACAAGGAAGCCATTGAGAATGCCCACGGCTAGACCGGCAAGAACGCCGCCACCGAGCCCCGCTGCCCAGTGGTGTCCGGAGAGCAGCGCCGCAACCACACTGGCCATGGCGGCCGTTGCGCCGACCGACAGATCGATGCCGCCGGTGATGATGACGAATGTCATCCCCAGAGCAATCAGAGCGAACATCGAGTTGTATCTGAGGAAACTCAGAATATTGAACGCGGACAGGAAGTTGTCATAGCGCAGGCCACCGAAAATGATGAGCCCGAGGAGAGCGAGGATCACGCCGATGCGGGCGAGTTCAGCGGGAGATCCAAAGGTGAAGGCACGCTTGAGCCTGTTCATTTGCGGTCCTCAACTCTTGTCGGCGCGTTGCTGGAGATAGACGGCGAACACGATGAGACCCGCCTTGACGATAAGGGCGGCTGCATCCGGCACGCCATTGGCAAGAAGCGTGTAGCGGACGAGCTGGATGACGAAAGCGCCGAGCACGGTGCCGATCACGTTCGCGCGTCCACCTGCCAGAAGTGTCCCACCCACTGCGACCGCGGCAATGGCATCGAGCTCCATGCCCAGTCCGACCAGATTGGCGTCACTTGCCGAGTTGCGAGCAATCACGACCAACCCCGCCAGGCCGGCCAGCGCTCCGCTGATCATGTAGACGTACAGCTTGACCCGTTTCACTGGCAGACCCGCGAGACGTGCTGCCCGTTCGTTGCCGCCGACGGCAATGATCTGCCGTCCGATGACCGTGTAGCGCGTCACGGCCCAGGCGATGACGACGATGATCATCATCAGGATTACCTGCGTGGGTATGCCTGCGATCTTGCCCATGGCGATGAACTGGAAACTGTCGTTCCGGAAAACCTGGAGGTTACCGTTGGTCATCACCTGCGCGATGCCGCGCCCGGCAATGAAAAGCACCAGCGTGGCGATGATGGGCTGAATGCCGTATCTGGTGATGAGCATGCCGTTGAAGAGGCCGAGCACTGCGGCAACAGCAACCGGCACCAGGATCGCCAGAGTGACAGCGATCGGCATCATCCCGGCCGGCCAGGCAGGATGCATGAATATCATCGGCGCGATGGCGCCGGCGATCGCCATCAACGACCCGACCGACAGGTCGATACCGCCGGTCGCAATGACAAGTGTCATTCCGGTGGCCACGATGACGATCGTCGCCACCTGCGTCAGGTTGACGGTCAAGGTCTGCATCGACAGGAAGTTGGGCGTGATGGCGATGTTGAGCGCAACAAGGGCCAGAAACGCGACCAGCGTTCCATAGCGGCTCGCATAGAGAAGGAAACCTCCCCGGGCCCGGGGCGCCTCAATCGTCGAAATGGGAACTTGGGGATTGGTCATGTCAGTCTACCTGATGAGCCATGGCAGAGATCAAGGCGGGTTCACTCAGTTCACCGCGCGAGAGACGTGCCACTGAGCGGCCGTCGCTGAGGACGCTGACACTGTCCGAACAGGCCAGAAGCTCTTCCAGTTCGGACGAAATCATCAGCACGCTCAACCCTTCGTCGGCGAGGTTGCGCAAGAGCTTCAGAATTTCCGACTTGGCGCCGATATCGATCCCGCGTGTCGGCTCGTCGATGACCAGAATGCGCGGATCGGTGGCGAGCCATCGGGCCAGAAGCACCTTCTGCTGGTTGCCACCGGACAGTTCCTTGATCGGTTGATCCGGAGACGAGCACTTGATCGAGAGCGCCTTGATGAAGCGCTGCGCGATCTCGTCCTGCCTGCGCCGATCTACGATGCCCGCACGCTTCAGCTTCGGAAGCAGAGCAAGCGTCATATTCTCCCGGACGGACATGTCGGGAATGATCCCGTCGATCTTCCGGTCTTCGGATACGAAGCCGATTCCATCGGCGATCGCATCGGAGGGTTCGCGGTAGTGCCTGGCGCGCCCCTCTAGGGTAAGTTCACCCTTCTCGAGCTTGTCCGCTCCAAAAATCAGCCGTGCCGTTTCGCTCCGGCCTGACCCGAGAAGTCCGGCAAGGCCGGTGATCTCGCCTTCACGCAACTTCAGATCGACGTCGACGACGCGGGTGCCGGCGGAAGCCCCGTGGAGCTCCAGCCGCACCGGCTTCGAGACCTTGTCCTCTTCCGGTGCCACCAGCGTCAGGGCATCGAGTTCCTTGCCGAGCATGTGCCGGACAAGCTCGATTTTCGGGAAGTCGGCCATGGCGCCGCGGGCCACCAGCCGGCCGTCCCGCATGATCGCGACGCTGTCGCAGACGGCGTAAAGTTCATCCAGCCGATGCCCGACGAAGATGATGGAGACGCCGCGCTGCTTGAGCATACGGATCGTCCTGAACAGGATGCCGACCTCGCGCTCGTCGAGGGATGAGGTGGGCTCATCCATGATGACGAGCCGGGCGTCCTGAAGTACCGCCCGTGCGATCGCCACCATCTGGCGGGTGGCTGCGTCGAATTGTCCGACCGGGCGGTCGACATCGATCGAAAGCTCGAAACTCTTGAGGATCTCCTCTGCCCCGCGACGCATTGCGCCGCTGTCGAGCATGCCGAAGCGCCGCAGTTCGCGGGACAGATAGATGTTCTCCGCGACCGATCGCTGCGGTGCCAGATTGATCTCCTGATAGATGGTCGCGATGCCTGCAGCTTCGGCTTCGGCCGGCATCGAGAAATCGGCTTCGCGGCCGTCAAACTGGATGGAGCCCGTGTCCCTGCGATAGACGCCGGTCAGTATCTTGATCAGCGTCGACTTGCCGGCGCCGTTTTGACCGACGAGCGCCACAACTTCACCCGGGTCAATCGTGAGTGAGACTGCGTCCAGAGCTTTCAGCCCTGCGAAGCTCTTTGAGATGGAGTCCATGACGAGCAGGGGCACGGGAGGTGTCCTTGGATAACGAGGAATTGGGGGGCGGCAGGGCCGGAGCGCCCGCCGCCGCATGTGGCTCGATCAGTATGCGTTCGCCAGTTCGGCGGCTGCATTGCTCGCGTCGTAGAACTTGTCTTCGTTGATCAGCACCGGCGGGATCGTCTCGCCATTCGCGTAACGCATCATGGTCTCGAAGGCCTTGGGCCCGAAGCGCGGATTGCACTCCACGACGGCTGCGATCTTTCCATCGACCACGGCCTGTACGGCTTCCTTGCCGCCATCGATCGACAGAATGAGGATATCCTTGCCGGGAACCTTGCCTGCCGCTTCGACTGCCGAAATGGCACCGATCGCCATCTCGTCGTTGTGGGCATAGATCACGTTTGCATCGGGATGCGCCTGCAGCAGCGCTTCGGCGACCTGACGGCCCTTGTCGCGGGCGAAGTCACCGGACTGGGAGGCGACGATCTCAAAACCGCCGGCTGCCTGGATTGCCTCATCAAAGCCCTTCTTACGGTCGTTGGCTGGGGACGAGCCGGTCGTCCCTTCGAGCTGGATGATCTTGGTCTTCCCGTTGGCATTCTTGATCAGCCACTCCGCGATGCGCCGTCCCTCCTCAACGAAGTCGGAACCGATGAAGGTCAGATAGTCTTCGCCGGCCTTAGCGAGCGAGGGATCTACGCTGCGGTCGAGCAAGATGACCGGGATGCCTGCCTTCTTAGCGGCCATGACGGCGGGAATGAGCGGCTTTTCCTCGCGCGGGGCAAGGAAGATCAGGTCGACGCCCTGGGCGATCATCGAGTTGACGTCGGAAACCTGCTTGGCAGCAGAACCGGCAGCGTCCGTGTAGACAAGCTGATGGCCGAGCTTTTCGGCCTCTGCCTTCATGCTGTTGGTCTGGGCGATGCGCCAGGGATTGTTGCTTTCGGTCTGCGCGAAGCCGACCTTGTAGGTTTCCTTCTTCTCCAGCTTTGGCAGTTCCTGGGCGTTCAACCCGAAACTCGTCATCGCGGTCACGGCGGCAAGCACCGTCGTCGTCAGAAAAGCGCGTCTATACATGTCTTCCTCCACTTTTAGCGCTCGCACCATGCGAGCGCTTTTCCTCCAAAACCTCAGGACCAGTTCACATACATGGTCTTCTTGCGCAGGTAGCCGTCGAAGCCGTGCTTGCCGTCTTCGCCGCCGATGCCTGAGAGCCCCCAGCCACTGTGGAAGCCCTGGACGAGTTCCCCGTTCGTCCGATTGAAGTAGATCTCGCCAAAATTGAGCTCGTTTGTGAGCCGCATCAGACGACGCAGGTCGCGCGTGTAGACAAAGGCGGAGAGCCCGAATTTCGTGTCGTTGGCATGGGCCAGCGCCTGCTCGAAATCATCAACGACCATGGCAACCGCCACCGGACCGAAGATCTCCTCCTGCATCGCCGGATTGCCGTTGGACGTGGCCAGAAGGACCGAGGGCGCCATGAAATGACCCGACTTCAGCCGCCCTTCGGTGATCGCTCCTCCGCGCAGAAGCTCTTCAGCCCCTTCCCGGACGCTGCGGGCGATAATCTCCTCGACCTTGGTCACTTCGCCGGCACTGATCTTCGGCCCCAGATCCGGATCTTCGAGCGGCGGGGCAATGGTCAGCGCGCGGACACGCGCCACGAACTTTTCCAGGAACTGCTCAGAGATCGATCTGTGCAGATACATGCGTTCATTGCAGGTGCAGATCTGCCCGCAATTGGTGAAGCGGGCCGTGACGGCGCTTTCGACAGCCGCGTCAATATCTGCGTCTTCCATGACGATGAACGGCGCCTTGCCGCCAAGCTCGAGGCGCACGACCTTGATGTCATCAGCACCGGTCCGGTAGATTTCCCGCCCTGCCCGGGTCGACCCGGTCATCGTCACCATGTCTGAAAGCTCGACGAGACGGCTGCCGGCGACGCGCCCGTCGCCAGTCACGACATTGATCACGCCGGCCGGAAAGCCGATCTTTTCAGCGAGTGCTGCAATGAAGAGCCCCGACAGAGGCGTGAACTCGTGAGATTTGAGGACGAAGGCATTTCCCGCGACAAGCGCAGGCCCGAGCTTGCGCGCGGCGAGCGCCGCCGGATAGTTCCAGGCAGTGATTCCGGTAACGACTCCGTGGGGAACTCGGCGAACCCAGATCTCCTCGTTGCGGGCATCGGAGGGCACGATTTCTCCCTCCATACGGCGCGCCTGTTCGGCGGCGTAACGAAGGAATGTCGCGGTGGCTGCGACCTCTCCGCGTGCCTGCCCGATCGGCTTACCTTGCTCCATCGTGATGATCTGAGCGAGCAGCTCTGCATGATCGTTTACCTGATCCGCCAGCAGACCCACGAGCCTGCCGCGCTCGACGGGGGCGAGAGCAGCCCAAAGGGGTTGAGCCAGACGGGCGGCTGAGACAGCTTCCTCTGCTTCCGCTGCAGACGCCATCGGCGTGAATGCGATCTCGGATCCATCGGCCGGATTCTCAACCGGCTGAAGGCTGCTTGCCGATCCTGACACCCACCGCCCGCCGACAAACATCTTCGTCTGGACAGGAGAGCCGCCACGGGCCAGCTCAGACAATTCGATCAACATATCGCCCCTTTTTGGTACGACCAAAATTTAGCCAATTAAGGCGCAGTACGCCTATTGCGTCAACCCGCTTGCCAAATAATATTTTTTCATCGTACCAAATTTGCGGATCTTGCGTCGCATGTCACTCCAAACTACAAAAGGCTATGACCACGATTGACGAAGACCTGAGTCCGAATAACGCCAAGCGAGCAGCATCGAACGTCATCCGTTCGCTGGAGCGCCAGATCGTTTCCGGCGAGCTTGCGGACGGCGCCCATCTGCCATCTGAGCGAGAATTGATGGAAATCTACGGCGTAAGCCGCACCGTCGTCCGGGAGGCGGTGACAACACTGGCAAGCCGCGGGCTGCTGGAGGCGAGGCCGCGCTATCGCCCGATTGCGAGGCGGCCGGGCTACGACACGGCGCTCAAGGCCGTCGAAGGCGCGATCGGCCATCTCCTGACCGAACCGGACGGCATCAAGAACCTGTTCAACTCCCGGATATTCCTGGAGATGGCGCTGGTGCGGCATGCGGCCCTGCATGCCAAGCGTGCCGACATCGAGGCACTGAAGGAAGCGCTGGATGCCAATGAGGCCGCGATCGGCCAGTCGGAGCTTTTCTACGCGACCGATGTCGCATTCCACGGGACCCTGTTTCAGATCCCGAAAAACCCTGTGTTTCCGGTGATACACATGGCCTATGTCGCCTGGCTCTCGCCCCATTGGCGCAAGATGCCAAGCATGCCGGAACGCAACGAAACGAATTTCCTGCGGCATCTCGAGATATTCACGGCAATCCAGAACCGGGATCCGGAGGCGGCCGAAGAGGCCATGCAGGCGCATCTCGTTTCAGCCTGGGAATTCGTCCGCGGGACGTTTCGCTGAACCTCATTCAACCGGAGCATGATGTGGTGACCAAAACCTATGACAACATCGTCGTTGGAGGAGGAGCAGCAGGCTGCGTGGTCGCCGCTCGCCTCGTTGCAGCCGGTCGCCGCGTGCTGCTTCTAGAGGGCGGCTATTCCAATCGGCATCCCCTGCTCGACATGCCACCCGGCATCTTCAAGATGATCAATGGCAGTCGCTACATGCACTACCATACGACCGATCCCCAGCCGCATCTCGATGGGCGTGCACATGACATCCCGCAAGGTAACGTTCTGGGCGGCGGCAGTTCCGTCAATGCGCAGGTCTATATTCGCGGCAGACCGTCGGATTACGAGGCGTGGAACGACATCTTGCGGGGCAACAATGACGGCGCCGACTGGAGCTGGAACGCTGTGCTCCGCCACTTCAGGGGGATGGAGGACAACAACCGTCTCCTGAACGAGCGACATGGCGCAGGCGGCCCTCTCAAGGTTTCTGATCCGGGCTATATCGATCAGATGTCGCGATGGTTCGTTCAGGCGGTGCAGGGCCTCGGCGAGCCCTTCAATCCCGACTTCAACGGCCTCTCCCAGCGAGGCGTCGGCTTCTACCAGTTCATGAACCGCGCCGGCAAGAGATCGAGCTCAGCCTACGCCTTCATCGAGCCTTTGCTCAAAGATCCCAGGCTGGACCTGAAACTGCAGACACGAGCCGAGAAGATCATCATCGAAAACGGTCGCGCGAAAGGCGTCCAGTACCGGGAGAAGGATGGTGCCACATCGGTGGCCATGGCGGACGATGCCGTCGTCTTGAGTGCAGGGGCTCTGATCACGCCGAAGCTCCTGATGCTGTCGGGCGTCGGCCCAGCGGACGAACTGAAGGCCCATTCGATCGACGTGGCGTTGGACTTGCCGGGCGTCGGGGAGAACCTTGTCGACCACCCGGAAGTGCCGATCATTTCGACGGCGAACGGCAAATATGGCTATCACCGCCAGGGCGATGGCTGGCGTATGATCCGCAACGGCTTGCAGTTCAAGCTCTTCGGATCTGGACCGATCACCTCGGCCGGGGTTGAGGCGGGCGCATTTGTCAATCCGGGCAACCCGGATGGTGAACCCACGATCCAAGCCTTCTGCGTTCCGATTGTCTACCTGGACCGCGATACGAGGAGCCTCGTCGACGACACCTATGGCCTGACGATTACGACGGTGGTGGTCAAGCCGAAGTCCAGGGGACACGTCCGCCTGCGGTCGGCATCACCATCCGACAAGCCGCGCGTCTCGCCAAACCTGCTGAAGGATCCGGCGGACATGCGCGAGATGATTGCGGGCCAGCGGTTTTTCCTGCGGGCTCTGGAGGCCACGCCGCTTAAGGAGCGGATCAGCAAAGTCGCTGTCCCCTCCCCTGCCGATCTCTCGGATGCGGCGCTGGAATTGCACTGCAAGCGCTTCGTCAAGACCAACTATCACCCCGCGGGAACCTGCAAGATGGGTGCCGATGGCGACCCGATGGCGGTGCTGGATGCACGTATGCGGGTCAGAGGGATCGACGGTCTGCGGGTGTGCGACATGTCGGCCGTGCCAGACATCAACGCTGGAAACACTGCAGCTCCGGCAATGATGCTGGGCGATCGATGCGCGTCCTTCATTCTCGGTGGCAATTGAACTGGCCGTTGTGAGCGTCATCTTTTTCATTGTTCCGGGATGAGGCCTTCAGGGACAGGTGGAGCCCGAAGCCACCATAGGCTTTTGAACGCGATCGACCACCACCGTTGTTGCCGATGTGAGGCGCAAATATGCCATTTGGTAAAAGCTCGCCTTACCCCCGGCTTGATGTTTCCGAGCGGAAATAATTGCCGCTCTCCCGCCATGTTGACGTCAGCCCAAAGCCAGGGCACAAAGATGGCATCCACGGTCGCTCGCGGCAGGAAAACATAGGGAAATCACAGGCTATTTTTTCAAGCCTTTCAAATCATGTTGAGCAATCCCGGCTGCTGTTCTTCAGTCCATCCGTCGTGTTTGAGCGGGTCTCGCTGAACTGGCTGGGGACCCGCTCGCAGTCACCGCAACTGAGCGGAGGCGGATCACCGCTCATCGATGTAGCTTGGGGAACAAGCTGCCACAGTTTGGCTCGCGTCGCTTGCCGCCCGCTAAAGGCGAAGAAAGAAGCGCAGCCAACGACCGCGCTTCCTCTTCATCCGACCCATTTCAATGCAATCCAAAAAGCCCGAGCAGTTCCTCTCGCTGGCGCACGAAAGCAGGCGCACTGCGATCGCGGGGCCGGGGCAAGTCGATGTCGATCAGCCGGGACTCCCCGCCCTTCTCGCGGGGCAGAATCAGAATTCGGTCAGCGAGGAAAATCGCTTCTTCGAGATCGTGGGTCACGAGCACCGTCGTTACGTCCTCCTCTTTCCAAATCCGTGCCAGTTCCTGCTGCATGCCGATCTTGGTCATCGCGTCCAGCGCACCGAGAGGTTCGTCGAGCAGCAGGATTTCCGGCTGGACGGCAAGCGCCCGGGCGATACCGACACGTTGCGCCATACCGCCCGAAAGCTGACGCGGATAGGCGGTTTCGAAGCCCTTCAATCCGACAAGTTCGACATAGCGCTGCGAGATGAAGTGCGCCTCGTCGCGGGAAAGGCCTCTGGTCTCCAATCCGAATCCAATGTTGTCGATGACGGTCAGCCAAGGCAGAAGGCGCGGTTCCTGGAATATGACGGCCCGTTCGGTGCCAACGCCGCGGATGCGACGGCCATCAATCAGGACATCGCCGCTGTCCGCATCTTCGAGTCCCGCCAGGATCCGCAGAAGTGTCGTCTTGCCCGAGCCGCTTGCGCCGACGATCGCCAGGCTTTCGCCCGAATGGATGGTGAGGTTGAGATCCTTCAGGACCGACAGCGGCTTTCTGTTGAGGGTGTAGGTCTTGGAGAGGTGACGGACCGTCACCTCTCCGCGAATGCTGTTGGACTGAGCGAGTGCCATGGTCAGTTGCTCGCTGTCTCGGGGGAATAGAGGATCTCGTTGGCCGAGAGCTGGCCCTCCTTCAGCTTGCCTTCACGGACGAGGACGTCGATCCAGAACTGCAGGTCGCGCTCGACTGCCTTGCCGCCTGGGCGCACGCCATAGCCTCGGAAGAACTGGGCGATGTCAGGGTTCTCGCCACGCTCGGCCAGTGCCTTGGCGAAGATCTTCTTGGTCTCCTCCGGGTTTTCGCGGGCATAGTCGAGGGCGCGCTCGGACTGTTCGACGAAGACCTTGGCGGCTTCGGGGTGTTTTTCGATGAAGTCGCGGCGCAGCACAATGAAGCCGCCGGCGATTTCTCCGAGCACATCGGTGTCGTCGAAGATCGCACGGAGCCCGCCCTTCTGCTTGGCAGCACCTTCAAAAGTCGTCTGCCAGTAGCCGAAGGCCGATACATCGACCTGACCGGAGCGCAGGACCTGTTCAAGCTGCGGGCCAGGAACGACGATCTGGTTGGCGGCATCAGACGGCAAACCGACGGAATGCAGAGCCTCGCGGATCGTGTAGTCGAGATGGGCACCGAGCGTGTTCACTGCGACGGTCTTTCCGGCGATATCCTTGATCTCGCGGATGGGACTGTCTTCCAGCACGTAGAAGATCGACTGAACCTCGTCGTTGATGCCGTTGGAGGGATAAGCCGCGACAAAGTCGTTGCCGCCGATGATCGAGTTCAAGACGGCCGAGGTGGCAGCACTGCCGATTTCGACATCGCCGGAGGCGAGCGCAATCAGCGAGGCCGGGCCGCCAGTGGCATAGCCGACATTCTCGATGGTGATGCCGGTGCCGTCGAAATAGCCCAGCTCGGCAGCCAGTTCATGGGCGGACAATCCGCCCTGACTGGCGAGATAGCGGAACTTGACCTCTTCGGCGGCGTAGGCGGAGCCTGAGAGCGCAAAGGTAATCGCGGCAGAGAGGAGGAGCTTGCGGGAATGGAATGTCATCGGAGTTTCCTTTGATAACGAGAATGGAGGGATGCGTGCGATGCCTGGTCAGGCCCAGCGGCACAGTCGCCGCTGCAGAAGGACGAGGACGGCGTTTGCGGCGAGGCCGAGCAGTGCGAGAAGCAGGATGGCCGCAAACATCAGCGGGATCTGGAAGTTGTATTGGGCATTCATCACCTGGAAGCCGATGCCTTTGTTGGCACCGATCATCTCGGCTGCGATGAGGAGCAGCAGTGCCGTCGTTGCGGAAAGGCGAAGGCCAACGAAGATCGCGGGCACCGAGGCTGGAAGCACGACACGACGGAATATCTGCAGAGAGCCAGCGCCATAAGTGCGAGCCATCTCGATAAGCTTCTTGTCGACCTCCTTAACCCCACCGATGGTCGACAGGAGGATCGGGAAGAGCGTCGCCCAGAAGATGACGAAGACCTTGGAAGCTTCGCCCAGACCGAGAAGCAGGATGAAGACGGGATAGAGGGCGAGCGCAGACGTCTGACGAAAGAACTGCAAGAGCGGATCGAGGGCCTGCTCGACAGCGCGCACCTGCCCCATGAAGAGGCCGAGCGGAATGCCAAGGCCAACGGCAGCAACAAAGGCAATGCCGGAGCGCTGCAGACTTATCGCGATATCATCGACGATGGCGCCCGAGGAGAGCGCCTTCCACAAGGCACCGATGATCTGATCGAGCGGCGGGAAGACGGATGCGTTCACCCAGCCGAGTTTCGACGAGGCCTGCCAGAGGATGAGGAAGGCGATCACGAGACCATAGCGGCCAAGGAAGGGCGTGATGACTGCCGTTGCCTGACTAAGCCAGCGGGGTGCGGTGTCAACATTCGGTGAGAGATCGAGGCCATAGGCCCGTCCGTGATGGATGTCTTCGTAGGACATGGGGGACCTCCTCATTCGGCGGCCTGCACGACCTGACGGTCGGCGGCATAGCGGTTGATCGGGAATGGCAGGCCTAGGTTTTCGCGAAGCGTCCGGCCCTCATAGGCGGTGCGGAAGAGCCCGCGGCGTTGCAGCTCGGGGATGACGAGATCGACGAAGTCGTTGAGGCCCGTCGGGAGCCAGGGCGGCAGGATGTTGAAGCCGTCAGCCGCTTCGTTCTCGAACCATTGCTGCAGCGTGTCGGCAATCTGCACCGGCGTTCCGACGATGGTGAAGTGACCGCGCGCCGAGGCGACCCACTGGTAGAGCTGGCGGATCGAGAGATTGTTCTCGTCGGCGATCTGGCGGATCAACGCCTGCCGGCTCTTCATGCCCTCGGTTGGCGGTGCCGGCGGAAGCGGGCCGTCGAGATCATATCCCTTGAGGTCGAGCGTGCCACCTGTCAGGCCATTGAGCAGGCCGATGCCGTCTTCCTCCAGGATCAGAGACGTCAGGCGATCGTATTTCTCACGCGCTTCTTCCTCCGTGCGACCGACAAAAGGCGAAACGCCGGGCATGATCAGGATATGATCGGGATTGCGCCCGAGGCCGCGAGAGCGGTTCTTGATGTCGCGGTAGAATTCCTGCGCTGTCTCAATGTGCTGGTGGGCGGTGAAGATCACCTCTGCCGTCGCAGCGGCCAGACCACGGCCGTCATCGGATTGGCCTGCCTGGACGATGACCGGATGCCCCTGGCGCGAGCGCGAGACGTTGAGCGGTCCCTTGACCTTGAAGTGCTCGCCCTTGTGAGCGGCATCATGCAGCTTACCGGGATCGAAGAAGACACCCGTTTCCTTGTCGCGGATGAAGGCATCGTCCTCAAAACTGTCCCAGAGTTTCTTGACGACATCGACATGCTCGGCGGCCCGCTTGTAGCGGTCGGCATGCGGGAGCTGCTGATCACGGTTGAAGTTCTGCGCCGTGGCATCGCCCGTTGTCGTGACCACGTTCCAGCCGGCCCTGCCGCCGGAGATGAGGTCAAGCGAGGCGAACTTCCGCGCCGTATTATAAGGCTCCTCATAGGTCGTCGACGCCGTCGCGATGAAGCCGAGATGGGTGGTGAAGGGAGCGAGCGCAGAGAACAGCGTCACGGGCTCGAAGCCGGCGACCCTTGCATTGCCGCCTTCTCGCGCGCCGCCGAAGCCGACGGCCAAACCGTCGGCAAGGAAGTAGGCGTCGAACAATCCCCTCTCGGCGGTGAGGGCCAACTGTTTGTGGAACTCGAAGCTGACGGCACCATCGGCTGGCTGATCCGGATGCCGCCAGGAGGCGATATGCTGTCCGCCGCCGGGAAGGAATGCGCCTAATCTGATCTTGCGTGTCATGGCTGGTCCTCTCTCACTCAATCATAGAATGAGGTCAGCCTACATTGTCTATAATTTATATAGAGAAATAGGATTGCGAAGATTCAGCCTCTCGGCGAATGGATTTTTGAATATGACGGCGATCTGAGACATCCGCGACACGGAAGCAAAAAGGCCGGAGCACTTAGCTCGCTCCGATCCGGAAACAGCTTGAACGCTACTTCATAAACTATGTACGATGAGCAAAATCATCCTTGGGGGCCTTCGGCCGGATATCTCCGCGATGCTCACCAACAAAGGCAAATACGGTCTGAAAGCGCTGGTCGACCTCGCGGGTCTGGAGCCAGGGCAGACGGCGTTCGTTGCCGACATTGCGACCCGCAACAATATTCCGAAGAAGTTCCTCGACACGATCCTGCTGGAGTTGCGCAACAACGGCTTCCTGCGCTCGAAGAAGGGGCCGCATGGCGGTCATGCGCTGTCAAAACCCGCAGATGAGATCATGATCGGGCAGGTCATCCGCGCCCTTGACGGGCCGCTGGCACCCATGCGCTACGCCAGTCGCACGGCGTTTGAAGCCTGCGACGATTGCCGGGACCCGGCATCGTGCCAGATCCGCATTTCCATGACGCAGGTTCGCGAAGCCATGGCCGCTGTTCTCGACACAATGACGCTCACGCAATTCGTAGCATCGGAACAGCCCGATCAGGATCTGATCACCGGCGAGTGATCCACGGAACAGCGCAAACGCGAAGTGTCCAGTGCGAGGCAGAACCGATCGATCTGTGCAAGATCGATTGGCGGATCGTCCACCTGAATGCCATCGATCAGGGAGGCTGCCTTCTGGATCATTGCGTCCAGAAGTTCGAGTTCGATTGCGGCAGAAGGATCTGCCCCTGAGGTCAGTGTTTTCGCGCTAACTCGTCCGCGGGCTGCGGCAGCCGTCAGAAATGCCATCATCAGTCGTGACAGACAGTCCGCATTCTCACCGAGGGAAAGAATGTAATCGGGATGGACGGTTAACTCCGGTGATGCATCCTCGCCGCGGAATGACACGCGCTTGCTGTCCAGAATGGCGGCCATCGATTCAGAACTTGCTCCTGATGCCCTTATGATCTGCCAATCCGCCGCACTGATCTCCAAGTCCGACTCACCATTGTCCAAAGCGAAAGCCAGACCCGACTGTACAAGCCTCGGTGGCGGAACACCCTCGCGACGAGCACTCAAGTCGAAGACATCGCCCAGCACCACCCGTCCGTAAATCGCCTTGCGCTGTTCTGCCGATCCGCTGGTGCGCACCAGTTCCAAGGCAACAAGATGCCGGAGCAATTGCTCCGCCGCCTTTGCGTTCCAGATGGCCAGCCGGCTGACGGCCTCGGCGACGATGAGGTTCGAGATATCTGCTCCCCCGAAGCTCGCGGGAATCGACATGGCAAGAAGCCCACTTGTGGGCAGACTGGAGACCTGGTCCAGATTGTGACTGGTCGCCGAAGGTCCCAGGCGATCGAGTGCGGCCAAGACATCAGCCTCACGCGTCAGTGCAGCCGGTACGGGTCGCAATCGATCAGCCGTCGATACCACCATCAAAAAGACCCTCCTCCACTCAAGCCAGAGTTACGTCACTGCGTGGTATTTGCCATTCTGATACAGGAGTGAACTCCCACCGCTCAAGCGTATCGAAAGGACGCGACCGATCAGGATGACATGGCTATGTCGCTCGATCGCCTCCTCGACCTCACAGTCGAGTGCTGCAACCGCATCTTCCAGCACTGGCGCTCCGCTGGCAAGCCTTGTCCATTCGGCCCCAACATAGCGCTCGGGTCCCTTCAATCCACCAATGCCCGCAAAGCGGTTTGCAATCTCCTGATGGGCCGCACCAATCACATTGACCGCGAAATGGCGGTAACGCTCAACGACGGGCCAGGTGGAGGAAGATCTGTTGAGGGACACCAGCATACGCGGGGGATCGACGGACAGAGCCGTCGCAGAGGTGACCGTGGCTCCCGAGCGCTCAGCACCTTCACCCGCCGTAATCACGCTGACACCGCCGCCCAGCGTTCTCAAGGCCTCCTTCAAACCAGCCGTGTCGGCTGGACGATCGGACACTGGGCGAAGGCGCGGCTCGCTGAATTCGCTTGCGATAAAAACGTTCATCTGACCTCTCCGTGCAGACTGCATCTCAAGCATGGGTAACAGCCGAGGAACCGAAGCAGTAGACAAGCGTTTTTAATCTCCATATATTTTATAGAAAATATGCCCAGATCTGCCACCCGCGAACCGGAAGGAAGACTGCCATGTTGAAGATCAGGATCTCGTCCCCGAGACTGCAGGCGCGAGCGCCGGGCCCCGGCTCTCGCGTCGCAATCATCGGCGGCGGATATACGGGCGCGATTGTTGCCAAACTTCTCGTCGAGCGCGGGATCCGGGACATTGAAGAGGTGACCATCTTCGAGCCCCGCGAGCAGCTCGGATGTGGCCTTGCCTATGATGTCAAGAACCTTGATGTCCGCCTGAATGTCGCAGCACACAGAATGCGCGCCATCCCTGGCGCTCCGACAGCCTTCCTCGACTGGCTGCAGACCAGCGGAACGCTCACGGTGGATCCAGATGCCGTGACCCCGGAAGGTATCTTTGCCCGTCGTAGGGATTTCGGACGGTTCATGCAGGTGCAACTTGCGCCCCATCTCGACAGTGGCGCGGTGCGACACGTCCGCGATGTCGTTCGGGTTGTCGAGCGACAGAATGAGCAGTGGCGGATTTGCGGGGCTGACGGCACCATCGTCATGGCCGACATTCTGATCCTCGCGACCGGGCACCCTCCTGCCTCTAGGCCACCCGTCATCGACAGGCTAAGTGCTTTGGCAACACGTCGTGTGAAAGAGGTCCTTGCCGCTGATGCGTTCAACGAAATCGGCGAGAGCGATCCCGTCCTTGTCGTCGGCTCCGGTCTTACCGCCATTGATGCCCTCTGCCGCCTAAAGGCCCTTGGCCATACCGGGACCGTCAGCCTCCTCTCCCGCACAGGCCTCATGCCGAGACCGCATGCCGGCGGTGGCTTTTCACCCTTTGGTGACTTCAGCAGCACCGACCTTACGTCGGCCAAAAAGCTTCTATCGAAGGTGCGAGCCACGATCAAAGATGCGCAGGCGCAGGGCATACCCTGGCAGTCCGTGTTCGATGCTCTGCGTCAGCACGCACCGTCGTTGTGGCAAGCGCTGCCGATGCGCGAGCGACAAAAATTCCTGAGGCGCCTCCGCCGCTGGTACGACGTTCATCGGTACCGGATGCCACCCCAAGGGGCCGCCATCCTCGAACTGGGCATCGGCACTGGTCGGGTCAGACCGGAAACGGGCGATCTCATGTCCATCAGGGTCGACGGACAAGAGCTTCTTGCGGAGGTGGATACCCGCGGAGGAAAGACTGAGTTTCACTGTCGCCACATCCTTTTGGCGACTGGTCCTGATTTCCGGTCCTATGCGACCCACCAGCGGTTTCTGCTTGGCATGCAGCGGGATGGCTTCATCCAGTCGGATCGGTTCGGTCTCGGCCTCGCTTGCGACAGCGCGGGCCGCGCTATCACAGCCACCGGAACCCCGAACTCCACGCTCTTCGTCGCCGGACCGCCCGCTCGCCCAGCATTTGGTGAGCTGACAGGTGTCCCGGAAATTGCCGCACAGGCTGCGAGCTTGGTAGACCGGATCATCGGCTGTTGTGCCCGCGAGACGAGGACCATCGTCATTAACCCACCAATGTGAACGGCTGGCAACTAGCCTTGCCTAAGCCCGTAGCGAACAGCCCCACACCTGCGACAGGACGAAGGAGGCCAGCGATTTGGTGGCGGCGCGGCGCGCAAACTGTTTAGGCCGGTTTTTCGCTGAAAATCAGCGACTATTTCTCGCAGAAAAAGGGACGCTTTTCAACAACTTGAGCAATCCCGGCTGCTGTTATTCAGTCCATCCGTTGCTCCGAAACGGGTCTCGCGAAAATTGGCTGGGGACCCGCTGTATTCATAACGAGCTTTGGGTGACGGGTGTTGTCCGCTTCCACTGTATAACCAACGCGCCAGTGCAGCAGGTCCGGCCCAATCTTATGAAAGAGCCAGACGCTTTAAACGCTCGCCCGAGCGGCTTTAGCCCAAGGTGACCCGCCGGCCGGTCCGAACGCTTTCCAGTGCCGCGTCAGCGAGCTGAAGTGCAAGCAGGCCATCTTCACCGCTGGGCGAGATCAACGCCCCGCTTTCGATCGCAGCAATAAACCCGGCTATTTCATTGGCGTAGGCTTCGGTGTAGCGGGTCATGAAGAAGTCGTGCAGCGGCGGGCGGGTATAGCCTTCGGCAGTCGCCACCTCAATCGAGATCGGGCGCTGGTTTTCCGCGCTGGCCGAACCGAATGAGCCGTGAACTTCGATGCGCTGGTCATAGCCATATGTGGCGCGTCGCGAGTTCGAAATCACAGCCTGGCGCCCGGTGACCGTCTCGAGGATTACGGTCACACTGTCGTGGTCTCCTGCAGCGCCAATAGCAGGATCGACCAGAACAGCAGCGTGAGCAGAGACAGATGCGATCTCTTCACCATCCAATAGGAAGCGCGCCATGTCGAAATCGTGGATTGTCATATCGCGGAAGATGCCGCCGGAACGGCTAATATAGTCAAGTGGCGGCGGACCGGGATCGCGGGACGTGATGGTGATCATTTCAACCTTCCCGACACGGCCGTCGTCTATCGCCTGCTTGACCGCCATGAAATGGGGATCGAAGCGGCGGTTGAAGCCAACCATCAGCTTCGCGTCTGTCTCCTTGACGACGTCGATGCACGCTTTGACGCGAGCTATGTCCAGGTCCACTGGCTTCTCGCAAAAGATCGCTTTGCCTGCCCTCGCAAACTTTTCGATCAGGTCGGCGTGGGTATCGGTCGGTGTGCAGATGATCACTGCATGGATGTCGCGGGCCGCTTCGATTTCATCAATGGTGCGAACCTCTGCGCCATGCTGAGCCGCGATTGATTGGGCGGCGGCCGGAAAAGCATCGGCCACGGCGACTAGCTTTGCATCCGGATTGCTGCCGACAGCCTTGGCATGGACGCGTCCGATACGGCCCGCGCCCAGAAGGGCGAAGTTTACGGTCATGGTCTTCTCTCCTATCGGCTCGGTCAGCCGTTGATCATGGTGTTGAAGCGGGCGAGTTCGTCGGCTGGCACACCGACATTATGTCGATCAGCAGGATAGGCGCCGCTTTCGACGTCGTGACGAAATTCGCGGAAAGCGGCAATCCGCTCTTGCTGAAGGCGGTCGTACTCCGCCGCGAAATTGCGATAAGTCTTGGCATGACGTGGGACGTGGCCACGGGTTTGGCCGAGCACGTCGTCAGCGAAAAGATACTGCGCATCACAGCCAGCGCCCGCGCCCATGGAAATCATGAAGAGCGAGGTCTTTGCACTGATGATTGCGGCGACTTCTGACGGAACGACCTCGATTTCCGCTGCGAAAGCCCCCGCCTCTTCCAGGGCCTGGACCGCCATCCAGATCGAAAGCGCGCTTTCGGCCGTCTTACCGACAGCCTTGAAACCGCCGGTCCAGGTTGCCTTCGAGGGGATGAGGCCGACATGACTGCAGACCGGGATGCCTTCGTCACGCAGCCTGCGAATAATGCCGAGGCTGGCTGCGCAATAGACGGCATCGCCGCCCGCTCGCATCGCCTGGAAGGCGGCTCGGAGATACTCCTCCGCTGTAATGAAGTCGCCGTATTCCAGGCCTGGAACAGCAAACACCGTCGGGGCCGCTTCGCGGAAGGCTGGTCCGAGCAAGGCCGGGGGAACGGAGACCATTTCGATCCCGGCCTTTTCAGCAGCCTCTGCCTCTTCGAGCGTGACAACCCGCAACATGCTCAATTGCCGCTTGCCCTTGAGTGCCAGGATGTCGGCGACAGTGGGACGTTTCGATTTCATGGATATTCCTTTGGCGCTTGGCGCCTACAAAAGGGATTTGAGTTTGACAGCAGGGTCGGCGAGCGCTGCTGGATCCGGATGTGCCCGACGCGCGATCAACATCTCAGCAAGCCGTATATCGCGCGCAACGGCGCCTCCCCGGCCAAGGCCGCTGGCTGCGAGAAGTCTTCCATCACCATCGAGGTGAAAGAGGATTTCCGCGTCATCGGACAAGGGGCGAGCAACAGTTGCGACGGCGCCGTCGGCTAAGCCGGCCACCTGCAGCGTCAAGTCATATTGATCCGACCAGAACCAGGGTACGGCGTCGAAAGCTTCGGCCCTGCCGAGCATGTTGGCTGCCGCCGCGCTGCCCTGCTCCTGAGCGTTTCTCCAGGATTCGAGCCTAACGCGTCGGCCGCCATAAACTGCAACAGGATAGGAGCAGCAGTCACCGGCCGCGAAAATGTCCGGATCGTCAGTGCGCAGATGATCATCGACTGCGATGCCGTTTTCGAGGGCCAGCCCGGCTTGTCCGGCCAGAGCGGTATTAGGCTCTGCGCCAATCCCCACCACCAGTGCATCAGCGTGGATATGCCGTCCGTCGACGAGGCTAATGATCACACGTTCTTCGTCCTCAACGATGCTCGCGACCCCCACGCCACAGACAATGTTGACGCCCTCTTCCTCGTGGCGAGCCTGAAGTGCCAGAGCCAGTCGTTCTGGCACACCGCGCATCAGCACACGCGGCTGCATTTCGATCAGGGTCACCATGGCTCCAAGGTGCCGGCCCATGGCTGCAAGTTCCAAGCCGATGAAGCCTCCGCCCAGGATGGCGAGGTGCTGGCCCTGCCGCATCGCGCCACGAATGGCAGCAGCCTGCTCTACAGTCCGTAGGGCGTGAATGCGTGTCCCAAAGTGCAGACCGGGTAGCTTTCGTGGCGAAGCCCCTGTTGCCAGAAGCAGTCGCTCATAAGCGAGCGTTTCGCCGCTGTCTAAAAGCAGTGAATGCGCGGTGCGCTCGATGGCGCAAACGCGAGCCCCCCGGCGGTACGAGATTCCTGCTTCGGCGAACCGGGCCTCGGCAACGATTGCCCGCACGATTTCGGCCTCGGCTCCTGCCTTTGACAGGGGCGGCCGCTCATACGGCAAATGGGGCTCATCTCCGATGAGGCTGATCGTCCCCTGATATCCTTGTTCGCGTAAGGCGAAGGCGGCGCGGACACCCGCTTCGCCCGCGCCAACAATGACCATGCCGGAGTTGGCCATGTTAGCCGACCTGGATCAACACGCGACCGCCTTCGACCTTCACAGGATAGGTCTTCAGGTTGACGCAAACGGGAGCGCCCTTAGCCTCGCCCGTCTTGTAGTTGAAGCGACCGTTGTGTTTCGGACATTCGATGATGTCGTTCATCACCAGACCATCTGCCAGATGAACATGCTCATGCGTGCAGTGGCCGTCGGTTGCATGGTATGTGTCCTCCGGGCTGCGATAGACAGCGAAGCTCTTGCCCTCGTGGTCGAAGCGCACGACATCCTCTTCGTCGATTTCGTCCGCCTCGCAGACGTCAATCCAATTGCTCATTGCGTTCTCCTCCCCATTCTGAATTCTTGAAAGCCAGCCCGTTTTACTCGGCCGCTGGGGCCATAGCCTCGCCATGAAAGTCTTCGCGATACGGCTTGGCGGTCGGCGGCAGTTGCCGCTTGAGGAAGTAATCCTCATTGCGGAGCTGGCGCAGGAAGGCCGGGATCATCTCGCGATAGCCATGGAGGATCGAGGGGTTCGGCGCTGGCAGGTCATCCTTGATCATGGCGTGCAGCTTGGGCAGCGCGTGATAGGGCACCATCGGAAACATGTGGTGTTCGACGTGGTAGTTCATGTTCCAGTAAATGAACCGACTGATCGGGTTCATGTAGACGGTCCGGCTGTTGAGCCGATGATCGATGACATTGTCCGCAAGGCCACCATGCTGCAGCAGGCCCGTCATCACGTGATGCCAGGCGCCGTAGAGACGCGGCAGACCTATCAACATGAAGGGCAGGATCGATCCCAGGTAGACGGCGACTGCTCCCGTTGCAAGATAGATCGCCAGCCAGATGCGCGCGACCCGGATGGCCTTCGGCTGTTCGCTTTCAGGAACGAACGTCTTTTCTTCAGCGCTGATCACCCCGAAGGCATTACGAACCATGTCGATCAGAGCGTGCCAGGTATCGAGCAGACCAAAGAAGTTGAGGACCAGCCGCACAAGATCCGGCGGACGCATGACGGCGATTTCCGGGTCTCGACCAACGATAACGGTATCGGTGTGATGCCGGGTGTGGCTCCAACGCCAGGTGACCGGATTGCGCATGATCATGAAGCAGGCGATCTGGTAGACGACGTTATTCATCCACATCGTCTTGAAGGCCGTGCCATGACCGCATTCGTGCCACCGGCTGTCAGATGCCGACCCGTAAAGCACGCCGTAGGCGAGGAAGAATGGGATCGCCCAAAAGCTGCCCCAGAAATAAACGCCAAGGCCTCCGAAGACGATCATGGCACCGAGCCAAATCGCAGTGTCGCGAATAGCCGGGCCATCCTCGCGCTTCATCAATTCCTTCATCTGCTTGCGAGGAACATCGGTGTGATACCACTCGGCCGCCGAAAGCCCATTGGCAACCGCTGCCCGGGCATCACGTCCCAAAAGGCTGTAATCTCTCTTGCTTGCTGTGCTCGCCACGACTTCCTCCTGCCTGTCCGGTTCTGGCCGGACCATTTCGCTTGACGAATGCCAGAAGGAATATCGCGGATTTCGATCCACTCAATGGGGCCTTGATATATTCTATCATTTCACATCATATAGACGTCTACAGATGATAGAATGACCTCAGAAAGGAACGGGTATGGCATCGCGTCCCACTATTGCCGACCTCGCGAAAGCGGCAGGCGTAAGCGTTGCGACCGTCGACCGTGTGCTGAACGGTCGACACAAAGTGCGGGAAGATACAGCAAGACGGGTTTACGACGCAGCAAACGAGATCGGCTTCCATGCAGTCGGCTTGCTCAGGCAGCGAGTTTTCGAGGGACTGCCCCAATACAAGTTGGGATTCGTGCTGCAGAAGCCGGATCATCATTTCTACCAGGCGTTCGCGCGCGAGATTGAGATCGCAGTGCAGAACCATCCCGGAATACGGGGTGTCGCGCAGATCGATTTCTGCACATCTCAGACACCTTCTGAACTGGCAGACAAGCTTCGGGAGGTAGGCGGACGGAACCAGGCCGTCGCAATGACTGCGCCTGACTATCCCGCTCTGTCTGTGGTCGTCGAAGAACTGAAGGCGAAAGGCGTGCCGGTGTTCTCGCTGCTGTCGGACTTTGCCTCCGGCATTCGGGAGGGATATGTCGGTCTGAACAACCGGAAAGCCGGGAGAACGGCAGCCTGGATGATTGCCAAGACCGCGAAAAAGCCAGGTAAAGTCGCGGTTTTCGTAGGCAGTCATCGGTTTCACGGGCACGAGCTGCGTGAGATCGGCTTTCGCTCCTACTTTCGCGAACATGCTCCTGACTTCGAGGTTCTCGATACCCTAGTAAACCTCGAGACCGTACAGATTACGCATGAAGCAACGCTCGATCTGCTGCTGCGCCACCCCGATCTCGTTGGCTTCTACGTTGCGGGTGGCGGCATGGAAGGCGCTATCTCCGCCATCAGGGAAGAAAAGCTCGGCGGAAAGCACATTGTTGTGGTCAACGAACTAACACCTATCTCCCGCGCTGCGCTCGCAGATGAGGTCGTGACCATGGCCATCGCCACTCCGCTCGCAAACCTTTGCCGAGAACTGGTTCAATTGATGGTGGAGGCTGTGGACAGCGGTCCGGCCACCGCTCCTGGACAAACATTCCTTCCCCTGGAGCTCTACGTACCCGAGAATATCTAGGAGAAGATAGAATTCCATCATGCCAATCGGCAAATTCTATCATGAATGAAATAGAATACCTCCATTTCCGCTTTGACGAACGTCATGAAACCTGATGATTTCGACGTCAGCGGCCCTGAGGAGGAACCGAGGGCCTGCCAGACACCTCGGGAGAATCTTCATGGCTGCGCCCACTTTCGCGCTCAACCACATGGTTGCGCCACAGATGCCGCTTGGCGCCTTTTTCAAGCTTGGCAAAACTCTTGGCATCCACCAGTTTGAGATCCGCAACGACCTTTCAGGCAATGCCATCCTAGACGGGACCTCGCCGTACCAAGTACGAGAGCTCGCCGCAGCAGAGGGTGCGGAAATCATTTCCATCAATGCCCTTCAGCGCTTCAACGAATGGACTCCGGCGCGCGAGGAAGAGGCGCGTAGCCTTGCAACCTATGCTGCGGCATGCGGAGCCAAAGCACTCGTTCTCGTTCCAGTCAACGATGGCTCGGGCAAGCTCGAAGGCGAACGTCAGGGCAATCTTCGTGTAGCCCTTAAAGGACTGAAGCCGATCCTCGAGCAGGCCGGCATCATTGGTCTGGTCGAACCGCTAGGCTTTCAGATCTGCTCGCTGCGCTCCAAGAAGGAAGCAGTCGATGCCATCGATGCTACTAACGGGGTCGATCGTTTCCGGCTTGTGCACGATACCTTCCACCACGAGCTAGCAGGCGAACCAGAGCTATTCCCGGCCATGACGGGCTTGGTGCACATATCTGGAGTGGACGACGCTCAGGTCAGCGTAGACGACATGCGCGACCCTCATCGGGTGATGGTCACAGACTTAGATCGCCTCGGCAATGTCGTCCAGATCCGCGCGATGCTGGCACAGGGCTACGTGGGCCCCTTCTCTTTTGAGCCTTTCTCCCCTTCGGTCCATGCCACATCCGACGTCGTCGGTCTCGTTAAGGGCAGCATGGACTTCGTGAGAAATACGCTCTGATCAAATCCCGAACGGCCAGGAGGAGTTGGGCGTCCGGGCGAATTGCCTCCGGGGAGGAGGCGTGCCGGCTTTCAGGGGTGTTGCCGGGCACCGCACAACATGTGGAGGAATGACAAATGAAGAAACTCGTAGCAGGCGCCCTTCTGGGCGTGCTGATGGCATCCAGCGCAATGGCAGGCAATATCGGCGTCTCCATGGCGAACTCTGACACCTTCCTGACTGTCCTGCGCAAGGGCATCGAGAAAGCTGCTGGTGACGCAAGCCAGCCTGTTCAGATCGAAATCGCCGACGACGATGTCCAGAAGCAGCTTTCGCAGATCCAGAACTTCATCGCATCCAAGGTCGACGCGATCATCGTCAACGCCGTCGACACGTCGGCGACCGCTCCGATGACCAAGCTGGCCAATGACGCCGGGATTCCGATCGTCTACGTCAACCGCATGCCGTCTGACGTTGACGCACTGGGTCCCAAGGGCGCTTTCGTCGCATCGGACGAAGTCGAATCCGGTACTCTGCAAACCAAGGAAGTCTGCCGCATTCTCGGCGGTAAGGGAGACATTCTTGTCATGGTCGGCGACCTCGCCAACCAGGCAGCCGTTCAGCGGACCAAGGATATCCATGACGTGATTGCGACCCCCGACTGCGCCGGGATGAAGATCCTCGACGAACAGACTGCTGTCTGGGATCCAGTCAAGGCGCAGGATCTGATGACCAACTGGATTGCGGCTGGTCACAAGCCGGCTGCTGTCATCGCCAACAACGACAACATGGCAATCGGCGCTATCAATGCCATGAAGGCCGCTGGCTGGGGCATGAATGAGGTCGTGGTTGCAGGCATCGATGCCACCCAGGAAGCCCTCGCCTACATGAAGGCAGGTGATCTCGATGTGACGGTTTTCCAGGACGCTTTCGGTCAGGGTGCAGGTGCGGTCGATGCCGCCATCAAGCTCGCCAAGGGTGACAAGGTAGATGCCAAGGTCTGGATCCCCTTCCAGCTCGTCACGCCTGAAAACATGGATCAGTTCGTCACCAAGAACTGATGCAAGGATGAAGAGGCTCGCCGTCACCAAGGCGGCGGGTCTGTCATTCGGGGAGGATCTGAGATGGCACGAACACAGGCATTGAGCCCACAGACAATGCAGGCCGTACGGGCCAGCGGGGCCGTCCCACATAGTGAATACCTGCTTGAGGTCTCAGATGTGCGGAAAGAATTTCCGGGCGTCGTTGCTCTCGACGATGTGCAGCTAAAGCTGCGACGCGGCACGGTGCATGCTCTGATGGGGGAAAATGGCGCTGGCAAGTCGACCTTGATGAAGATCCTTGCCGGGATCTACTCGCCAGACAGCGGCAGCTTCAAGCTGCGCGGCGTTGATATTCGACTCAAAAACCCGCTCGATGCCCTGCAGAACGGCATTGCGATGATCCATCAGGAGCTGAACCTGATGGCACCCATGACCGTCTCGGAGAATATCTGGATAGGACGCGAGCCGCTGAGGCGGTTTGGCCTCGTCGACCATGCCGAGATGAACCGTCGTACTGCAGCGCTATTTGACCGCCTTGGCATCGACATTGATCCAGATATCAAGGTGGGCAAACTCAGTGTCGCTAGTCGTCAAATGGTCGAGATCGCCAAGGCAGTTTCCTTCGATTCCGACGTCCTCATCATGGACGAGCCGACATCTGCCCTCACCGAGAAGGAGGTCAACCACCTTTTCCGGATCATTCGGTCGCTTCGCGAGGATGGAAAGGGGATCATCTACATCACCCACAAGATGAATGAACTCTTCGAGATTGCGGATGAGTTCTCGGTATTCCGCGATGGCAAATACATCGCGACCTGCAACTCGGCCGATGTGACACGCGACGACATCATTCGCATGATGGTGGGCCGCGAGATCACACAAATGTTCCCGAAAGAGCCGGCCAAAATCGGCGAGGTCGTCCTTTCTGCGAAAAGCCTCACTCTGAATGGCGTTTTCCGCGATGTGTCATTCGAGCTGCGGGCGGGTGAGATCTTAGGTTTTGCGGGTCTTGTCGGCTCCGGCCGCTCAAATGTTGCCGAAACTATCTTTGGTGTGACGCCTGCCGACGCAGGTGTCATCGAACTCTTCGGCAAGCCGGTGCAGGTCTCGTCGCCTTCGGTCGCCATGAGCCATGGCATGGCTTTTCTCACAGAGGATCGCAAGGAAACAGGCTGCTTCCTTCTCCTCAATATTCAGGAGAACGCCCAGATGGCGGTGCTCCAGCAGCGATACGTGAATTTCGGCTTTGTCCAACAACAGGCATTGGCCAAAGCAGCATCCGATATGGCCAACCGGCTTCGCGTGCGCACGCCTGATATGAACGAACCTATCATCAACCTTTCCGGCGGCAATCAGCAGAAGGTGCTGATCTGTCGGTGGCTGATGACAAATCCGAAAATTCTAATTCTCGACGAACCGACCCGCGGCATCGACGTTGGCGCAAAAGCCGAAATCCACCGCCTGATCTCGCAACTGGCGGGTCAGGGGGTCGCAATCATCATGATCTCGTCGGAAATGCCAGAGGTGCTCGGAATGAGCGACAGGATTGTCGTGCTGCATGAAGGGCGGGTCACAGGAATTCTGGACCGAGCGGAAGCGGACCAAGTCAAAATCATGGAGCTGGCGTCGCGTTGACGACCAGCCGGGAGGAAATCATGTCAGATGCCACCAATGAACTGGGCGAGACGTCGAAGACGGGCCTGAAAAAGGTACGCCGTTTGCCGCCAGAGTTCTCCATTCTGGCCGTCTTGATCGGGATTGCACTCGTCTTCGAAATCATCGGCTGGTACGTCGTCGGAGAGAGTTTTCTAGGCAACAAGCAGCGCTTGTCGATCATCGTATTGCAGGTCGCCGTCACAGGCATCATTGCGGTCGGCGTTACCCAGGTCATCATCACGGGCGGCATCGATTTGTCGTCGGGATCAATGGTGGGCTTTATCGCGATGGTCGTGGCAAGTTTCGCCCAGACTTCGCTCAATGCCCGGGCCGTCTTCCTTCAACCAGAATATGCTGCCTTCGGCTTGAACTGGTTCATCGACTCCAGTCCGCTATGGCCAGTTTTGACTGGTATCCTGCTTGGAGCCCTGCTCGGCTATATCAACGGACTCATCATCGCCAAGACCGGAATTCCGCCCTTCATCGCAACACTTGGGATGATGGTTTCTGCACGTGGCCTGGCCAAGTGGTACACCGAAGGGCAACCGGTGGCTCTCCTGAACGAGAACTTCACCTGGCTTGGTCAGAGCTTCGATCTCTGGGGCTTTCCAGTACCGCGCACGGTGATCGTCTTCTTCATCGTCGCCACAATCTGTCACATCGCACTCTGCTACACGCGCTATGGCAAATTCACCTATGCTATTGGTGCAAACCCGCAAGCTGCCCGTGTCTCCGGCATCGACATCGGCAAGCACCTGATAAAGGTCTACGCTGTCGCTGGCCTTTTATCTGGACTTGCGGGTGTGATGCTGGCAGCGCGCGCTCAGTCCGGCCAGCCGAATATGGGCGTTTCGTTTGAGCTTGACGCAATTGCTGCTGCGGTCATTGGCGGTACCTCACTTACGGGCGGCATCGGCCGTATTACCGGAACAGTAATTGGTACCATCATCCTGGGTGTTGTGACCTCCGGCTTCACCTTCCTGAAGGTGGGTGCTTACTACCAGGAGATCGTCAAGGGCGCGATCATCGTTGCAGCCGTGGTCATCGATGTGCACCGCCAGAAGAAAAAATCTCGCGCCTGATCATCTCGTCAAGCGCGAGGAGGCGATGCGGCTCGGGGGAGCTCGCATCGCCTCCCTCCCAATTTTCTGTCCCCTCCCCTTACATCTCGACGTCTTGGAGCATTGGACATCAATGAAGAACTATGTGCTGACCGTATCCTGCCAGTCCTCTCGCGGCATTGTAGCGGCGATTTCGGGTTATCTCGCCGACCAGGGCTGCAACATCGTCGACAGCTCCCAGTTTGACGATCTCCACACCGGCCAGTTCTTCATGCGCGTCTCCTTCATTTCCGAGGAAGGGGCGAACGAAGGCAAGCTCGAAAAGGGCTTCGGTCCCGTCGCCGAGAAATTCGGCATGACCTGGAATCTCTACGATGCCGCCAAGCGCATGAAGGTGCTCTTGATGGTCTCGCGCTTCGGCCACTGCCTAAACGACCTGCTCTACCGCTGGAAGATTGGCGCGCTGCCGATCGAGATCGTCGGCGTCGTCTCCAATCATTTCGACTACCAGAAGGTCGTTGTGAACCATGACATCCCCTTCCACCACATCAAGGTCACGAAGGAAAACAAGCCGGAAGCCGAAGCCCGGATCATGGATCTCGTAGAGCAGACCGGCACCGAAGTCATCGTGCTCGCCCGCTACATGCAGGTCCTCTCGGATGACATGTGCAAGAAGATGTCCGGGAAGATCATCAACATCCACCACTCCTTCCTGCCGTCCTTCAAAGGCGCCAACCCCTACAAGCAGGCCTTCGAGCGCGGGGTGAAGCTTATCGGGGCAACCGCCCACTACGTCACGGCTGATCTCGACGAAGGTCCGATCATCGAGCAGGACGTCGCTCGCATCACCCATGCGCAGTCGGCGGAAGATTACGTCTCGATCGGCCGCGACGTCGAAAGCCAAGTACTGGCGCGCGCGATCCATGCGCATATTCACCACCGGACCTTTATCAATGGCAACCGGACTGTCGTCTTCCCGGCAAGCCCGGGCTCCTTTGCCTCCGAGCGCATGGGGTGATCCATGACTGTTGTCATCGACGGAAAGGCAGCCGCCGCTTCGGTCATCGAAGCGGTAACCTCAGCGGCAACGACGCTCGAAAGTTCCGGCCATCGCAAACCCGGCCTTGCCGTCGTCATCGTCGGTGACGACCCGGCAAGCCACGCTTATGTCAGCGCGAAGAGCCGCATGGCCAAGCAGTGCGGCTTCAACTCCATCCAGCACACGCTGCCCGAAGAGACCTCGCAGGAAGACCTGATGGCGCTGGTCGCCGCGCTGAATGCCGACCCCGAGATTGACGGGATCCTGGTCCAGCTCCCGCTTCCGAAACATCTCGACAGCGAGCCGGTCATCCAGTCGATTCTGCCGGAGAAGGATGTCGACGGCCTGCATGTCGTCAACGCCGGCAAGCTCGCCACCGGCGACCTGAAGACCGGTCTTCTCTCCTGCACGCCGGCCGGCGCCATGATCCTGGTGCGCCAGATCCACGGCAAGGATCTCTCGGGCCTCAATGCACTTGTTATCGGCCGCTCGAACCTCTTCGGCAAGCCGATGGCGCAGCTCCTACTGAATGCCAGCGCCACCGTCACGATCGGCCATTCGAAGAGCCGCGATCTGCCGGAGCTCGCCCGTCAGGCCGACATTCTGGTGGCCGCCGTCGGGCGTGCCGAAATGGTCAAGGCCGACTGGCTGAAGCCGGGCGCGACCGTCATAGATGTCGGCATCAATCGCGTTGCAGCTCCGGAAAAGGGCGAGGGCAAGTTCAAGCTGGTTGGCGATGTCGCCTTTGCCGAATGCAAGCCGATCGCCAAGGCCATTTCCCCGGTTCCCGGCGGTGTCGGACCGATGACGATTGCCATGCTGATGGCCAACACCGTGATCGCTGCCCATCGCCGGGCGGGTGTCGCAGCACCTAGCTTCTGATAGCGTTCGAATGAGACTCTAACCGCTGGGAGGGCGTGATGGGACTGGGTGTGGGGTTGATTGGTTCTGGCTACATGGGCAAATGCCATGCCCTTGCATGGGCTTCTGTGGCGACGGTCTTTCCGGACGTCGACCGTCCGCGGCTCGTCGCACTCGCCGATGCAACACCGGAACTTGCGCGTGAGCAGGCTGATGCATTTGGTTTCGGCCGAGGGACCGGAGATTGGCGCGACCTGATTTCCGATCCCGCAGTCGATGTGGTTTCCATTGCAGCCCCGAACCAGTTTCACGCCGATATGGCAGTGGCGGCATTGGAAGCCGGCAAACACGTCTGGTGTGAAAAACCGATGGCTACTTCTCTCGAAGATGCCATTCGCATGCGAGATGCAGCAAGACGCTCAAGCAAGACGGCGATCCTCGGATACAACTACATCCAGAACCCCATGATCCGGCATGCGCGCAATCTGATTGCCGAAGGCAGGATCGGCAAAGTCAACCACATCCGGCTAGAGATGGATGAAGACTTCATGGCTGATCCTAGCCAGCCCTTCTACTGGAAGAGTGAAAAGAAATCGGGATATGGCGTGCTCGATGACTTCGCGGTTCACCCGCTTTCGCTGCTGGCAGTCCTCCACGGACGCATCACCTCCGTCGTCGCCGATATGGCCAAACCCTATCCGGAAAGGCCGACAAGTGACGGTGCTCGTCGTCCGGTGGAGAACCACGACATAGCCCAGGCTCTGTTTAGAACTGAGTTCGGCGCTTCGGGTGTGCTGATGGTCAACCGCTCAGCCTGGGGCAGGAAAGGTCGAATTGCGCTGCAGATCTTTGGATCAAAAGGATCAATCCTCTACGATCAGGAGAGGATGAATGAGCTGCAGATCTATTCGGCCGAAGATCCGGCTGACCTTCAGGGCTACCGTACGATACTCGCGGCGCCGCCTCATGTGCCCTATCGCCAGTTTATCCCTGCCCCAGGTCATGGTTTGGGGTTCAACGAACTCAAGGTGATCGAATGCCATGAGTTGCTCAGGGCGATCTCCGGCGAACACGATGCCTATGTCATCGACTTCGAGCGTGGCCTCGAAATAGAGCGCACCGTGCATGCGGCGGCACGATCGGCAGTATCGGGCACGTGGGTCAAGATCGAGTACATTGACTTGCCATGATCCCTCAGACGCTCAACGGCGAACTCTTCGCTAGCAAGGACGCTGTGCGTCGCGGCGTTTGAGACCGAGCTTGTAACCGCTTACGATACATTCCGAGCGAAAATAATTGCCGCTCCCGCCATGTTGACGTCGGCCCAAAGCCAGGGCACAAAGATGGCACCCACGGTCGCTCGCGGCAGGAAAACATAGGGAAATCAAAGGCGATTTTTTAAACCTTTGAAATCATGTGATATTGCAGACCCCCAGCCAATTCTTCTAAAGCAAGAAATCAATCCCTCAGCGGGCGATGCGTACCTCAACCTGTACCGCGTCTTGTACCTCGATGCGCTACTACTCGCCAACGGCTGCGATCATTTCCTTTATCTCCTTAACCCACCGCTGATATGACCGTTCGCGTCAGATTGATTGAGGCGATCCGCGGTCATTTTAGCCACAACCACCCATTGAGCTGTCGCTTTGCCGCGCCTTCCTTTTTTCGCCTCCTCTCGGGATTGAGTTCTGCCCATACATCCTCGCCGCCTGCAGCGTGTACAGCCTGCGCGACCAGCGACGGCACGTCGTCGAAACTTATTGAATGGGGTGCTGAACGAACGGACAACCCCGTTCTCTGCGTAGGCTTCACAGATCGCCTCATGATGAAGGTATCATGCTAGCTCTTGCTTACCGGTGGCTACGGCTTCACAGTCAGCTCTACCGTTCACTGCGGTCATGTGAGCATGATACTTCGGCTCGCGTGGTGGAGGGACATCGCGGTCGCATAGGTGAAACTCGGGGCTAGTCAGTCCCACCCAACTTAAGTCATGATCACGAAATCCTTGCCTGATCGGCTGTCGGGGGCAAGCGGCGCGTCGGTGAGGATAAGGATGGCGCCGGGATGCAGGACCTTTTGCATGGTTGTGACGAAAGGCGCCTCGGCCGAGATGCGGGAGAGCACGTTAGCGGCCGTGCTGAGCACACCCACATCTTCGTCCGAGTTCGCAAACGCGATCCAGCGCATGCCTTGTGCGGCCTGATCGAGACTGTCCAGCAGGAAGACATGGCTGCCGAGTTTGTCCCTGCCGCTGACGGTGATCTGGCCCTCTGCGCGGATCTCCGAATTCTCCACCAATAGTGCACGCCCGTCATAGGTTGACATGATCACCGAAACCACCGGCTGCTTGCTCAGGTCCGTCCAGTCGTTGGGGCGCTCCTTGCCGTGTAGTGCCGCGACTGCGCCTTCAAACTCCCGGGCCGCATAGGCGCCGAGCACCATGCCCGGATGCGTGATGTCATAGGAGTCCGTCGCCGTGCCTGAAATGATTACCGGTGTGCCGAGATGGGTGATGCCGAACAGGCGCTCCGAAAAGTCCATCGGCAGACGCACACAGCCATGCGAGGCCGGATAGCCCGGCAGATTGCCGGCATGGAGCGCGATGCCGGACCAGGTCAGCCGGTTCATGTTCGGCATCGGTGCGTCGTCATAGGTGCTGGACTTGTGGTGCTTATCTTTCTGCAGGACGACGAAGACGCCGGTCGGCGTCTCGTGGCCCGGCTTTCCGGTGGAGCAGGTGGAAACGGCGATGCGGATGCCGTTGCGGTAGACGTGAACGCGCTGCTCCGGCAGGGAGACGACGATCGCGACTGGCCCCGTACGCTGTCGTTCGGGATGCCAGGTGAATTCGCCGGGCTTCAGGGCCGCGACCTCCTTCATCACCTCGCCGGCGAGGAGTGCGACAGGACTGGCAAGAAGCGCAACCGCCGACATCCCCTGCATAAAGAGGCGCCTGCCCTCATCTGTCTTCCTCATAGTCGATCTCTCGTTCACAATTTCGACGTGAGAGACCATTTCAGGGCCGACCGCGGGTGTCCAATGAGTTTCTCTCTTGAATTTTAAATAATCCTCATGAAACGTTGGTTTCAGGCGCATCCACTCTTGCCCGCTGCGGGTAGAGGGCGCCAAACTTAGAGCTTATTGCCGCCTCAAGGATCACGCGATGGATTTCAGGCATAACCTCAGGGCCTTGCACACGTTCGAAACGGTCTCCCGTCATCTCTCCGTGGCGGCGGCAGCGGAGGAACTCGGAGTGACCCAAAGTGCCGTCAGCCACCAGTTGCGTCTGCTCGGGGAAATCGTCGGAGAACGGCTGATTCAGAAAAATGGCCGCGGCATTGCATTGACGGACGCCGGACGTGACCTATCGCGACGACTGCAGCCAGCTTTCGCCGAAATCGACCGCTCGCTGGCCGAGGCCATCGGCGGCACGCGCGATCGCGTGCGGCTTGCGATCTGCAGCAGTTTCGCTCAGGCTTGGCTCGTTCCGCGGCTTCAGTCCTTCTATCAGATCCACCCGGATATCGATCTGCAGATCCTAATGTATGCGCAGGATCCGGAGCTCTCCGATGCCTCGGGCGATGCCTTCGTGACGACCCTGCCGAGGGATCGCGGCTACCATGCACAGCTGCTCTGGCCGGAAAATCTCGTTCCTATCGTCTCCTCGGCGGTCGCGGCACGAAAGAAGGGCTTCCGCTACATCACCACCGAACTGCAGCCCGGCAAGATCGGAAGCGACTGGCAGGCCTATGCAAGATATGCGGGAAGGGCCGATCTCCTGCCGCTCGACTGCCGATGGCTGTTTGCCTCGCATTACGTGATCGCGCTCGACATGGTGCGTCGGGATCTCGGCGCAGCACTGGTTCCGGACTTCCTCGCACAGCCCGAACTGGATGCGGGAGAGCTGACACTTCTCGATCAGGCGAAGCTGCCGACACACGAGGACTACCACCTCTGCATCAAGGAGAGCCGCCGTACTGAGCCTGCTCTGGACGCGTTGATGCGCTGGTTCAGGCAGGAGCTCGGGAAATCCCAGCGCTGCGCGCAGAAGGAGACTTTGAAGCTGGTGCAACCATGAGACTTTCTCATATTAGACTAATTTAATTCACTGGTTCGCAAGCTGACACCATGCCAGTCTGAAGACATCGGAAGGTTGCAAGACAGCCATCCTAGGCTTTGCCAGCGGGAGATGTCCGATGTGTCGGTGGCGTGCGTTTTCAGGTGCAGTGATTGCGGCGGCGCTTCTTGTCTTCGCCGATGCGGGGCCGCAAACGGCGGTCGCGCAAGAGCGGAATGTTCGCGTTGAATTCGGCCGAGGCCAGAGTTCGACGGTCATCCGTGGCACGGTCCGCGGCTATGAAGGCGCAAATTACCGGGTCAACGTCCGGGGCGGCCAGCGTCTCGCCGTCACGATGGACAGCTCCAACGGCAGCAACTACTTCAATATCCTCGGCCCCGGCGGTGGCGACGCGCTGTTCAACGGGTCAATCTCGGGCGATTTCGCCGACATCATTGTTCCCGACAGCGGCGACTATGTCGTCCAGGTCTACTTGATGCGCAATGCCGCGCGCCGCAACGAACAGGCGCGGTTTACATTGCGCATCGAAGTGACGGGCGGCAGACCAATCGCCCCGCCCCAGCCTGACTTTGCCGATGGGCTCTCAGGCGGCCCCGACTTCTTTCAAGTGGCTGGCGTGTCTCGTGGCGATGCCCTGAACATCCGCAGCCGACCCAGCGCTCAAAGCCCGATTGTGACCCGGGTTGTCAACGGCGAGATTCTTCGCAATGGCGGGTGCCGGATGACCGGGCAGACGCGGTGGTGCCGGGTGTCTCGGCCTGACGGCAGCGATTCCGGTTGGGCGGCGGGACGGTTCCTGATCGAGGCCAGCAACTGAGCCCGGGTCAGGCACCGAAGACGAAGTCAACAATCAAAGGGGGAGATGACATGATGAAGTTCTTAGCGACGACCGGCCTCATATGCCTGGCAGCCGTGGTGCTCTCCGGCTGCACCACGGATGGTTCTTCGCAATCGCCACCGATGGCGGCGGCAACCCAGCCTTTGATGGACGAAAGCGTTCCACCGGCCGCCCGTAGCGCTTGCCTCGCCGCCGTGTCGAACACCGCCAATAATGGCGATGTGCAGATCACGGAGATGATCTTCTCGCAAGCCAATTCTCAGGTGACCGTCGGCGTCGGTCCGACACGGGCGCCCTGGCGCTGCCTCGTTTCAAACAGCGGCGTGGTCGCGAACGTGATGTCGCTGACGAACGAAGGTTCGCTCTGATCGGACCGATGACGGTGCCGGCGTTCCGGCACCGTCCTTGTGCGCAAGAGGTGGCAAAGGCCACCTGATGGCATCTGCCACGCTCGACCGTAGAGGGATCTCCATGCAGCGCCTGACTTCGCTTGCCTTTCTGTATCTGTCGGCATCCGTCGTCGCACTGGGCGCCGACCAGGCGGCGGTGCCGGAAATCGGACCCGACCAGTTGTCGTTCTCGATCACCAACATGGACCCCTCGGTCGATCCTGGTGCGGACTTCTATCGCTATGCCGCAGGCGGCTGGCTCGACCGCGTCGAGCGGCCTTCCGATCGTGTCAGCATCGATACGTTCGACTTCATGGGCCGAAGGCTGACCGCGCAGATGCAGAGCCTGATGGCGGATGCCGGCGAAAAATCGGCGACAGCAGAAAAGGGCAGCCCGCTGCAGCAGGTCGGCGCCTTCTACAATGCCTACATGGACACCGCAGCCCTGGACGAGAAAGGCATCGCGCCGATCGAACCCGAGCTTGCCCGCATCGACGCCATAACCAGCCTGGACGATCTTGCGACCTATCTCGGACGTTACATCACGGTCGCCGGTGAGGTGGCACTGGTCGGCCTCGTTCCGTCGACCGACCAGGCCGACACCACGCGAGTGGCACTCTTCCTCGTCGAGGGATCCCTGATCTTCAACCAGGAAAACCTCTACGACGTCCCGCCGGGCTCGGAACTCGACCTCGCGCTTCGCACCAATCTGAGGCAAGTCCTCGAAACCGCCGGCTATGACGCGGCCCGCGCAACGGCGGTGGTCGATATGATTGCCGATCTCGAACGGGAGCTCCATTCAGCCACGTTGACGCCCGTCGAGGCCATGAACCCCGCCAACAGCTATCAGCCCAAAAGCTTCAAGGAGCTTCAGGCAGAGATCCCCACCCTTGATCTGGGCAAGATGCTGGCCGTTACCGACCTCGAGCCACCGGAAACGATCGTCCTCACTCAGCCGCGCTATCTGGCCGCGCTTGAAAAGATGCTCAAGGACCGTCCGATCGAGGACATCAAGGACTATCTGAAGGTCAAGGTGATCAACCATTTCAAGCCCTATCTCGGCACCCGCTTCGATGAGACCGCGAAAGAGTGGACCAAGATCATCTACGGCATCGATCGACTTCCTCCGCGCTCCGAGCTGGTACAGTCGGCTCTTCAGTCCAATCTCGGCCATCCGGTTTCACGCCTTTATGTCGAGCGATACTTCTCAGAAGAGACCAAGGCGAAGGCGACAGACATGGTGGAGCGGATCCACAGGGCCTTCCAGAAGCGCATGGAGATGCTGGGCTGGCTTGCACCGGAAACCAAGGCGGCAGCCCTGGAAAAACTGAAGAAGCTCTCCTACAAGGTCGGCTATCCGAAAAACTGGATAGATTATTCCTCGGTTGAGATCCGCGCCGATGACCTCGTCGGCAACATCATCCGGCTCACCGCCTTCGATGCAGGCCGCAGCTACGCAAAGCTTGGAAGGCCGGCGGTCAGCGAGGACTTTTCTGACAGCCGCGCCACCCTGCCTGTTATCATCAATGCCGGCTACAGCATGGTAAAGAATGGCTTCGAGGTACCAGCGGCCATCCTGCAGCCGGCTGCCTTCGAAGCCGACAGGGACGCCGCCACTTACTTCTGCCGGATCGGTGCTGTGCTGGGGCACGAGATGACCCATGGCTTCGACAGCCGAGGACGGCTCTATGATGCCAACGGAAACCTCAAGGATTGGTGGAAGCCAGAGGATGCAAGTGCCTTTGAAAAGGAGGCACAGAAGCTGATCGAGCAGGCGAGCGCTTACGAGGTGCTGCCAGGACTTAAGCTCAATGGAGCGCTGAGTGTCGGCGAGAACATGGCCGATGTCGGCGGCATCAACTTTGCCTATGAGGCGCTTCGGGACTATCTGGCGGAGCATCCGGAGGAAAACGTCAGCATCGACGGGCTTACTCCGGCACAACGCTGCTTCATTTCCTGGACCCAGTTCTGGGCGATGAAGGTGACCGATCAGGCCATCCGCGGCGTCTTCCTGAGCAACCCCCATCCACCCAGTTTCTATCGCGCAACTGCCGCCCTGAAGCATGTCGATGCTTTCTACGAGGCTTTCGACATCCGCGAGGGTGACAAGGAATGGATGCCGCCAGAACGACGCGTCAGGGCGTGGTGAACGATGGACCTAAATCGAGTGAAGCCACGACACGGTCGAGTTCAAAGGAGAGGGAAGCATGAAACGCATCATCGCAATCTTGACTGCCACGACTTTCTGTCTGCAGGCCGGTATCCAGCCAGTCGAAGCCAGCATGAGTGACAAGGACAAGGCAGCAGCAGCTGCAGCAGCCATCGCCATTCTCGGCATTGCCGCACTGGCACACAACAAACACCACTATCAGGAAGGCTACGAACCGAGTGACGGCGAGGAGATGGCGGAGTTCGAACGCGGCTATCGGGATGCCGTCCACGGCTACCCCTATTGGGAGCAGAACCGCACGAGGGGATATGCTCAAGGCTATCAGGCTGGCGATCTCGAGCGGGAGCACGCAATGGCTCATCGCCAGCAAGCACGCGATGCCAAGGCACCGCCGATGGCCTATCAGGGCTGCGCCCAGATTGTGGCGCAGAACTTCGCGGTCGGCACTCATCAGGTCCACTTCACGCAGGCGCGGTCTCCGGGCAAGCATGAATGGCTGATTGAAGCGGCGGTCGGGCGGCAATACATGACCTGCAAGATCCGGGACACCGGGGAACTGATCGATCTCACCGGCGGCCGCCTTTGAGACACCTCATGGGTTAACGCCCTGCCTCCATGATCCCAAGGCCGCCCATGGCGCGCTGCTCTACCAATCCTGCGTGGCCGATAAGGGTGTGGCGTTCTTCAACCAGTCCGCCCTGCTCAAGGCGACACTCGAAGGACGAGGTTCCCGACAGGTGGCAGTTTCGGCATGGAGGGAAGTGTGGTGGCGTTCGGCCTCTGCACGGATATGGGTCTATTGTTGCTGCGCATGGTTGCAAAACGGGGGGAACACGCTGCCGCCCTTATGGATGCGCCATCGGTCATAAGATAATCAAGCGTATCGCGGCGGGCATCGCAACACTAGCGGCGCTTGAATAGAGGCAGGACGACATGAACTTTGCGCACGGACGATTCCGACTGCCCTTCAGTCTGGTAGTCTATCTTCTCTGGGCAGCGATAACCATTCCCGGCGGGATCTGGCTCAGCGGCGGTCAGAAGCAGTCGCTCATCGAAGGGCTTTCGAGAGGACCGCTCTGGAATGTCGTCGCCGCGTTTTTCTTCCTGGTCGCGGTCATCCTGGTTACCGGATGGCGCGACCTGAGGTTCGAGGTTCCGAAGCCCATGAGTTCACTTCGGATCATGTGGCTGCCGGGACTTTACATCCTGATGTTTCTCGGCCTTGCTGCCGTGATCGGTCTGCCCCCGCTCCACCTTATGCTGATGATCCTTCTCAGCACCGTCTTTGTCGGACTGTCGGAGGAAACGATGTTTCGCGGCATCCTGTTTCAGGCATTGCGCACGCGCGTGAAGCTCTGGCCAGCGATGATCTGGACCTCGGTGCTCTTCGGCTCTGTTCATATTCTCAACGCGCTGACGACGGGGGAATTGCTGAATGCCATGCTGCAGGCTTTCACCGCGACCCTTAGTGGCTTCGCCTTTATGGCCATCCTCGTGCGTACGGGATCGATCTGGCCGGCGATCATCTATCACGCGCTTTGGGATTTCGGCACGTTCTCAATCTCAGCCAGCAACCAATTGGGCGTCGAAGTTCCCGGAGGCGATGTCGGGGACTGGGCGTTTCTGCTGCCCGTTGTTCTGGTGCTGCCCCATTTTTTCTATGGGGTCTATCTTTTGAGAAATGTCCGAAACGACGATGTCCTGAGTCCCGAGTGGCTGTGCGATCATTGAAGGCTGTGCGACCATCGAAGGCTGCGGGACCTCACCAGACCTTCGCAGTCTGTGGCTTCCCTGCTGTCATGAGGATCTGCTTGATTGAGCTTCCATCGATCATTGCACGGGGCACACATTTCTAGCGACGAGACTTTCTTTGTGCCGGCTCCACGCAGTCGGTGGAGCCGGAGCCTGCTATGCTTCTCTTGTGACAGAACCGAACTGGCCTGCTCAGGGAGCTAGGCGCAGTTGTCCGCAATTCGCCAGCGGGACACAGCAAGCGTCAAAGATTGGCAAGGTGAAGCTGCAAGAGTTCATCGTAGCAGGACTGGTTTGCGGCAAGAACGGGATGCCCCTTCAGGAAGTCGGGACCGCTTGCGGGAAAGGCGAGGTTCTTGCCGCCGGCTTCGCGGACGAGGCAGAAGCCGGCCATGCAGTCCCAGGCGCGCATATGCGGCTCATAATATCCAACCAGGCGACCGGCGGCGACATAGGCCAGCATCAGCGCGCCCGACCCGTTGCGAATGAAATTGCCGCCCCGGGCCATGAGGCCGGTGATGATCGCACCGACGCGTTCGGGGGTGACGTAGTTGTTGCAGCCGATCCCCGTCATCGCATTCTGCAGATTGCGGCTAGGATCCAGGCGCAGGGGCCTGTCGTTCAGGGTCGCACCAAAGCCATGGGCCGCGGCATAAAGTTCGTCCGCGCAGGGCACATGGATCACGCCCACGACCGGCTGCCCATCCCGGACGATCGCGACGGAGACACACCAGGTCGGCATGCCGTTGACGAAGGGTGCGGTGCCGTCGATCGGATCGACGACCCAGGTGAAACCGGAGGAGCCTTCATCGTGGCCGAACTCTTCTCCCAAGAACCCGTCATTCGCGTAGATTTCCGCAACGCGCTGCTTCAGGAAGATTTCGACATTGCGGTCGGCGGCAGACACCACGTCCTGGAGGTCTCGCTTGGTCTCGATCACCAGGGTGTCGCGCCGGTTGAAATAATCGAGTGCCATGGCTCCCGCTTCCGCTGCCAGCGTTTTGGCCAGGGCAAAGCGCGCTGCGAGCGCCGTATCATTCACTGTCATTCTCTCGTTCCTTCATCTTCTTCAAAAATTCATCAGCCGCTGATGACGGCAATGCCACGGTTCTTGAACGCCAGTGTGACGTCGCTTGCGGCGGCATGGGCATGATCGACATCGTGGTCGATCACGAAGAGCGTGCCGACATCGGTCTCGACCTCATATTCGACATGGCCGCCGAGATAGGCAGAGTGAAGGACGCGGCCCTTCAACCCTTCTGCGCCAGCAGACCCTATCCGGATGGCACCGGGTCGGACCGCGAGTTTGGCTGGCCCCCGGCCCGCTTTGGACTGCAGGCGGTGCTCGATAGTGCTGACCCGTACCAGGACTTGGCCACCTTCAGATTGGACCACCTCACAGGGAAGCACATTCGCCTCGCCCATGAAATCGGCGATGAAGGGCGAGGCCGGGGCTTCGTAGAGTTCGCGCGGCGCGCCCGACTGGGCGATTTCGCCATCCTTCATCACGATGATCCGGTCGGAGACGGCCAGCGCCTCGTCCTGATCATGCGTGACATAGACGGCGGTGAAACCGAGCCGCTGCTGGAGGTCGCGGATTTCCGTGCGGACCCGACGGCGAAGCCTTGCATCGAGGTTGGAAAGCGGCTCGTCGAGCAGCAAAACCTGCGGCTCCAGAACGAGCGCACGGGCGACAGCGACTCGCTGCTGCTGGCCGCCGGAAAGCTCTGCCGGCAGGCGATGGCCCATGCCGGCGAGGCCGACGAGTTTGAGGCCCTCCTCGGCCTTCTCGCGCGCGTCCTTCTTGCCGAGGCCTGATGACTGTAAGCCATAGGCAACGTTTTCGAGCGAGGTCATGTGCGGAAAGAGCGCATAGGACTGGAAGACCATGGAGACGTCGCGCTCATTGGCCGGCAGCATGGTGACATCCTTGCCGCCGATCAGGATCTTTCCGGAGGTCGGATGCTCCAGGCCCGCCAGCATGCGCAGCGTCGTGGTCTTGCCGCAGCCGGAGGGGCCGAGAAGCGTCACCAGCGTTCCCGGTTCGATGGTGAGCGAGAGATCGTGGATGGCGGTGAAGGCGCCAAAGGTCTTGCGGACGTTCTGGAAGGTGACGGATCCGGCTTTGACGGTGATCATGCGGTTTTCTCCTGACCGAGAGGAACGGGACTGTTGTTGCCGAGGCCGGCGACACGATTTTCGCGGCGGAGCCTGCGTTCGCCGACGAGGAGCTGGAAGCCGGCGATGATCGTGATCATCACGACGATCAGCATCGAAGAGTAGGCGATGGCCACACCGTATTCGCCGTTTTCGACAAGGCCGACGATGTAGGAGGTCGCCATGTTGTGTTCGGCGCTGACGAGGAAGATCACGGCGCTGATCGAGGTGATGGCGCGCACGAAGGAGTAGACGAGGGCTGCCGTGATTGCCGGCCGCAGCAGCGGCAGGATGATCTTGCGCACCGTGCGGAAGGTGTTTGCCCGCAGCGTCAGCGACGCTTCGTCCAGGCTCTTGTCCAGCTGGCTCATCGCCGCAATCCCGCCGCGCACGCCGACCGGCATGTTACGGAAGACGAAGCAGGCGATCAGGATCAGGGCGGAGCCGGTCATTTCTAGTGGCGGCAGGTTGAAGGCCATGATGTAGCTGACGCCGATGACCGTTCCCGGAATGGCAAAGCTCATCATCAGGGCGAACTCGAAGAGGTTCCGGCCTGCAAACTTCTGACGAACGATTATGTAGGCAGTGAGCAGACCGACAGCGGCTGTCAGAGGCGCGGAGATGAGCGAGATTTCCATGGTCGTCCAGAAGGAATTCCAGGCCACGCCCGTCCAGGCGATCGAGCCGTTCTGGATGCTGATCGAAAACGCGCGAGCGTAGTGGTCGAGGGTCAGGGTGTTGTCGAGGCCCCAGGTCGTGACGAAGCCGCCCACGAGGATCATGCCGTAAACGACGACGGTGAAGATCATCCAGGGAATGACGATGGCGTGGACCGCGATGGAAAGGCCGCGCGGCAGGGCGATATGCGCCCCGCTGTCTCCCTTGCCGGTGACGGTCGCGAAATTCTTGCCTGACAGCCAGAGGCGCTGCGCAAGGAAGGCCGAGAGCGTGAAGAAGAGCAGCACCAGGGCCAGCACAGCAGCCCGTGAGGGATCATTCTGCGAGCCGACCACGGCAAAGAAGATTTCGGTCGAAAGCACGCCATTGCTGCCGCCCAGTACCAGCGGATTGCCGAAATCGGCCATGCTTTCGATGAAGCCGATCAGGAAGGCATTGGCGAGGCCCGGTTTCATCAGCGGCAGCGAGACGCGCCAGAAGGTGCGCCAGCGGTCGGCGCGCAGCGTCTGGGATGCCTCTTCCATCGACGGGCTGACGCCCTCGACGACACCTATCAGGACGAGGAAGGAGATCGGGGTGAAGGACAGGACCTGGGCAATCCAGATGCCAGTCAGCCCATAGAGCCAGCGGCCGGGTTCGATGCCGAAGAGGCTGGACAGCGTCTCGGTGACCACGCCGGCACGGCCGAAGAGCAGCACGAGCGCGAGACCAATGACGAAGGGCGGCGTGATGATCGGCAGCACGGTCAGCAGGCGCAGGCCCTTCTCGAAGGGGAAGCGGGTGCGGGTGGCGACGAGCGCGAAGGCGAGCCCCAGCAGAGTGGAGGCGGACGCCGTCATGATGGCGAGCGTGAAGGTGCGCCAGGCGACGCCGCAACGTCCGTCACCTATGAGGCAGCTCAGGCTCCAAATGCCCGGATCCTGCATATTGCGGATGAAGCCATCCGGCTTGAAGGAACCGTCGAAATCCTGGACGGCCGCTACCAGCATGCTGCCGATCGGATGAAAAACGAAGACGAAGACGAGGAAGACAAGCAGCGAGATCGACCCAACGACGAAGGCATCGCCCTTCATCACGCCGCGCTCCACGAGGCCGAAGGCGAACATGAAAACGAAGACGATCGCCATGGTGACGGCGCCAGCGCCCATGGAGGGTTGCCCATCGGATAGCGCTCCGAAAAGGGTTTCACTGATCCCCCAGGTCCAGCCGGAGAAACCGACCGCAAGCCCCTGCAGGCAGAGATAGACGAGCCCCCCAGCGCCGGCAGCCGCGAAGAAAGCCCCTCGACGCATCGGGTCGGCGATGAAACGGGCCGCGAGACCGAGGCCGAAGAAGAGGACGGCACCCAGAAGCCAGAGGCGGCCGTGGCCGACGAGCTGCAACATGCCCGGTGCGGTTTCCGCCGAAAAGGGAAAATCGCGGAGCCAGGTCAGGCCGAAAAAGCCGGTCTCCTGTCTATACCAGGGAAGCAAAACGAAGGACGCGGCGCCAAAGGCCAGCAACAGGTCCAGTCTGCGGTTGCCATGTCTCATGGTCGACCTCATCCGAATGAAAGCAAGGGTAAGAGGTGGCCGGCAATCTTCAGACTGCCGGCCCGAAGAAGGTCGCGTCAGTTGGCGACAGCGCCGATTTCGCGATCCCAGCGCTCAAGCAGCGCCTTGCGCTTTTCCGGATCGCCATAGGTCTTGAAATCGTAGTCGATCAGCTTGATGTCCTCGAAGCGGGGCGCTTCCTTCGGGATCTCGGCGCTCTTGTTCGACGGAAGCTGGAAGGATTTGGCATCCTTCATGCGTGACTGGACTTCAGGCTTCAGCGACCAGTCGTACCAGATCTTGGCGTTTTCCATGTTGCGGGCGCCCTTGACGATCGACATCGAGCCGATTTCGTAGCCGGTGCCCTCGCACGGCGCGATCGCCTTGACTGGGAAGCCTTCGGCGGTCTGGGCGACGGCGTCGTGCATGAAGACGATGCCGAGGCCGGTCTCGCCGCGGGCAGCAGCCTTCACCGGAGCGGAGCCGGATTTGGTGTATTGCGAGATGTTGGCGTTGAGCGACTTCAGGTATTCGAAGGCCTTGTCTTCACCCATGATCTGCACGAGCGAGGCGAGCGCCGTATAGGCGGTGCCGGAGGAGTTGGGGTTTGCGATCTGGATCTCGCCCTTCAGTTCGGGCGCCAAAAGGTCGGCCCAGCAGACCGGCTCCTTGTAGCCCTTCTGCTTGAAGATCTCGGTGTTGTAGCCCCAGCCGAGTGCACCGGCGTAGACGCCGACGGTCTTGAAGCCCGAGCTTTCAGCCTGGTTCTTCGCCCAATCCTGCAACTGGTCGAGAATGGGCGATTTGTATTCGGCGGTCAGCCCTTCGGACGCGGCCTGAAGATGCGGGTCGCCGGTGCCCGCCCACCAGAGGTCGGTCTTCGGGTTGCGCGCTTCGGCGCGGATCTTGGCATAGGCTTCGCCCGAGGACATGCGGACCATGTTGACCTTGATGTCATGAGCCTTTTCGAAATCGCCCTTCATCTGTTCGCAGATGACGACATCGGCGGCGCAGATGAGGTTGAGCTCGCCGGCAGCCATGGCCGAACCGGTGCCCAAGCTCGTGCCGGCAAAGAGAAGAGTGGAAAGAAGTTTCAGTCGCATGGGTATCCTCCTGTTGCTTGCGTCTGATGGAAGTCGAAGAAATGGGACAAGCCTTCGGCGGCGGTGCCGAGAGGGCACCGTTTCCGGGATCGTCCGGTTGTCGGAAAATCAGTTGGTCGGGTTGATCTCGCGATCGAAGCGGCTCAAGAGCCGACTTCGCTGTTCGGGGGAACCGAAGGTGGCGAAGTCATAGTCCACCATCTTGATCATCGAAATGTCGGGAGCGGCAGGCGGAAGCATCGCCCGGGCATTGGATGGCACCTGGTTCTGTCCGGCGATGGCCCCGGTTGCCTGTCCCTCGGGGCTCAGCGCGAAATCGACAAAGCGGCGCGCCTCCTGCAGATCGCGACTGCCCTTGACGATGCTGACCGCTCCGATCTCGTAGCCGGTGCCCTCGCAGGGCGCGACGATCACGAGGGGAGCGCCCGCCTCCTTTTGCGTGACGGCATCGTGCATGAAGGAGATGCCGATCGTGATCTCTCCCCTGCCCGCGGCCTTGACCGGCTCGGCACCGGCCTTGGTGTATTCGGTGATGTTGCGGCCGAGCTCGCGCATATAGGCGAAAGCCTCGTCTTCACCGAGCAGCTGCACCAGCGTCACCAGGGTTGTGAAGGCGGTGCCCGACGAATGCGGATTGCCGGACAGGATATGGCCGCGATAGATCGGCTTGGCGAGATCCTTCCAGCAGTTTGGCGCCGGCAATCCTTCAGACGAGAGAAGATCCGCATTGTAGGCAAAGCCGAGCGCGCCAGCATACAGACCGACGGATGTACCGCCCGACAAAGAGTGGAAGTTCCGCGCCCAGGGCAGAAGGTCTGCTTCCTGTCCGGGTCGATTGGGTTCAAGGAGACCTTCATAGGCGGCCTGGAGATGCGTGACCCCTGTGCCGCCCCACCAGACATCAACAGTCGGAGCATTCTTCTCAGCCCGGACACGATCGAGGATCTCGCCGGTGCTCATCCGCGCCATGTCGACCTTGAGGCCGGTCTTCGCCTCATAGGTCTTTTCCATGACGGCACACCAGACCTCATCAACGCCGCAGAGAACATTCAGCGGTTCGGCAGCTCGGCTGGTCATGGCCGTGGCAAAGGTTGCAAGCAACCCCGCGCCGATGGCGGTCAATACCTTCACGTCGTCCTCCCTTGGAACCTCCCCGTTCCAATGACAGAAGCATGTCCATATCGACCCGGACTGGCAAGACGGAGAATGGTTACGGATCTTTCACAGCACCGTCGTCACCCATTGCAGAGATTGCAAATATTACAATTGTGACGTTCGCCGATAACCAGCAAGTCTTTGGCGTTTTCCCCCGACACGGTTATGATGGTCGTGGGAGGACTGCAACGTGTTGAATCAGAAGGTGAAAATTCTGATCGTCGAGGACGATCCGGATATGGCGGAGCTCATTTGTGATCTTGTGGAGGCTGAAGGCTGGATACCAATCACAGCCCCCTCCGCCGAGGCTGCACAGGAGCGATTGCAGCATGAGACGGTTCAACTGGTTCTGGTCGACCACAATCTTCCGGGCCTTTCCGGCAGGGCCTTCGCGCAGCGGCTGCGGGCCCAGACCGATGTCGGCATCGTCATGGTCACGGCAGCGGGCAGCGCGACGGATCGGGTTCTGGGTCTCGAGACGGCGGCCGACGACTATGTCGTGAAGCCGTTCGAACCCATCGAACTGACCGCCAGGATCAAGGCAGTTCTCCGCCGCACGCATCCGCAATTGCGCCACGACAGGGAAACCGAGCGAGATCATGCCTCGGCAGCACTCCGGCTCGGCGAATGGGCCGTCGATCTCACCCAGCGTCGTGCGGTCTGCCTTGCAGATCCGACGAAAACGCTGACGGCTGCGGAATTTGCCCTGCTTGAGATCCTCGCGGAAACCCCGAATACACCGGTCAGCCGCGCCCAGATCCTCGACCGGATGGGCGCTGATTCCGATCGTTTCGTCGATCGAAACGTCGATGTTCTGGTGCTTCGGCTGAGACGCAAGATCGAGCGGAACCCAGACCTCCCCCGACACATCCAGACCCGGCGCGGCAAAGGCTATATACTTCACACCGACGAAGCCGGACCATCGCCTTGATCAACCGCGCTTTCCTCTCCTCCATCGCCTTCCGATTGCCCTTCGCAATCGCCTTCATCTGCGTCTCGGTTCTCATCCTTTCGACCGTCGCCATCTATGGCCTGCAGAGGGCGCGCAGCGAAATGTCGGCCTACAGCGTGCAAGCCTTTTCAAGTCTCGCCAAGGCCTCACTGGTATCGAGGCAAGTTTCCGACCTTGTTTCGAGCGCGCCATTCCTGATGAATGCCACGTCTCCCTATCGTGTCTCGAGCGAAAGCCGTGCGGTGGTCGCGCAGGTGGAGACACTTCTGGAGACGATCACACCGGATCAGCCAGGTACGCCAGTGCAAGGTGCAGGTGCGCGCCGGATCATCGAACTTCTCGAAGACATCGAAGCGCAGACGCTGGCTCTGGCAGCCAATGCGGATGCCGCCCAGGAGCAGAAAGCCGAGGCTGCCGTGGCGCTTGGAGAAATAGCAACGGCTCGCACCATCCAGGATCAGGATCTTCGGCAGCGTCTCAACGGCATTGCGCAATCCGCATCGACATCGGACAGCCTCTTTCAGCTTGGCGAACTGCAACGGCGTTTCGTTGCGGAAACGACCGCCCGGATGGTGGCGCCGGGGCCCAACCTGCGCGTCTCGCCCGAACAGCTGGAACCCTATCGGCGGATCTTCGAGGCACAGACACGCTACCTGCTCGAGATGTTCACGATCCGCGCGTCGGTTTCACGCCTGCATACCGTGTCGCGTGACCTCTCGCATGCGACCGAAACCCAGAGTGCTCTGGTTGCCAGCGCGCTGAACCAGAACCTCGAAGCCACCTCCAGCGCGTTGCGTCAGCTGCTCGTCATGATCGTGTTGGCATCCTTCGCGGTCGTCATCCTCGCCATTGTCTCCATCCGCTCGGTCATGCGCGTGTCGCATGGGATCGGTGATCTCTCGCGCGGGATGAATGCGCTGGCACGCGGGGAGGAAAACGTCGGACCACCCGTTTATGCCGGGACGGAAACCGAACTGATTCGGTTGCTCGACGCCTTCCGTGCCTTCAAGGAGAGCGTCGACCGCGTGTCGCGCCTCAGACGCACCGCCGAAGCGGCTGCGCGGACGATCCGATCGACGTTCCGGACGATGAACGAAGGCATTGCCCTCTTCGATCCCGGCGGCCGACCGATCACCATGAACCGGCGCATCATCGAACTGATGCGGCAGACGGGATCCTCGCGAAAAATGCCGCTTCGCCGTTTCGTCGGCACAGTCCCCGAGATCGATCCTTTGCTCATGCCTGCCGAAAGCGAGCGCGGCACCCTCGTCGAGCGACAGGTCCTCCGGCACCGTTTCGTCGACGACCAGGTGGTGGAGATTTCCGCATCGAGGCAGCCTGACGGAGGGGTCGTCCTGCTCGCCCGCGATGTGACGGCCATGGATCGCCAGGAGATGGAAGCGGCCCGTGCCCAGCGCCTGGATGTGGTGATGCGAATGACGCATCAGGTGAGCCACGAGGTCGGCAACATGATCGGCATCATCACCGGAAGTCTTGGCCTGCTGGAGCGCGAACCGGGCTTTACCGAGCGACAGAAGCGGCACCTCGGACGCATCCGCAAGGCCGCCGAGCGCGGGCGAGCGCTTGCGTCCAGCATGTTGTCCGTCGGCAGCCAGCAGCAGATCCGTCCGGCATCGATCGACGTTGCCACGATCCTCCACGGCATGGCCGATGTTCTGGAAATGGCGATCGGTGCCCGCAATCGTCTGGAGCTCGACTTTGCGGCCAATTTGCCGACGATCTGCCTTGATCCAGCATTGCTGGAGCAATCCATCCTGAACCTCTGCCTCAACGCATCGGCCGCCATGCCGGATGGTGGAAGGGTCCGAGTGGAAGCAATGGGAGACACAGAAAGCGTAACAATAGCAGTTGTCGACGAAGGTGTCGGCATGTCGCCTGAAGTCCTCGACCAGGCGATGGAACCCTATTTTACAACACGTTCGAAAACCGGTGGGTCGGGCCTCGGGCTCGCGATGGTCTATGGGTTCGTGCGCCAGTCTGGTGGTGAAGTCAGGATCACCTCTCGTCTGGGGGAAGGCACCCGCGTGGAGCTTTGTTTCCTTCCGTCGAAGTCCGATGCAACGCCGTGGCAGGCTGAGCATCAGCCAGCGCGAGCTCACACTTGAAGGCCGTTAGCCCTCTCCATTCAACCGAGCTTCACACAGACCCGGATAACCAAAGGCGGAAATAATTGCCGCTATCCTGCCATGTTGCGTCGGCCCAAAGCCGGGGCACAAAGATGGCATCCACGATCGCCCGCGGCAGGAAAACAGTGGCGAAACACAGGATATTTCGCCAATGCCTTCAATTTACAATAGATTTCAGACTACCCAGCCAATTCTACCTGAATGCCCTGATTGCCGCAGTTTTTCCATCGTGCTCAAGCGCGTCTCACATCGGGAGACACGTCAGCTTCCCGCATCATGGCTCAACATGGCCGCTTTACATACGTCCAGCTGCGAACCGTGTAGTTCCCTTCATGGCCGCAGGTTCCGAATATCGGTAATGCTATGCTTTTGCCTTTCTGGACGATTTGACACGCCGCATTTGCCCAAACTACCTGTTCTGAGCACACGACCGCTCGACCCATCATGCGTCGTCTGCCTCAGGGCAGGTTTAGCCTTTTTGGCTAGGGATTGCCTGTAATTCGTCGCGCTGCAGTCCATCCGTTGCAGTCTCCTCTGGCATGATCAAAGCCCGGAAGGACAGACGAGCGCGGTAATCGCCTTTCAAGAGAGCCATGATTGCGCGCAAGAGCTTGGCGCTTCCGCTTTGGCCATACGCAATGTGCTTCGAGTTTTGGAGCGGAAGGCATCCGACGGGCTTAACACGGTGGCCAAGGAAGCTGGACGCAGTATACTTGTAACGTACCCAGATGACGGCGATCCACTGGCCGAAATGGTCACGACCCAGGTCTGATCCTCACCATCAAGGATGGCGTCAAGATTGCCGAGCACCGTTGGCAACACCGCCAGAGATTTCCGCCGCAGCCAGTCCTGCGGGAACGGCAAGACGCGGTCCCCCTCTGATGCCAATCTACGCGTCCGCACGAACGGGAGAGGTCAAACATCCAAAAAAACCGGTCTAGTTTCCAAGAGTGACTGCTCGCCCCTCTCTAGGGTCAGCCTATCCAACCAGCAGGAAAACAGTGATGGATCAGAAACCCGAATTCCAATTGTCACGCCGGCAGGTCATGCTCGCAGGCGCCACCCTTTCGCTGGCATCGACGCTCCCGGTCTTTGCCTCGGAAACCCTCACCGCACTTCAACAGGAAGGAACGATACCAATGACCGAGAACTTCGTCACCACCAAGGACGGCGTCGAAATCTTCTACAAGGACTGGGGTCCGAAGGACGCACAGCCGATCGTTTTCCACCACGGCTGGCCGCTGTCCTCTGACGACTGGGATGCGCAGATGCTGTTTTTCCTCCTCAATGGCTACCGCGTCGTCGCCCATGACCGCCGTGGCCATGGGCGGTCGGAGCAGGTGAGCGAAGGTCACGATCTTGACCACTATGCAGCGGATGCCGCAGCCGTGTTCGAAAAGCTCGACCTTCGCAATGCCGTCCATATCGGCCATTCGACGGGCGGCGGCGAAGTCGCCCGCTATGTCGCCAAGTTCGGTGAGCCGCAGGGCCGTGTCGCGAAAGCCGTGCTGGTCAGCGCCATCCCGCCGATCATGCTGAAGACGGAGGCCTATCCGGGCGGCCTGCCGATCGAAGTGTTTGACGGCTTCCGCTCGGCGCTGGCCGCCAATCGCGCACAGTTCTTCCGCGATGTTCCGGCCGGTCCGTTCTACGGTTTCAACCGCGAAGGCGCGACCCCGCATGAAGGCGTGATCCAGAATTGGTGGCGCCAGGGCATGATGGGCGGTGCCAAAGCCCACTACGACGGCATCAAGGCCTTCTCGGAAACCGACCAGACCGAAGACCTGAAGAACATCTCGGTGCCGACGCTCGTGATGCATGGCGACGACGACCAGATCGTGCCGATCGCCGCATCTGCCGAGCTTTCCGTGAAGCTCCTCAAGAACGGCACGCTCAAGGTCTACAAGGGCTTCTCGCACGGCATGCTGACCGTCAACGCCGACGTCATCAATCCGGACCAGCTCGCTTTCGTGAAGAGCTGAGCCAGTCGACGCCTCGAGGCCGCCGCCTGAACCGCGGCGGCCTTCGTGTGTCTACACCCTGCCTGTTTCGCAGGAGGGCGCATCATTGCACCGAACCCTCAGAGGTGATCGTCATGATCCAATTGCAGCCTGACAAAGCGGAAGTCGGCAATGCGCTCGCTCCGTTCCACCATGCGGCCTTCGCTGTCCTCTGGACCGCAACGGTCATCGGCAATACCGGCACCTATACGAAATGCGGCTTTGCCGACCAGTCCCATCTCTGCCATGTCTTTCGCCGCATCACGGGCCAGACACCTGTCGCGTGGCGTCGCAACAGGCGGATAGCCTGAAAGCAAGATGCGCCCGATGCTTGGCACGCGACCTTGCGTGACACGGCGCCATGATCCTTCAGTGTGCCCAAGGCGCCTTCCGCTTTGATCGCGCGCCATGCGCAATCCGGCAAACCTCATCATCGAAAATCGGGGTCGTGGGTCATACCCTTCCTACCTCCGGGATGGCTGAAACATGCCAATCCTGGTGGCGAACGAACTGAGGCTTATTGGAACCATCCCTTTCACTATCACTTCGAACTGGCTGATCGACCACGCAGTCCCCTCCTCTCGGAAACGAGATCAGCGTCCGACTTTCTCAGCAGGTGGATTCGGCCGGACCAGAATTGCGCGAAAGTCGTTCACGTTGGTCAGCGTTGGCCCGGTGGTGACCTGCGCGTTCAGGCTTGCAAAGAAGGAATGGGCGTCGTTGCGCTGAAGCGCGCGCTTGGGATCGACACCACGTTGCTCGGCTTCTTTCAGCAGGGTCGGGCCGATGATGGCGCCAGCGACTTCGGCGGCCCCATCAACGCCGTCCGTATCGCAGGCAAGAGCATGGATGCCTCCTGCGCCATCAAGCGTCAGGGCAAGGGCGAGGCAGAATTCGGCATTGGGGCCACCGATACCATCGCCTCTACGGGTAACCGTCAGCTCTCCGCCCGACAGAAGGAGGATCGGTGGATCGCCCGCCTTCATTCCGCCCTGCAAAGCCAGGGCCTCTTTCGCCTGCGCCCCGGCGACCTCCCGCGCTTCGCCTTCCAGCGCGTCTCCGAGGAGGCGCACATCGCACCCGGCCTCCCGCCCGAGGACCGCAGCGGCCTCTAGCGACTGCCCGGGTGCGGCGTAGATGACATTGCGCACGCGAGAGAGGCGCGGATCATCTGGCCGCACCACACCCGACGGACGGGAGAGAGCGCTGCGAACCGAGGTCGGCACGTCGACCTTCCACCGATCGATGACGGCGAGAGCGTCCTTGATCGTCGAGGAATCGCCGACCGTCGGCCCGGAGCCTATGAAGGCCGGATCGTCGCCCGGTACGTCGGAGATCATCAGCGCAAGCATATCTGCCGGCCAGGCTGCGGCCGCCAATTGTCCACCCTTGACCCGACTCAGGTGCTTGCGCACCGTATTCATTCGGTCAATCGGCGCGCCGGAGGAGAGCAGCGCATGATTGACGGCCTGTTTCTCAGCAAGAGAGACCCCCGGCACCGGTTGAACCAGCAAGGCCGACGCACCTCCGGAAATCAGCGCAAGGATGAAATCGCCTTCACCGGCGGATCCGACCAGCGAGAGCATTCGGGTCGTCGCCTCGACGCCGGCGTGATCCGGCACGGGGTGGGCTGCCTCAACAATCTCGATCCCCCGACAGGGTCGGCCGTAGCCGTAGCGCGTGATGACGAGGCCTTCGCAAGGTCCCCAGGCGGCTTCTACCGCTTCGGCCATGCGCGCACTCGCCTTGCCGGCGCCGATCACTATGACGCGTCCGTTCGGCTTCTCCGGTAGGAAACTTTTGAGAGAGCGCATGGGGTCGGCGACTTCGACGGCCCGATCAAAAAGGCGTCGAAGGAAGTTTTCCGGTGGATCGATCCTGAAATCTCCCTTACGCCACTGGTGTCGCGGATCAGGAATGCGACCGAAGTCACCGGCTCCGGTTGCGCCTAGTTCTGGTCCTTGAGCCATACCAGTCCGGTTGCCGCGACCAACCTCTGCAATCGGCAATGAACCGACGACATGGCTGGAGGCACTTGGCTGCATTCCTTGATAGCATTGAAGCCGACCCGGCGGAAAGGTTGTTCGATTGGGCGATACCGCCACGCGCGCCACGTCGATGATCGTCCGCCGACGCTCTATGCCCGTTGATACACTCCGTTGATGTCCAGCAGGACCCGTCTCCTTCCACGGCACGCTGCGAATCGCCAAACAGACGTGCCTGATTGACCAGCCGGAGGATGTCGGAATAGTGGACGATGTCGCGGCGCGGCTAAAGCCTGTCCTTCTCGAGAGTGGTCTTCAGGTCGAGGGGATCGATGTCGGCCAGACTTCGTTGGAGGATCAACTGCGGCGTAGATCGATGCGGCTTGTGACGATGGATTTGCCCGTCCTCGGATCGGTATCCACAGTCGTAAGGCGCATGCCGGATGCCCCGACTTTCTCGATTGTCATCTGGGCGCGACGGTCACCGTTGACCGCTTTTGCCCAGGTGATGCCGAGGTTGATCGTGTCATTCACCCTTTGTCCTCCAAGCCCAGCCACACCTGTTCCTGCTCCGACGTAACGCCCGGTATATTTGGAGCCCTTCACCTTGAGATCTGCGCTGATATTGCGCGAGAATACAGCAAGGCTCGTGCACTTGCCGTCCAGGGAAAGCGACTGAGCTGTGGTGTCCGTCTGAAAACGGCAGGTTACATTGATAGTCGGAGAATTGGCTCGGACTTTGACCGTACCTCTGCCTCCCCAACTTCCCTCCATCGATTTCAGAAAAGCTGTCTCGTCTGCCGCGGCGGGGGTGACCACGAGGAGTGCCATCGGTGTGGCACATGCAAGAAATAGGGCCCAAAACTTGTTCATGACACTTCACCTTCCATCTGGGGCGAGCGACACAAGCGGCCCTCGCAGCAACTGGAAGAGCAACAGGGCCCGAGCCATGAAGTTCCACGATTGCTAAAATTTGCTGGGTCGCGATCATCTCATCAGCCCTGCCGCACGCAGGGCAGACCCGATGACATCATGGATCTGAGATGCTTTTCGGGCCTCTGATCGTCTCGCGGATCTGCGGCCGTTTCAGACGCGACAGGCCGTTGCCGTCGATTGAAGGAGGGAATGAGGCCACAGTTCCGGGCGATGTGCAGGTGGAGGATATGCCGACATCGGGCATATGTGCACCCGCCTGACCATATCCACCTGCGAAACCATAGTCCTTGCCGAGTCTCGACCAGGAACTCCGAACCGTTACTTCACGGCTATCGACCAGAGAAAGTCATCGCGCCTAGCGAAGATGGGCTGCTGTTTGACTGTCGTTGATCCATCACCGTTTCCAATGGACTAAACTGGCTCTCTGCCATGCCACCAAACACCTCACCCACACCGATCAGGACCGGGTCGTCAACGCCCATAGTCTGCATGGCTGCGGCGAGGCTCTTGAGCGGACCGGCCCAGCGGCGCTCTTGCGGTCGGCTGACGGAGGAGACCACGACCACCGGCATATCGCCTTTCATGCCGTGCTGCCTCAAGCGCTGCTCGATCTGTCCGGCCATGCGGCCGCCCATATAGAAGATCGAGGTTTGGTTGGTTGCGGCGAGCGAAGCCCAGTCGACGGTTCGAGGCAGTTCGTGGTGCCGGGAATGGCCGGTGACGAAACGCACCTGTTGGGCATAGTCACGATTGGTCAGCGAGGTCTTGAGGGAGGCGGCCATGGCGGAAGCGGCGGTGATGCCTGGGACGACATCCACGACAATTCCTTCGCTCTTGAGCCGGGTAATCTCCTCGCCCGCCCGCCCAAAAATCATCGGATCTCCAGATTTGAGTCTCACCACGCGCTTCCCGGCTTTGGCGAACCGAACCATCATGTCATTGATGTCATCCTGGCGGCAGCTCTCCCGGCCACCTCGCTTGCCGACGAGGAAGCGCTTCGCCTCGCGCCTGGCGAGTTCCAGCACGTCCGGTGAGACGAGGTCGTCGAAGAGAATGACATCGGCGGCCTGCAACGCCCGCATGGCTTTCAGTGTCAGAAGTTCGGCATCCCCTGGACCTGCGCCGACTAAGGTAACCGATCCCGGTTGCGGGGCAGATGCAATCCGCTCTGCCGTTGCCAGCAATCCGGCTGCCGCCTCTTCCGTCGGGGGCTCGTTCGTTGAGAGGCTCCGGGAAACAAACCGCTCCCAAAAGAGCCGTCGTGCCGCGCCCGGCGCCAAGCGGCAATTGACGACTTCCCGGAGCGACTGCGCAAGGGTCGCCCATTGCTTCAGGGATGCTGGCAGGAGGGTCTCGATCCGCTGGCGGATCGCCTGGGCAAGGATCGGGGCGGCACCGTCCGTAGAGATCGAGACGATGACCGGCGAGCGATTGACGATCGAGCCAAACTGGAACTGGCAGTAGGCCGGCTTGTCGATCACGTTAACGGGGACGCCTGCCGCACGGGCGGCACAGAAAAAGGCGCGCGCCTCGTCATCGGTTTCACAATCGGCAAGGGCCAGCGATGCGCCTGCAAAGATGCCACAATGCCAGGGGTGTGTATGGTGGATCATCGACGTCCGTTCGACGAGCGCCTTCATCGTTTCACCAAGATGAACGGTTTCGCAATAGAGTTCGACCTCGGCACCGCAGGCTTGGAGAAGCTCCGCCTTCCAGGCGGCGCCATCCGATCCTCCTGCGATGACCGCTCGCTTGCCGGCAAGGTTCCAGAACACCGGAAGCTTGGCGAGCGGGGCGATGCGTTCTTGAACATCACTCTGCGGCAAGGGCTTGGTTCGCATCCAGGATCCTCCTGATTTCAGGGCGGCAGGAACCGCAGTTCGTTCCGGCATTCAAGGCGGCGCCAATAGTCTCGATCGAGTGGCAGCCACGATGGGCGGCGGCGCTGATTTCGTTGATACCGACGGAAAAGCAGGAACAGACGATGGCACCCTTGTCAGGCGCGCCGGCAGCCGGGCGACCGGCGAAGAGCCTGGAGCGCGCCTGCCGGTCAGGATGGCTTTGTTTCAGTTGATCCGCCGCCCATTGCCGCGACACCAAGACTGGCTCTGGCGAGACGAACAGACCGACCAGAAGCTGATCACCATCGAAAGCGAGCAGGCGATGATCGCCTGTCTTTCGATCGACATAGCCAGAGAATTCCTGATCTTCCCCACGCTGCAGGCTATGCCGCAACCAGGTTTCCCAGCCATCTGCAGGTGGGGAGCCTGCAAATTCCAGCCGGTAGCCCGCCTCTGTTCGTGCAATCGCCCAATAGGCGAAGGGTAGGTCGCGAGGGCGCGCTGTCGTGATCAGGAAGCCATGCACCTGAGGCACGTAGCGGGAGACCGCAACACGCGCCATCTTCAAGGCCGGCTGGCCCGAAATCGGATCGGCGACGGGACTGACAAGGGTATCAACGCGGGCACTTGGCGCCGTCTCCCCCGTCCAGTGCATGGGAACGAAGAGCGCGCCACGCATCTGCCGTTCGGTCAAAAGCGCGCGCACGATGATCGATCGCCCGTTTTCACCGTCGATGCGCACCAGATCAGCATCGCCGATACCGGCCTTGTTCGCATCCGACGGATGGATCTCGCAGAAGGGCTCAGCGAAATGCGCGGATAGCCGCGCACTCTTTCCCGTGCGTGTCATCGTGTGCCAGTGGTCGCGGATACGGCCAGTGTTCTGGGTGAAGGGAAATCTCGGATCCGGCCTCTGCATGACGGGTGTCGCGACGGGCACGAGGCGTGCCTTGCGATCGGCGGTGAAGAAGCCCCCCTCGGCGAAAAAGCGGGCTTGCGATGCTCCGGTCTGAGAAAGAGGCCACTGGAACGGCAGAAGGTCTTCATAGGCATGGTCATCGATGCCGGCATGGGCGCCGATATCGAAATCGCGTTCGCCGTCGTTTTCGAAAGCGGAAAGAGCCGCGTGTTCGGCATAGATGGCAGCGGGGCCGGAGTAGTCGAAATGGGGACGGAATCCCATGCGCTTGGCCACCTCCGCAAATTGCCACCAATCGGCACGTGCTTCGTCCGGGGCGGATAAGAAAGGTCTCTGGCGGGAGATGCGCCGTTCGGAGTTGGTGACCGTACCCGATTTTTCGCCCCACGCGGTCGCGGGAAGCAGCACATGAGCGAGACGGGCGGTGTCGGTGTCCTTTTGTATGTCCGAAACGACCACAAAGGGACAGGCTGCCAGTGCTGCCTTGACCGCATCGGCATCGGGCATGGAGACGACTGGATTGGTCGACACGATCCAGATTGCCTTGAGGCGTCCGTCAGCCAGCGCCTTGAACATGTCCACCGCCTTCAGGCCGGGTGTGTCCGCCATCATCGGGGCGTTCCAGAAACGTTGCACCCGACCACGATGAACCGGATTTTCGATCGCCATGTGGGCCGCGAGCATATTGGCTAGACCGCCGACCTCTCGCCCACCCATGGCGTTGGGCTGGCCGGTCAGCGACAGAGGCCCCATGCCGGGGCGGCCGATCCGCCCCGTTCCCAGGTGACAATTGAGGATGGCATTGACCTTGTCTGTGCCGACGGAGGACTGGTTGACGCCCTGGCTGTAGCAGGTGACCACTTTTTCCGTCTGAGCGAAGAGGCGGAAGAACTGGCGGATCAGCATGCCGGAGATGCCGGTTGCCTCGGAAAGGTCCGCCAGACTGCCGTGTGAGGCTGCAAGCAGAGCTTCGGCAAAGCCTGCGGTATGCCTGGCGACATAGTTTTCGTCGATCGCGCCGCTTTCGGCGAGATGGGCGAGTAGGCCGTTGAACAAAGCGACGTCGCCATCGGCACGGACGGCCAGATGCAGGTCGGCGATGTCGCAGGTAGCGGTCCGGCGCGGATCGATCACCACCACCTTCATGGCCGGACGCTGAGCCTTGGCCGCGGCGAGCCGCTGATAGAGGACCGGATGACACCAGGCCATGTTGGAGCCGACAAGCACCACGAGGTCGGCAAGCTCGAGGTCTTCGTAGCAGGCGGGCACGGTGTCGGCACCGAAGGCACGGCGATGGCCGGCGACGGACGAGGCCATGCACAGGCGCGAATTGGTGTCGATGTTGGCAGAGCCGATGAAGCCTTTCATCAGCTTGTTGGCGACGTAGTAATCCTCAGTCAGCAATTGCCCGGAGACATAGAAGGCGACCGAGTCCGGACCGTGGGCGGCGATGGTCTGCGTGAAGGTGCGAGCCACCATGTCGAGCGCGGTGTCCCAGGTGGTGCGCTCGCCCAGGATCTCCGGATAGAGCGCGCGGCCGTCGAGACCCAGCGTCTCGGCAAGCGCCGAGCCCTTGGAGCAGAGCCTGCCGTAATTGGCGGGATGATCGGGGTCACCCCGGACACTGACTTTGCCCTCATCTTCGACGGTGGCGATCACGCCGCAGCCAACGCCGCAATAGGGGCAGGTCGTTCTGGTTTCACAGGGCATGGCTGTAGCTCCGAGCGCTGATCATCCCGCTTACTCGGCCGCGACCAGCATGCTTTCGAGCATGATGGAGAGTTGACCGTCGATATTGCGGACCGGGATCGTCTTGACCTCTCCTTCGTCGGCACCCAGCGCCTCGCCGGTTTCCAGCGAGATGACCCAGTTGTGCAGCGGGCAGGTCACGGCCTTGCCATGCACGATGCCTTGGGTGAGCGGACCGCCCTTGTGAGGGCAGTGATCCTCGATGGCGAAGACCTCGTTGTCGGCAGTGCGGAACACGCCGATCTTCCCTTGGGGGGTCTTCACGCAGCGCGCGCCCCGCAGCGGGATGTCGTCGAGGGCACCGATTGCAATCCAGTTCATGGGTAGTCTCCTTGTTGTTCAGCGCTTGCGGATGTTCACCCTCCCCTCGAGGGGGAGGGTCGGACCGCAGGTCCGGGGTGGGGTGAACACTCGGCGCGCGACGCGGATCACCCCCACCCGCGCGTTCCGCGCGACCTCCCCCCTCAAGGGGGAGGTAGTCACTCCGCCGCCGCCGAAAATCCGACGGTCGCCATGGGCTTGAACTCGTGCTTGTCCTTGCCGGAGACGCGTTCCGACCAGGGGTCGACCTGGGCGAATTTCTGGCTGAAGACGAAGCGGTCGAAATAGGCGCGGCGCTTGTCGGCATCCTCCATGATCTGGCGACGGATCTCGTCATGGCCGACGCGTTTGGCCCATTTGTAGATGCGCTCAAGATAGCGACCCTGCTCGCGATACATCTGGGTGAGCGCCACGATATGCTCCAGCGCCTCATCCTCGGTCTTGACGAGACCCAGAACATCCGTGCCCTTGATGTCGAGGCCGGCGGCACCGGCGAAGTGGATCTCGAAGCCACTATCAACGCAGATCACGCCGATATCCTTGCAGGTCGCTTCGGCGCAGTTGCGTGGACAGCCCGAGACGGCAAGCTTCAGCTTGGCCGGCGTCCAGGAACCCCACATGAATTTCTCGATGCGGATGCCGAGCCCGGTCGAATCCTGTGTGCCGAAGCGGCACCAGTCAGACCCGACGCAGGTCTTCACGGTTCTGAGACCCTTTGCGTAAGCCTGACCTGACACAAAGCCGGCCTTGCCAAGATCGGCCCAGACGGCGGGCAAGTCTTCCTTCTCGATGCCGAGCAGATCGATGCGCTGGCCACCGGTGACCTTGACCATTGGGATTTCGAACTTGTCGACGACATCGGCGATGGCACGCAGTTCGGCCGCATTGGTGACGCCGCCCCACATGCGGGGGACAACGGAATAGGTCCCGTCTTTCTGGATATTGGCGTGCACACGCTCGTTAATGAAGCGCGACTGGTAATCGTCGGCATATTCGTCGGGCCAGTCCGCGACGAGATAGTAGTTCAGCGCCGGGCGGCATTTGGCACAGCCGCAAGAGGTCTTCCATTCCAGCTCCTGCATGACGGCGGGAATGGTCTTCAAGCCCTTGGCCTTGATCAGCCGGCGGACATCGTCATGACCGAGTTCGGTGCAGGTGCACATCGGTGTGACGGCTGCGGGATTGTAGGCGTCGCCCAAGGTCAGGACCATCAGCTGCTCGACCAAGCCAGTGCAGTTGCCGCAGGAGGCAGACGCTTTCGTGTGGGCCCGCACGCCGTCGAGCGTCGTCAGGCCTTTCCCCGTGATCGCGCCTGTGATCTTGCCCTTGCAGACGCCGTTGCAGCCGCAGATTTCTGCATCATCCGGCAAGGCTGCAACGGCCGCCATAGGGTCCAGCGGGGTGCCCCCCTGGTAGGACTGGCCGAAGATCAGGGTATCACGCATCTCGGAGATATCGGTTCCGCGCTTCATCAGGTCGAAGAACCAGGAACCATCGCCCGTTTCGCCATAGAGCACGGCGCCAAGGATCTTATTGTCCTTCAGCACAAGGCGCTTGTAGATGCCGGCCGAGGCATCGCGCAGCACGATTTCCTCGCGGTCCGGCGCTTCGGCGAAGTCGCCGGCGGAGAAGAGATTGATGCCGGTGACCTTGAGCTTCGTATTGACGACGGAGCCATGATATTCGCTGGTGCCACCAGTCAGCCGATCGGCAAGAACGCGGGCCGCTTCATAGAGCGGCGCCACCAGGCCGTAACAGGTGCCGCGATGTTCGGCACATTCGCCAAGCGCAAAGATGTTCGGGTCAGAGGTCATCATGCCGTCGTCGACGACGATGCCGCGGTTGACGGCGATCCCCGCCTCCTTGGCGAGGCTGGATGCCGGGCGGATGCCGACGGCCATGATCACCATGTCGCCTGCTATCACGCGGCCATCTTCCAGCTCGATGCCCTCGACCTTCTCGGTGCCGAGGATCTGTTTGGTGTTGGCCTTGGTGATGATCTCGATGCCGCGTTCTGTGAGTGCCTTTTCGAGGAGGTAGGCGGCGGCGGGATCGAGCTGGCGCTCCATGATGGTCGGCATCAGGTGGATGACCGTGACGTCCATGCCCTGCCGCTTCAATCCGTAAGCTGCCTCAAGACCGAGCAGGCCGGCGCCGATGACGATCGCCCTCCCCTTGCCTTCCGCGATCTTCAACATGGCGTCGACATCATCGAGATCGCGATAGGGCAGAACGCCTGGCAATTGATGACCCGGCACCGGGATGATGAAGGGCAGCGAGCCTGTCGCGATGACGAGCTTGTCATAGGGCACCGTGATGCCGTTCGCCGAGGTGACCGTCTTCGTATGGCGGTCGATCCCGGTGACTCTGGCGCCCTTGTAGAGGGTCACGCCGTGGGTGGCGTACCAGTCGTCATTGTGGATGACGATGTCGTCATAGGATTTTTCGCCCGAGAGCACCGGCGAGAGCATGATGCGGTCGTAGTTGACCCGCGGCTCGGCGTTGAAAATGGTGACGTCGAATTGGCCGGGCGCCTTTTCGAACAATTCTTCCAGCATGCGCCCCGGCGCCATGCCGTTGCCGATGATGACGAGTTTTTCAGCCATTGATTTTACTCCGCGGCTTCAACGAAGCGGTGGCGTTCGTAAAGGAACTTCAACACGGCTTCGCGGGATTTGAGGTAGGTGCGGTCAGCGGCGAGCGCGATGCGGTCGCGCACCCGCGGGATCGGAACGTCGAGAACTTCGCCGATGCGGGCGGCGGGGCCGTTGGTCATCATCACGATCCGGTCAGATAGAAGCACCGCTTCGTCGACGTCGTGGGTGATCATGATCATCGTGTTGCCGAGGCGGGAATGGATCTCCATCACCGCATCCTGCAGGTGGGCGCGGGTGAGCGCGTCCAATGCCCCGAAGGGCTCGTCGAGCAGCAGGATCTTCGGCTCCATGGCGAGCGCCCGGGCGATGCCGACACGCTGCTTCATGCCACCGGAGATTTCCGCCGGACGCTTGTCCTTCGCATGGGCCATCTGGACGAGATCGAGATTGCGCATGACCCAGTCATGCTTTTCCGCCTTCGTCTTCTTGCCGGCAAAGACCTTGGAAACGGCGAGATTGACGTTTTCGTAGACGGTCAGCCAGGGAAGCAGCGAGTGGTTCTGGAAGACGACGGCGCGTTCCGGACCAGGTTCATTGACCTCGACATTTTCGAGGAGAACAGCGCCGGCGGACACCCGCGTCAGGCCGGCGATCAGGTTGAGGAGTGTGGACTTGCCACAGCCGGAATGGCCGATGATGGAGACGAATTCTCCCTTGTTGATGTTGAGTGTGACGTCCTTCAAAACCTCTGTCTTCGTGCCGCCACGTTCGAAGCTTTTGTCGATATGGTCGATCTTGAGATAGGCGTTCATGCTCGCTCTCCTCAGTTCTTCGCGGTGCCGCGGGTGATGACGTTGCCGAGGAGCGCGACGAGCTTGTCGAGGACAAAGCCGGTCACGCCGATATAGGCGAGCGCCACGATGATGTCGGAGAGACGCGAGGAATTCCACGCATCCCAGATGAAGAAGCCGATGCCGACGCCGCCGGTCAGCATTTCTGCCGCAACGATCGCAAGCCAGGAAAGGCCGACCCCGATGCGAAGGCCGGTGAAGATGTAGGGAGCGGCGGCCGGCACCATGATGCGGACGAAAAATTCCAGCGGGTTGAGACGGAGCACTCGGGCGATGTTGCGATAGTCGTCGGGAATGTTGCGCACACCGACGGCGGTGTTGATGATCACCGGCCAAATCGAGGTGATGAAGATCACGAAGATCGCCGAGGGATTTGAATTCTGGAATGCGGCGAGCGACAGCGGCAGCCAGGCGAGCGGCGGGACCGTGCGCAGGATCTGGAAGATCGGATCGAGGCCGCGCATGGCCCAGACCGATTGACCGACAACGGCACCGAGGAAAACGCCGACCACGGCGGCGAGACCAAAGCCGATTGCCACGCGCTGCAGCGAGATCAGCACCCGCCAGGCCAGACCGATATCCTGCGAGCCATAGTCGAAGAACGGAAAGGCGATCAGATCATAGCTGTCGCTCCAGACCTGCGACGGCGGCGGCAGGGTTGCGCCGGGGTTTGAACAGGCGATCTGCCAGATGGCCAGCAACGCAATCAGCACCACAAGCGGCGGCAGGACGTTGCGACAGACGGCCGCCACGGCGCGCTGCATGTTGAACCTGCGGGTGGGGCGCTGTGCCATCATTACGACGGTTGCGCCTTTGTCAGAGGCCTTGTGGGCCAACGCTGCCGGCGTCGCCATCTGGTCTGCCTTGCGGGCTGTTGCGGTCATGGTGTGGTCCTCAAAAGTTAATGGTCGTCGGACGAAATCTGTCGGTGCGAGCGGATCCGCTTTCCTCTTCTCCCCAGCGGGGAGAAGTGCCGAGCGAATGCGAGGCGATGAGGGGGCCAAGTGCACGACGTGCGCGAGCTTCGCTCCCCCTCATCCGGCCCTAACGGGCCACCTTCTCCCCGCCGGGGAGAAGGGAAGTCACGCCCCGGCCTTGATCGTCAGGCTGTCGAGATAGGCCTTCGGGTTTTCCGGATCGAAGACCTTGCCGTCGAAGAAGGTTTCAGGGCCGCGCGAGCTCGAGGCCGGGATATCGGCGGCGGCGATGCCGAGATCCGCGGCTGCGGCACGCCAGATGTCCTCGCGGTTGACCTTGTCGACCAGCGCCTTGATGTCGGTATCGGGTGAGAACTTGCCCCAGCGGATGTTCTCGGTGAGGAACCAGGCGTCGTGGCTCTTGAACGGATAGGAGGCGTGGTCCTTCCAGAACTTCATTTCGAGCCCGGTGTTTTCCACGAGACGGCCAGTGCCGTAGTTGATCGTGCCCTTGAGGCGGCCGGCGACATCCTTCGGCGGGACGTTGAACCATTGGCGCTTGCCGAGGATCGCCGACATCTCTTCCTTGTTATCCATGCTGTCGGCCCAGATCTGGGCTTCCATGACGGCCATCATCAGCGCCTTGGCGGCGTTCGGGTTCTTCTCGATCCACTCGGTGCGCAGGCCGAGTGCCTTTTCCGGGTGGCCCTTCCACAGTTCGCCGGTTGTGCAGGCGGTGAAGCCGATGCCCTGGTTGACGAGCTGCTCGTTCCAGGGTTCGCCGACACAGAAGGCGTCCATATTGCCGACCTTCATATTGGCGACCATCTGCGGCGGCGGCACGACGATGGTGGAGACGTCCTTGTCCGGATCGATACCGCCGGCGGCCAGCCAGTAGCGGATCCAGAGATCGTGGGTGCCGCCGGGGAAAGTCATCGCGACCTTGATCTCTCCGCCCGCAGCCTTCTTGGCGGCAAAGGCTTCCTTCAGCTTGGAGGCATCGAGCTGTACGCCGGTCCCGGCATATTCCTTGGCGACCGAAATGCCCTGGCTGTCGAGATTGAGGCGGGCGACGATCGACATCGGTACCGGCACATTGTTCTGCGTCACCTTGCCGGTCGAGATCAGATAAGGCATCGGGGTCAGGATATGGGCGCCGTCGATGCCATTCGCTTCGCCACCGAGCACGAGATTGTCGCGGGTGGCACCCCAGGATGCCTGCTTCAGCACTTCGACATCGGGAAGCCCATGTTTTTCGAAGAGGCCCTTCTCCTTGGCGATGATGAGTGGTGCGGCATCGGTGAGTGCGATGAAGCCCAGCTTGACGCCGGTGACTTCCGGGCCAGCGGTCGCGGCGAATGCGCCGGATGGAAAAGCCAACCGCGCAGCACTCGCAAGTGCGGCGGCAGAACCGAGTTTAAGAATCTGGCGGCGACCGATGCTCGTTGCCTTGGTCTTGGTCATAGCGTGTGCCCCTCTATGTCTGATGACGGAGATCCGGAAAAACGAAAAAACGCCGCGTGCTATCCTGCGAGGTCCTGGCGGGAGGAGCCGGACAGCAAGAAGCCTGCGACGTCATTGTCTGATGGTTATCTGCGCCTGATGCGGCGCTCATCCGTCCTGCGATCGCCGTTGATCGCGGACGTGAAATGTGAAGCAAGGAGCGTGCCAGTTTGATCTGGCTTGGGTTAAGTTCGCGTAATTCAAGCGTTCTTCACAGGGGCTGCATCAATTCCTGCCAATGGCTTATTTGAGAAACTGCACGTTCACCGACCTACTGATCGGTGCAAATGCCTCAGCTTTGTGCATCGCAGCGGATCATGTTTCGCTCGAACCGGTGCTTGCCGCAGCCGATCTGACCGGGAAACGTGCGACATAGGCCGCTATATCCTCGGGGTCAAAGAGCCCGCCATCCATGAAGCCGGCATAGCCAGCCGACCCCTTTTCGTTCGTCTCATCTGGTATGGCTGCATCCGCACCGAGCGCGGTCCGGTAAAGGTCGGGGCGGAATGCACTTCTGGCCAGCGCCATGCCTTCTGGACTGAAACCGACCTGTCCCCAGCGGATCATCTGGCTATAGATCCAAGTGGCCTGATCGAGCCGGGGATGGTTGGCCGCCCCGCGATGGAAGAGGAAGTAGTCGGGGACGATCCGCTTGGTGCCCTGCGCATCGAGACTAAATTCTCCGCTCAGCACACGCCGGATGATGCCCGTCGGCGCGGCAATATAGTCGGGTGCGCTCAGGATCTCTGCAAGTTCATTGTGATTTCCGGGATCGTCGCACCAGCGGGCTGCCCGGTCTAGCGCGACGATGAGGCGCGACACCGTATCGGCATTGGCGTCGGCCCAGTCGGGACGCATGCCAAGAACCTTCTCCGGTGCAAGCGGCCAGATATCCTGCTTGGCGGCGACGATGCGGCCTGTTCCGCGCTCGGAGGCGATCATGTTCCACGGCGCACCGACGCAGAAGCCGTCGATTGCTCCGGCCGCCAAGGCATCGGATGTCAGCGGGGGCGGCACCACGACGAGCTTCACGTCGCGGTCCGGATCAATGCCGCCGGCGGCAAGCCAGTAGCGGAACTCATAGTTGTGTGACGAGAACGGATAGGTCATGCCCAGAGTGGGTACCGTCTCGCCGCGCGCGCGCATGTCGGCGAGAAGGGCCGCCAGCGCCTGCGCATTGGCAAGCGCGTCTGCATCATCGCTGAGGCCGGTCAGTGACTTCATCCGCTCAAAGATGCGCGCCGAGAGCGTGATGGCATTGCCACCGCGGCCCAGCGAGAAGGGTGCAATGGTTGGCGAAGGGTTTGAGCCCAGCCCGAGCATGGAGGCAACCGGCATCGGGGAGAGCATGTGCGCTATGTCGAACTGGCGGAATGCGAGGCGGTCCCGCACGTTGGCCCAAGTGACATCGCGTACCAGTTCGAGACGCAGCCCCTCGCTTTCAGCAAAGCCGAGTTCTGCTGCAACGATGAGGATCGAGGCATCCATCAGCGGGATATAGCCCGTCCGCAGCGTCCTCTGTTCCCTGCCCCGCACGCGCGCTGGCGCGTAGACGGCATTGCGACCCGATTGCGTGGACACCATGTCAATCACCGGCATTCTCCGATCGATGCCGCCCTCACAGCAGCAGTCCTGCAGCCGTGACAACGCTTTGCGCGATGTCGGCCAGCTTCTTCTTTTCGTTCATGGCCGTCTGGCGAAGCAGGGCAAACGCCTGCTCCTCGCTCAAGCCACGCATCTTCATCAATATGCCCTTGGCGCGCTCGATGACCTTGCGTTCCTCAAGCGCATTCCGCGCCTCCAACAATTCGCGCTGGAGGCGACTGAAGGCGTTGAAGCGGCTCACGGCCATGTCGAGGATCGGCTTGATGCGCTCCTTTTTCAGGCCATCGACCACATAGGCCGACACGCCCGCATCCACTGCAGCCTCGATGGCGGCGGTGTCGGATCTGTCGACGAACATGGCGATCGGGCGCGAGATCATCCGGGTGAGCTGGAACATATGCTCCATCATGTCACGGTTGGGATTCTCGATATCGATGATGATGACGTCGGGATCCATGGTCTCGATCAGCCGCGCCACACCCTGCATTTCATGGATGACCCGGACATTGACGTGGCCGGCCTCGTTCAGACCTTCCTCGATGATCGAGGCACGAATGGCATTTTCGTCAATCACGAGGATCGTGAGGTCGGTGGCGGTCTTGCCCATCGTCACACCATGCTAGCGGCTGTGGGCAGCGAGAGCCGCCGCATGCCTCGGCATGAGCGTTGGCACGATGTCCGATCATGATTGGGTTCGTGAACCGACAATGAAATCTCCAGCTGACTGCCCTTCAGAGGAAGCAATTTTCACGCCAGATTTAGAGAGTGAGCCATTGATGGGCGTGTCGTCCGCCCAAAAGGGAGATCTACAAAATCATCGAGCCCCGTCGGCAGCCACGGCGGCAGAATGTTGAAACCGTCCGCCGCTTCATTTTCGAACCATTGTTGAAGCGTATCGGCGATCTGCACGGGCGTTCCGACGATGGTGAAGTGACCGCGCGCCGAGGCGACACATTGGCAAAGCTGGCGGATCGTGAAGTTGTTCCCGTCGGCGATCTGCCGGAACGGCTACGCAGGTAAGGAATGTCTTTACCCCGGATGCCTTCGATGGCATCCGCAAAACCGACGCGATCCTGGTTCTGGGTTCCGGCCTAACCGCTCTCGATGCACTTGCCCGACTGCAGGCGCTCGGCCATGAGGGCAAGGTCACCCTTCTCTCACGATCCGGCCTGCTGCCGCGGGCCCATGCCGGCGGGGGCGTTTCTCTCTTCGGTGACTTCCGCAACGCCGAACTGACCTCTGCGAGGACGCTGCTCAAAGACGCTGCTCAAACAAGTGCGTGTCGCCATCAAAGACGCTGAAACGGAGGGTACTCCCTGGCGATCGGTTTTCGATGCGCTGCGGCAGCATGCTCAGGAACTGAGGCGTGGGCTCCCCATGCGCGAACGCCAGATGTTTCTAAGACGCCTCCGCCGGTGGTACGACGTGCACCGCTACCGCATGCCGCCGCAGGCCGTTGCCGTCCTGCGACAAGGCCTCGACACTGGCCGGGTCACCATGGAGCGGGGTGAACTCGCCTCCGTCACCCGTGACGGTGAAGACCTGCTTGCGGGGGTCGGTCGCAGCGCCGGAGACGCCCTTGTCCGCTGTCGGCGCATACTCCTCGCCACGGGACCCGAACATCGGGCCTATGCCGAGCATCAGAGATTTCTGCTCGGTATGCAGCGGGACGGCTTCATCCAGTCGGATCCACTCGGCCTCGGCCTTGTTGCCTGCGACACGGCGGGGCGTGCACTCACCGTGGCAGGCACCCCCAACACCGGCCTTTTCGTCGTTGGCCCTCCCGCTCGTCCGGCTTTCGGCGAGCTGACGGGTGTACCGGAGATTGCGACTCAAGCAGCGAATGTCGCCGAAAGGATCATCCAAAACTGCGCACGCGAAACGCGGACCTTCGCAATTGGCCAATCGAGCTGACATGTTGGCTCTGCACAAGAACGCGATCAGAGATCCTGCCATTCCAAGTCTCACACATCTACGCCGCGTCGCGCCCCTCGTTCCCTTTGGCCTGTGCGACCCTTGCCTGCGCATCCGCGACACCGATCCAGTTTTTGCTGCATCTGCTCACTTTGCGCTTGAAAAGGCGGAGGCTTCTCCCCTACTTTATCCATGTTCTCAGGGCGGGGCGAAATTCCCCACCGGCGGTATCCGGCTTTGCCGGGAGCCCGCGAGCGCTTTCACTCCGGTGAAAGGCAGCAGATCCGGTGCGATGCCGGAGCCGACGGTTAGAGTCCGGATGAAAGAGAGCATCGGCTGTGCGGTTCCCCGCATTGGGGAGGCGTATGTGCTGTGTTCGCCCAAGGGATTGGATGGCGGCCGAGAGGTCGCGGTTTGACCGCTGCTGCGGTAACCCTTGAAAGGCAATGAAATGACACTTTCGACAATTGAAACTGCACTGGAAGCCTTGTCACGAGGCGGCATGGTTGTAGTCGTGGACGACGAAAACCGCGAGAACGAGGGCGATATCATCGTCGCCTCCGATCATGTGACGCCTGAAACCATCGCATTCATGATGAAATATGCCCGCGGGCTGGTCTGCATCGCAATGGAGGGAGACCGTCTGGATACGCTCGGGATCCCGCTCATGGTTCCGAACAACACCGAATATCTGAAGACGGCCTTCACCGTGTCTGTGGACTACATTCATGGAACGACGACAGGGATTTCAGCGGCAGATCGCGCCGCCACCGTCAGGGCCCTGATGGACGAGACGGCGGCACCTGACGATTTCGCGCGGCCAGGCCATATCTTTCCGTTGCGCGCGCATCCGGACGGCGTGCTGGGGCGCCCGGGACACACGGAAGCTGCCGTGGATCTCGCACGGCTGATCGGTGCGAAACCCTCCGGCGTGATCTGCGAAGTGGCAAACGACGATGGCACGATGGCACGGCTACCCGACCTCATCGTCTTCTGCAAAGAGCACGATTTGCCGCTGATTTCGATCGAGGATCTCATCCGTTACAGGGCGCGTGGCGAGGCGTCTGGGTCGGCTGTTGCGGCCTGAGACACCTCTCGGCTGGAGCGTCTGCGGCGGGGCCGATCCCTGTGTTGAAGGGCCGGGACGGGCCACGTCGCGGGTGCAAAAGCGGCATCATATGCAAGGGCCCGAAAGAGCGTGAGTTTGTCGCCAGACGCCGCGGCTTAATCTTCCGAGGGGGGCTTCCGCCTGCGCGGTGGGTCTTCGCTCAACTCCCCTGACCGGTGAGACGAAGGAGCGAAAGGCCGAGGAAAAGCCCCGCCAAGGACAAGATCACGGAGAAGGCGACATAGCCGGCCGCGAGGCTCCATTGACCGCGTTCCCAGAGCGTGACGGCGTCGAGCGAGAAGGTGGAAAAGGTGGTGAAGCCGCCAAGCACGCCGGTGGTCAGGAACAGGCGCAACTCCTGCGGCAATCCGGTACGCATGACGAAGACTTGGGTCAGGAGGCCCATGATGATGGAGCCGATGACGTTCACAGTCAGCGTTCCGAAGGGAAAGCCATAACCCAGCATCCGGGCAGCGGTTGTATTAACCGCATGGCGCGCGGCGCCGCCAAAGCCCGCTCCAAGGAAAACGATGAGATAGGCCATGAGTCGGTTCCTTACCGTGCGCGTCGTTTATGACCGCTTCGTCGATTGTCGAGACAGGGTCTGCCCTATCCCAACCTCGCTGCTGCTTATAGATGATCATCGTGTAGCTTAACAATCACCTCGCTGGCCTGCCGCCCACCTATGCCAAGGACTGGGAGGGGAAGGCGATCCACGACAGACAGATCAAGCGCATCACCGCCGGGAACGCGAAAGCCGCAGAGGATCTTTCGACCCCTACGGCTTTCGTCACGCTGAAGGACGCGTCAAGCTGCCTCGATCACTTTGCTGCAGCGACAGCCGCGTCGATGCGCTCGCGGGCCTTCTTCGGCAGCTTCACTGCGTTGAAGGCGTCAAGATTGGCGGCGGGTGCGTCGCCGACAAGAATGGCGGCGACCATGCCCATGCCGACATGGGGAGCGCATTTGACGCCGTAGAGGCCGGGCACATCGAAGGTTACCTTGATCTGCTCGCTCATCTTGCCCTTGAACTCAGCAGCGCCCTCCGGGATCATGCCCTTGATGGATTCCGCATTGTGACCCTTGTCGGTCGGCGTGAAGGTGACGGTGTCCCCGGGGGCGATCTTCAGACCAGCGGGTTCGAAGACCATGGCGCCATCGGTGCCCTTGTTGAGCAGCTTGACCTCGAAATCGGCAGCGGCAGCAAGCCCGGGAATGGAGAGTGCGAGAGCAGCCAGAACGGCGATCTTGGGAAAGTGGCGTGTCATTGTCTATCTCCTTGAAGCGGGAACGTCAGCGTTCCGTTGACAGAGACATAGGCCGAGCGACACACGGCTTCTTTGCGCAAAATCAATTAGGCAGACGGAAGACGTTTTCCTCGCGGTCATCCTTTGCGCTCCACAACAGCGGTCGCCAGATGTTCAAGCGCGACAAGGTCTCTCACCAGCAGCTTCTGCCGCCCGCCTTCGATCAGGCCTTTGCCTTCCCAGGCGCTGAAAATGCGTGACACTGTGTGCAGGGTGGTTCCGGTCATTTCCGCGATGTCCTGCCGGGAGATAGGAAAATCGATGCGCAGTCCCGCAGGCTCGGGTCGCCCGGCCTTCTTCGCCAGACGAACAACCGTATGTGCCACGCGCCTCTCGACTTCCTGGGTCGACATTTCGCGAATGCGGACATGCGCCTCTTCCAGCCGCTGGCCGATCGTTTCCATGGCGCTGACGGCCAGGCGCGGATTGTGTTCGACAAAGTTTGGCCAGAGGTCCGTCGGCCAGCACAGCGTCACGCTGTCGACGGCGGCGATGGCAGTGCCCGGATAGTCGGCCCGCTGAAGCGCCTTGGCGAAACCGAAGAGGTCGCCGGGATGGACCATGCGCACGATGATCTGCTGACCATCCGCCGTCACCTGCGTCACCTTCAGCCGGCCATGAAGAAGTAGGAAGAAGTTCTGCGCCGGCTCCCCCTGTTCAAAGACCGTCTCGCCAATGGCGACGCGGCGGGACTGGGCCGGCACGAGCAGCCGGTCGAGTTCGTCGTCCGTCATGCGATCGAACAGAGGCAGCGATTTGATGATCGTCCGGTCGAGTTTCAAAAGAGCTTTCCTTCGCCCAGGCGTCTGTCGCATTGGCCGAAGTCAAACACGGCCACCTCGCGCGAGCAGCAGGCTGCGCGAAGCGGGGGCACGCTACATCAACGCGCGTGAAGAGCAAAGAGCAACGGCGCGTACCAGCGAGTGTCTTTGACGAGACGGAAGCCGAGATGATCCGGCGGCACCCCGACCGCACATCCGCCGCCCTTGGGGTCGCGGATGAAGGAACTGAGAGGCGCGCGATGTTTGCCGGCGGCGATATAGACGCCGCAACGCTCCTCCGTGCGCGCAGCCCCTGAGGTCAGGAAGTCCACACGCCGATTGCAGGTCGATGTCCATTCCCAGACATTGCCGGCGAAATCGGCGAGGCCGTGCCGGTTTTCGCCGAAGCTGCCGAAGGGCAGCGGGTCCGGATCGCGCGAGCGCTTGCGAGCAGCTTCGCGCTCGTAGTCGGCGAGCCAGCGGAGCGCCGGGTTGCCGCTGTCGGCATCGACACCCAGGGCATCATCCGGGAAATCTTCAGCGGCCGCGAAGGCCAGTTCACGATCGCTCGGCAGGCGCCAGAATGAGCCCGTCTTGTCCGACAGCCATCTGGCATAGGTGATCGCGTCGTCATGGCTGACGCCGGTCACCGGCATATCTGCCTGCGTCGGGGTCGTCGCCTCCCGCGCAGCGCAGATGCCCTCCGCCACGCAGGCATCATAGTCCTGCGTGCTAACCTGGTACTTCATGATGGTAAGCGGATCGCTCTCCGCCTCTTTTGCCTTCGGGCCATCGACCGCGAAACCGCCGCGATAAAATTCTCCGGGCTGGCGGTAGAGGAAAGTGCCGGGTTCAATCGTGATCGCGGTTGGCTCGGTCAGTGTCGGCGAACCGAGGTGCAACAGGCCGCTCTGCCACACGAGGGCCACCGAGAGCGCCACGATCAGCGCAAGCGGAAAAAGCAGGGAGCCGGACAGCTTGTGTGGCAGGGGAAGAGACATCGACGCGGGCATGGGACCGATCCTCATCGAGAGCAGGTTTGCGGGAGGCGCCTCATCCGAGGCGTCCTCCCGCAGTTCGATCAGCTGTCAGGCTTGACCACGGCGGTCATCAGATCGTCGTTCCAGTCGCCGGTGACCTTGAAATGGGCTGCGGCGCCCTTCTCGAAGGCTTCGATCAGGTTATGGTTGACATAGGCGTAGATGCCCGGCTGGTGGAAGGTGTAGTAGGCAGCCCCTGCGGCCCCGCCCGGAATGAACCAGGTTTCCTGGTCGAGCTCCGGCGGATTGGCGAATTTGCCGGTTGCCCAGACATAGTCCCCATGGCCGCCGATCAGGTGGGGCCGGGTGTCGCGATTGGCCTGCGAATGGATGATCAAGACCCGCTCGCCGACTTTAGCTGTCATAGCATTGTCGCCGGTCAGGGCGCCGACTGCACCGTTGAAGACGATGTGGCTCGGGGTGAGCGTATTCATCACTTCGAGCACGTCCGCATAAGCATCGCCGGCACTTTCGTATTTCTTATAGTTGCCGTCTGCATCCTTTGGGACATAGAAGTCCTGCTCGCCGACATAGTAGATCTTGTCGTAGGCCAGTTCATTGCCCTTCTGGTCTTTCAGACCATCCCGCGGCAGAACCATGATCGCGCCATTCATGCCCGAAGTGACGTGCCACGGTACCATTCCGGGAGGTGCGCAATGGTAGACAAAGACGCCAGCCTTGGTTGCCTTGAAGCGAAGGACTGCCCTCTCGCCGGGGTTGACGAGGGTCAGCGCACCACCACCCAGCGCGCCTGTGGCGGCGTGGAAGTCGATGTTGTGCTGCAGGGTGTTGGTCTCCGGATTGATCAGCGTCAGTTCGACATAGTCGTTCTGGTGCACGACCATCAGGGGTCCCGGTACTGAGCCGTTGAAGGTCATGGCGTTGACCTCTGTCCCCGCATCGTCGATGACGATCTTCTTTTCCTGGATGGTGAGCGTGAATTCGACAACCTTCGGTGCGCCCTCGGCCTTTTGTGTATGGGCATGTACGAAGGGCGGGCGGACGAGCTCGACCTTCACGCGTTCGAGCTTGGCGATATCGGCAGCAACGGCGGCCGGGTCTGTCTTGATTGCCGCGCCTTCGGCGTGGGCGACGGTGGAAGCGATCACGGGCGCAAGAGCTCCGGCGATCGCAGCGCCGGTCAACATGGTCCGTCTTGTCAGTGTAAGCCCGTGGGTCATCTCAGTCACTCCGTTGGAAAGAGCGAAGCGTCAGCCGCTTCGTTGCTTTCCGTTGTAGGAGAAAAGGCCGTTTTCTATTTGTTTCAGGACAAACTTCCGATGAAAATTGGCGATTTACCTGTCTGAGCAAAAAGAATAAATTTGTCTTCCGTTGATGTAGATCAAGACAGCCCAGACCAATTCGGCATGTCCGCCGCTTGACCGCATGTAAAATCGCCGGGTCGCTCTTGCCAGCCACCAATGACGAAGTGAGCCTGTATGTCGAATTGATAGAAGAGATGCAGTTCAGGCGCCGCCGACCCGGATCAGCATTCGGTAACACGATCCGCTCGCATCAGGCTTCCCGACCCATTGATGGCCTTCCTTGTCGAGTTCCGGCATCAGAAAAACCGGCTCATCGGAGAAGACTGCAAAAAGAACTTCGCCGGGCTCCATAAGCCCAATGCGCGAGAGGACTTTCTCCATCGGCACAGGCGGTTCATGCCCGGTCAGATCGAGTTGCCAAAGGGGATCGGGCCAGCCAGCAGCTTCTTCGGCGCCAAGCGAGACGGAAACATTTGCCGTAATCGGCGATGCCGGGGAAAACAGCACCTCCCAGTCGCCGTCACGCAATTCGTTCATCTCAGCGTCATAACCGCGCCGGGCCATGACGCTGAGAAGCGGCGTCGGTCGAAAGGTTGCCAGCAGGCGCAGGCCCTCGCCCGGTTCAAGCGACTGCACCGCCTGCATGATGGCCGGAAAGGGCTCTCCGCCTTCTTTGAGGATCGGGCGAACGTCGAGGTCCTTGAAACGTGGCGGCATTGACTTCCCTCTCCCGGGCCAGTGATCCGACGGGTCACCAGCCGCACATGCACAGTGCGACATGAGAACACATCGCGCCGTTCTTCTTCAATGACTGCCGCCACAATTGCAATTGCAGCCTTCGTGCTTTTCACGGGTGATCCGGACCTGCCAGATGTCTGGGCCGCGCTCCAGATAGTCCCAGCCGAAGAGGCCGGAAAAGTGCATTCCCAGGTGATAGTAAAGCGGCAGCGGGTCATGGTCCACGGTCAACGTCACGCCCTGGCCGGGCTGCAGCGAATTCAGCATCCCGAAAATGCGCGGATGGCGTTCGGGGTGAGGAATGGAGCGCACGTCGAGTTGGAGCTTGTCTGTAGCAGTATCGGTCATGGGATGTTCCTATCGAAAGATCATGGGCCAGTTTGCAGAATGCTGACCAGCCTCGGCCCCTCTTGAGCGAGGTGGGCAAAGCCGTCGTTGTGCTGCGACAAAGAGAGGGACGGACGGACTGGTGGAGCAAGTAAGGACCCAGGCTGATCGCTCGACCCGGGTCCTCTGAGGCGCGCTCGCGGATCAGCGAACGAGCGCGCGGTAAATTTGCGGCAGTGCGGCCGGCAGACGGCGGATGTCCGGCACGACGGCATAGCCATGATGACCGAAAACGGCCGGCACATAGGTTTTGGCGTCCTGATCGACGGTGACGCCGAAAACATGGATGCCCCTTCGGCGTGCCTCGGTCACCGCCCGTCGGGTGTCTTCTAAGGCGAAGCGGCCCTCATAGTGATCGACATCGTTCGGCTTGCCGTCGGTCAGCACGAGAAGCAGGTGTTTTCGGTTCGGCCGCCCGGCGAGCTTCGCCGTCGCGTGACGGATCGCAGCGCCCATGCGCGTGTAATAGCCCGGTTTCAGGGCAGCGATCCGGTGACGCACCAGCGCGCTCATCGGTTCGTCGAAGTCCTTCACGGTTTCGACCCGCACCCAATCCCGACGGCGTGAGGTGAAGCTCAGGATGGAGTGCGTGTCGCCACAGGCAGCCAATCCTTCCGCCAGCACCAGCAGCGCTTCCTTCTCGACGTCAAGCACCCGGCGATCGTTGAACCAGGCATCCGTCGACAGCGAGACGTCGATCAGCAGTGTGATCGCCAGATCGTGTCCCTGCGGACGACTGGCCAAATGGATGCGGTCGGAGCATTCGCCGCTGGCGACCAGTTCGGTGCGGCTGCGCACGACGGCGTCGAGATCGAGATCGGCCCCGTCGATCTGCCCGCGGAGCATTTCGTGGCGCGGCCGCATGGCCTCGAATTGACGTCGCACAAGACGAACCAGCGCTTTCATCTCCTCTGAAGGCTCACCGGAGGGATGTTCCCCCGAAGCGACACCTGTCACGACGCGGCAGTAATCTTTCAGATAGATGCCGCGTCGATAGTCCCATTCCGGATAGGTGAGGTCGGCTTCGAGGGCGGAATGGCGTAGCGCCTCCGGAGGGAGATCGAGGTCGAAACGGAATTTGGCTGACGGCCTGCCCTTGCGCTCGCCCAGCACCATTTCGTCCAGTTCGTCGGCGGCTGAGGAATCGTGATCGTCGCTGTCGTCGGAAGGTCTGTCGACATTGACCATCTCGGCCATGGCGAGGATCTTTTCAAAGCGGTTGAGGATGAAGGGGCTGCGCTCGCCTTTGCTCGCCGAATCCTTCTCGCGGGTTGCCACATGGCGTCCGGCCCCTTGTGCGTCGCGTTCGCCACTCCCGATCGGCTGATCCTGGTTCTCACGCCCTGCCCATTCCTCACGCGGGACCGCCTGCGGCCAGAGCGGCACCGGAAGCATCGGCAGATAGCCGGGCGGTGCGCGGCCGGGAAAGTCTTCGTTCGTCGAGAGCGGTGCGAGACCTGCGCCCGCGCGCAAGCGATCGATGATGAGATCCTCGATCTGCCCTTCCACCCGGGGCAGCGATCCGCGCCGTCGTTCCGAAAGCAGCGCCAGGCAGAGCCCGCGGTAGCGATCGCGCAAACCGGGAAAGGCCGCCAGCACCTCCGCTTCGAGACGCTTCGCCGATTGCAGCATTTCCAGATCGGCCTGGAGCGGATCGATTTCCGTCACCGGTTCGAGTGGCATTACGGCCATAGCCGCTGCGAGCCAGACATAGAGATCGCGGTTGAGTCCCGGCTGCGGCATCAGATCGAGGACGGGCGGCAGCATGACGCTTGCCTCGTCGCGGGCGGGATGGACGAGCTTTTCCTCGCCCAGACCCATGCGCTGTCTCAGTTTCAGGCGATGCTGCGAAGTCTTTCCCCGCGCCGGCACCAGTTGCACCGTTCTTTCGCCGCCGAAGCCGCGAAAGCAGACGGAGAGAGTTGGCAGCATCTCCTCCAGCGTGACCGCAGATTGCGGGTAGCGGGGCCAGGTCTGGGTGCCGCCGGCCAGCCTGTGCCAGGCGCGCCCGACCGTCTCCTCGAGTTCCAGAAAATCCAGCATCTCGCATCACTCCTAGCGGATGACCGCCTGTGCCAGTTCGAGAAGAGCGGCGCGGACATCCGGCTCGTCGGTCAGCGGCTCGATCATTGCGGCCCGGACCGCATCGCGCGGAGGAAGACCGGCATCGATCAGGCTTGCGCAATAGACGAGAAGACGGGTCGAGACCCCCTCCTCCAGATCATGACCTTTCAGCGCCCGCAGCCGCCTTGCGAACTCAACCAAGGGTTCGACACTCGCTGCCGGCAAACCGCTCTCAGCCGAGACCACTTCGATTTCGCGCGCCTTGGGCAGGAAGTCGAATTCGATGGCGACGAAACGCTGGCGGGTGGAGGGTTTCAACGCCTTGAGCAGGCTCTGGTAGCCGGGATTGTAGGAGACGACGAGCATGAAGGAGGGCGGAGCTTCCAGTTCTTCGCCGGTGCGCTCCAGCGGCAGGATGCGCCGATCGTCGGTCAGTGGATGCAACACCACGGCGACGTCCTTTCGCGCCTCCACCACCTCATCAAGATAGCAGACGCCGCCTTCACGAACGGCCCGAGTCAGCGGTCCGTCGACCCAGACCGTCTCGCCACCTTTCAAGAGGAAGCGGCCGGTCAGGTCGGCGGCGGCGAGGTCGTCATGGCAGGAGACGGTGGTAAGCGGCAGGCCGAGCGTCTCGGACATATGGCTGACAAAGCGGGTTTTGCCGCAGCCGGTCGGACCTTTGAGAAGGAGCGGGAGTTGCCGCGTCCAGGCGGTTTCGAAGAGAGCACACTCGTTGCCGAGCGGAGTATAGGCCGGGATCTCCGGCTGAAGATTGCGGGCAATGATGTTCATGGTTCTGATCCTTAGATTATCGGAATGTGCCCCGCCGGCTCAACCGAGAAGGCGGGCAAGCGGGCGGGGCATAGGCCTCACTCGGCCGGCTCGACGTAGCCACCGAAGGCGGTGGCTTTCTCCTTGCCGGGCATCAGCACCGCCCAGACGAACATCAGTGCCGAGACAAGCACCACGGCACCCGAGCCGAGGCGAACCCAGTAGAAGAGGGAAAGCTGATCCTGGACGTCCATGTAGCTTTCGCCCAGGACCCGCTGCAGATGCACCTGCAGGACACCGGCGAAGGTGAGCGCGAAGGTCATCACCGACATGGCGGTGCACATCATCCAGAAGCTAGCGATGGACAGCCACTGGTTATACGGTTCGCGTCCGCGCAACTCGGGGATGGCATATGCCATGACCGCAAGGTTGAGCATGACATAGGCGCCGAAGAAGGCGAGATGGCCATGTGCGGCGGTGACCTGTGTCCCGTGGGTGTAGTAATTGACCGACGACAGGGTGTGCAGGAAGCCCCAAACGCCTGCGCCGAAGAAGGCCATGACCGAGCAGCCCAGCGACCACAGAAGGGCAGCCTTGTTCGGATGCTTGCGGCCGGCCTTCCAGGTCATGACGAAGGTGAAGATGACCATGGTGAAGAAGGGTGCCACTTCCAGCGTCGAGAAGAGCGAGCCAATCCACTGCCAGTAGCCGGGCGCGCCGATCCAGTAATAATGGTGGCCGGTGCCGAGGATGCCGGAAAACAGGGCCAGACCGACAATCACATAGAGCCACTTCTCGACCACTTCGCGGTCGATGCCGTTCAGCTTGATCATCAGGAAGGCGAGGACCGAAGCCATGATCAGCTCCCATACGCCTTCGACCCAAAGGTGGACGACAAACCACCAGTACATCTTGTCGAGTGCGAGATTGGCCGGATTGTAGAAGGCGAAGAGGAAGAAGATCGCGACGCCCCAGAGCCCGAAGATCAGGATGTTGGTGACGACGGTCTTGCGACCCTTGAGCACGGTCATGGTGACGTTGAGCAACAACATCAGGGCAACGATGACGATGCCCACCTTGATCGCGAAGGGCTGTTCAAGGAATTCGCGACCCTCGTGGATGTGGAATAGGTAGCCGACGACCGCGACGGCTGCCGCAATCAGAAAGATCCAGAACTGGGCGATGGCCAGTTTGGGGCTATAGAGCTCCGTTTCCGTTTCTTCCGGCAGCAGGTAGTAGGTGGCGCCCATGAAGCCCATGAGCAGCCACACGATCAGTGCATTCGTGTGGATCATGCGCACGATGTTGAACGGAAGCAGTTCGGACAGTGTGTTCGGCAGCACGTAGATCGTGCCGGCCAGAACGCCGAACAGAACCTGGGCGAGGAAGAGGCCGAGCGCGCCGTAGAAATACAGCATCGCGACCTTCTGGGTTTGATATTTCATGTCATGTCTCCTTGAGGTCGAAAGGCTCAGCCGGCGTCGTTGGGCGGCCACTTCTGGGTCTTGATCGTGCTGGTCCACTCGAGGAAATCGGCGAGATCGTTGATCTCGTCATCCGTCAGGTGGAACTGGGGCATCTGCCGGCGCCCCTCGACGCCTGAGGGCTGTGCAGCCATCCAGGCGCGCAACGTCTCGCGCGCACCGTCGCGATCGTCCTTGCCGCCCCAACGGGTCCAGACATTGCCAAGTTCAGGCGCGAAATAAGCGCCCTCACCCAGCAGCGTGTGGCAGTTGATGCAGGCGTTTCTTTCCCACACACGTTTGCCGCGCTCGACGCTTTCGCTGAGCGTCGCCTCGTTTGTCGAGGTGGTGCGCATGTAATAGTGGCTGTGGGCCGTAAGCCCCACGAAGATCGCAAAAAAGAATATGGAGCCGCCGTAGAAGACGTTGCGCGCTCCGGTCTTGGTCAGGCGCTCTGCCATGCCTTTGTCCTTCCGTCTGCCGGTGCTTGAATGGCCGGTCGTTGAGGTCTCCGCGATCAACCTTCTTTGCGGTGTCGGCATCACGGGATGTCCCGTTTCTAGCGCTTGGCGAAAAGCCTTCTTTGCGCACCGACAAAGAGCGCGAAGATCACCCCGCGAAAGCGACCGCGACCGAGCGGGCAAAGGCAGCCGTCAGCAGAAGCGCTGGCCAAGCAATGAGGGCAAGCCGCATCGGGTGGAGCCCACCTCGCAATTCCAGAAAATCAAGGATGATCAGGCGGCCCTTGGCGAAAGCAATGACGAGCACGGCTCCAATAGGGACGACCGTGCCGCCGGCAAGGGCTGCGACGACGGCGGCACCCACGGCAAAGGTCAGCAGCATGGCCAGCGTTCCGGCCAGTTCTTCATGTTGTCTGCGGGTCATGAAGGGCCTCACGCCAGATAGAGGATCGGGAAGATGACCAGCCAGACAAGGTCGATCACGTGCCAGAGCGTTGCAACAAGACGCACATTCTCGTGCGCCGGACGCCAGGCAACGAGCAGCAGCGCGAGAGCGCCGAAGAAGACGTGGAAAAGATGGAAGCCAGTGATCATGAAGTAGAGTTCAAAGAAGGAACCGAGCGTGGCATCCGTGGTGAAGCGCAGCTCGCCCCCATATTCGAACAGCTTGACGGCGACGAAGCAGAGGCCAAGCGCAGCCGCGAGCCTCAGTGGCCGCTTGACGGCAGAGAGGTCGTCGCGATGCCGTACCGCGAGCGCGACGAAATATCCGCTGAGCAACAGGATCAGCGTGTTGGCCCCTGCAATCCCCGGCCTCAGATGCAAGCGGGCGAGGTCGAATGCTTCAATCTGATAGGTCGAGACCACGAGGAAGCCGAGGATCAGTATTCCGAACGCGATCAGTTCGCTCCACACCAGGATCCAGAGCAGCAGTTGGTCATCCTTTGTCTCGTTTCCGAGGCTCGTTTCCAAGGCCATCGTCGCATCTCCCTTTGTCGGGTCCGTTTTAGAGCGACGATCCCTGTTCCTCTTTGTGGGAGCGCAAAGAAGGCTGCGGAAAGACCGGGCAAAGTGCATGCGAAACGGAAGGAAGACCGCCATGACGGATGCACAGATCGGGCTCATCGTCGCCACCCCTGTCATCATGGGTTTTGCCCTGATGCTCCATCGCATGGGTGTGCTTCAGCCAACGGGTACGATCTCCGCGATCGTGGCTTCGGGGCTGATCGCTGTCGTCCTGTTCGTCGGCCAGTGAGGAGGCGGACATGCTGCACACACCAAAACTGTCCCGGATGCAGGTGACCATGATGGAAGAGCGCCACCGCGCCCTTTTGGCACTATGTCTCGAACTCGAAGAACTCGCGAGAGATCTCAAGCATGCCATCGTGCCTGCCTCCACGAGGCCTATTGCTGCCCAGCTCGAACCGCTCGTCGATGCCGCTCACAAGCTTGAAGAAGAGACATTATATCCAACCTTGGAGGAGCAAGCCGGTTCCTGCTTCAGTTCCCTGATGATTGCGCAGATCAAGGCGGAGCATGGCGTCGATCGCAAGGCTGCCCATGAGCTCAAACTGACGCTCGACGCTGTCGCAGACGGTCGCTGCAGGCTGAGCCTCGATACGGTGGCGCGCATGACGACACGGTTCCAGGACTATCTTCAGCGCCATGTGGCAGCGGAGCAGATCCTTTTGGATAATCTTGTCGCTGCGGCAGGCGGCCATGAGCCGGATACGGGCTCACCCGCACCACCAAAATCCTTTTTGCCCCCAGCAGATCCCTGACCCTTCTCCAACATCATTTGCTTCAGAGCCCTCGGCTCCGGATATCGCCTCGAAAGGGCACTGCCATGCACAGCCTCCCCCCTCGGTCCGTATCGGAGACCTTGCTCTCCGGTGGGTTTCGCCTGTTCTTTCCCGGCAGTGCAGTTGCCGCTGCACTGGTGGTGGCGATCTGGATTCCGTGGTATCTCGGTCTCCTCGATCTTCCGGTCGCACTGCCCCCTCTCGCCTGGCATCAGCATGAGCTGCTGTTCGGTTTCGTGCCCGGCGTGGTTGCCGGGTTTCTTCTGACGGCGGTGCCCAACTGGACGGGCCGCGCGGCGATTGCCGGGAGGCCCTTGCTCTGCCTCTTCCTGCTCTGGCTTGCCGGACGGGCCTCGATTGCCCTGTCGGGATCGACCGGCCTCATCATCGCCGCGCCGATTGCGTGCCTCTTCCTCCCTGCCTTCGCATTGATGATCGGTCGGGAACTCGCGGCCGCGGGCAACCGCCGTAACTACAAGATCCTCGTCATTCTTGCTCTCCTTAGCCTTTCACAAGTGTGTTTCTTCATCGAGCTCGAGCAGTTCGGCGACACCCTCATTTCCGCACGTCTCGCGGTTGCGACGATCGTTCTGATGGTGTCCATCGTCTCCGGGCGGATCATTCCCTCCTTCACCGGAAACTGGCTTAAGGCCAATCGTCCCGGACTGCTGCCGGTACCTTTCTCGCGCTTCGATGCTGTGGTGATCATTCTGTCGCTGGTCACCCTACTCGCCTGGGTCATTCAAGCCCGCGCTGGCCTCAACGTCGCAACGCCTCTCGGTGTGCTGATGATTGCAATCGGTGCTGCCCACCTCGTGCGCCAGTTCCGCTGGCGCCCGTTGAAGACCCTCAGCGAACCTCTCCTCTGGATCCTGCATCTCGGCTATTTCTTCTTGCCCATCGGCTTCCTGCTTATAGGTTCGTCCCTGCTGCTCGATGATCCGAGCCTGGCGTCCGCCGGTATCCATGCCTGGACGGTGGGCGGCATCGGCATCATGATCCTTGCCGTTATGACCAGGGCGACACGCGGCCATACCGGGCTCGCGCTCCACGCCCCCTGGACCACGACCTGGCTCATCTATGCGTTTGCCATCATCGCGGCCTCCGCCCGCATCGGCGCGGCCGTCCTGCCCAAAGACGCTTCTGCCCTGCTTTCAGTGGCAGGCATCGCCTGGATTGTCGCATTCCTGGGATATGTGGTGTTTTACGGATCGATCCTGCTTCGTAGCCGGTAGAGGCGGCCGCCGCACCGACTGCGTCTCTTTAAACCGGGTGCCGTTTCGGAGCCCGGTCCAATCGTCAGCCGCCAGCGCCGAAGGGGCCGTCCTTGGCCATTTCCGGATACTGCACGGTCCCGCTCACGTCGGTGTCATGAGATGTCGAAAGGGGGACGGAGAGGCGAACTCCGGGTCCGCCGGCAGCGCTGGTCACGCGCTCATCTATGAAGGTGATCCCCGCCTTTTCCAGCGCGGTGCGAAGCACTTCGACCTCGCTCCTGTCATCAGGACAAGCAGTGGCCCTTGCCTCCATCTCTTCGACGGTGGCGAGCGGCAATTCAACTTGCCGGGCAAGGTCAGCTGCGGTTAACCCCAGAAGCGCACGCGCCGCTGCAATCTGTCTTCCGGTGATCATGCCGATCCTTTCGGGTTTGCGTCCAGACGAAGGTCAAAGCCTTCCAACTGACAACGTCCCACCGGGAGTGAAGTTCGATTGCGTTTCGGCGCGATCGAATACCTTCCTCCAGCCACGGCACATAGCGCTGGTTGGAAAAATGGGCGGGCGGTCAGGCGGCGTAGTCGTCGTCGCTCACATGGTCCAGCCAGTCCACAGCCTTGCCATCCAGCGCCTCCTGAATGGCAATGTGGGTCAGGGCGACCGTCGGGCTTGCCCCATGCCAGTGCTTTTCGCCCGGCTCGAACCAGACGACGTCGCCCGGTCTGATCTCCTCGACAGGCCCGCCTTCGCGCTGGACGCGACCGAGGCCTGCCGTGACGATCAGGATCTGGCCGAGCGGATGGGTATGCCAGGCGGTGCGGGCGCCGGGTTCGAAGGTCACAGCATTGCCGGCCACCCTTGCCGGCGCACGAGCTGGAAACAACGGGTCCAGCCGAACCGTTCCGGTAAACCAGTCTGACGGGCCCTTACCGGAAGGCTGACTGCCTGCGCGTTTGATGTCCATCTTGCTTCCTGTTCCTTCTCGCTTCGGGTGCCGATGCGCCTGATCAGGCCGGCAGTGCATTGCGCATCTGACCCGGCGTCTTGCCATGGATGCTCTTGAACACCCGGTTGAAGTGCGAAGTGTTCTCGAATCCGACCTGGAGGGCGATGTCGATCAGAGAAGCATCGGTCTGGGCGACCAGCATCTTTGCCCGCTCCATGCGCAGCCGCATGTAGACGCGTGCCGGCGATGCCTTCAGTTCCTGTGCAAAGAGCCGTTCGAGTTGACGTCGAGACAGGCCGACAGAGCGGGCCAGCTGGTCGATGGTCAGTTCGCTTTCGAGTGTCTGCTCCATCAGGATCAGCACGGCCTTGATCCGAGGATCTTCACACTCGATGGTCAGGGGACGGCGGACCTGGATGTCTCGGTTCGAACGGGCCCGCTCGATCTGCAGGACCTCGAGCGCATTGCGCTCCGCGTCATGGCCGAGATACTGGCGCACGATAAAGGCAGCGAGATCGGCGGAGCTGCTGCCGCCGGCGCAAGATCCGCGGCGGCGGTCGAGATTGAACAGCCGGTCCGAACGGACATCGAGATCCGGAAATCTCTCGCGAAATGCCTGATAATGAAGCCAGCTGACACAGCTCTGGTGGCCCTTCATCAATCCGGCCTCAGCTAGGATGAAGGTGCCGGTGCAAAGCCCGATAAGCGGCACCTTCTGAGCATCGGCGCGTCGCAGGAACTGGATCGTTTCCTCATCCACGGCGGCCTGCTGGCCGAGCAGTCCGCCGACCACCACGATGTAGTCGAACCGGCTGGGATCAACGAAGTCGCTGGTGGGCGCCACCTGAACACCGCAGCTCGAGGTAATCAGGTGGCGGGTGCTGCCAAGGACGTGCCAGTCGGCCTTGACGCGCCCGGAGCGGTCGAACTCGTCGCTGGCGAGGCGAATGGTGTCGATAAACAAGCCAAACGCCGAAAGCGTGAAGGCGCGCGACAGCACGAAGGCAATCTTCAGCTGCGGCTTGCTGTTGCGTTCTGCGATGGCCATCCGTTCCGTCCTCATCTGTCCCAGCACTCGTAGCCGATCCCGCGTCCGGAGCCTAGGCGACCGGGTATCCCCTCAGCGTGTTTTCGGCACTCTTGTGCTATCGTCTCATTGCAATTTTTAATTTAGACCCTACATCTTGTAGTAGTGGCAGTCAGCGAAAGCCGATCGTCGTTTGCGATCCTTCTCCAAGGATCTCGTTCCAGCCGTGCAAGGAAAAGTCATGCCCGTTCATCGCTTCACCGTCGGCCAAGCCGTCCGTCTCACCAATCTGACCGCCTTGTCACCCAAGGCTGCCTCTACCTACACGGTTCAGGCACCGATGCCGCTGCGTGACAACAGCCCTCAATATCGTCTCTACAACGAAGAATTCAAACAGGGACGCGTTGCTCTTGAGCGTGATCTCGAGCCGGTCCTCGCTGTTTGAGGCTTTGCCTGGCCGACCGCATTCGAGCGAAGGCGCGGTGCCTGAATGGATACAACAAGGCCTCCCCGGCGAATGCCAGGGAGGCCTTTTCTATTCAGCCCGAATGTCAGGCGGTTCAGGAGCCGAGATAAGCCGCGATCACCGCCGCCACCTGGTCGGAGTTCATCACGCCCATCTGATGATCCATCAGGGCGCCCAACTGCGTGCTTGAGAGCTGGGAGATGTAGGTTGTCGAGAGTCCGGCTATGCCGCTTGAACTGAAGGCCGCGATATCCGACGACGAGAAGGTTGCCAGGTCCTCCAGTTCAAGGGCCGCCACCTGGGCAGAGTTCAGAGCCGCGACCTGGCCTGGTTTGAGCGCCTCGGCCTGAGCGGTCGTTAGCGACGTGATCACCTGCGTCCGCAAGCCCGAGATGGCGCTGCTGCTCAAGGCTGCAATGGCATCCGTCGACATCAGCGCCACATCTTCCGTGCCGAGACCTGCAGCCTGCACTGCTCCCATGGCGCCGATCTGTGCCAGTGTCAGGGCGCCAATCTGCAGCGTGCTCATGGCATCGACCTGATTGTAGCTCAAGCCGGCGATCTGGGCGGTGGACAGAGCTGCGATCTCACCCGTGGACAGTGATGCGATGACGGCCGTGGACAGACCCTTGATCGCCGAGGCACTGATGGCCGCGAGATCGGTTTGCGAGAACGTCGCTATACCCAGCGTGGAAATGCCCGCCATGGCATCGGCACTCAGGACCGCAATCTGGCTGGTCGAGAAGGCGTCGATCTGGTCGGCTCCCAGCACGGCGATCTGCGCGCTGGACAGACCCGAGACGCTTGCCGTGCTGAGTGCAGCGATGGCGCTGGTGCTCAACCCGGCAATGAATGCCGTCGACAGGCCGGCGATACCCGACGAGCTGATGGCGGCAAATTTTTCTGACGAGAAGCCTTCGATATCGGCGGCACTCAGGCCCGAAAGGGCATCCGAGGTCAGAGCGCCGATTTGAGACGTCGTGATCGCGCTGATCTGTTCGACGCTGAGAGTTGCCATCTGGGTCTTGGTCAACCCAGCCATGCCCGCCGCACTGATGGCCGCGATCTGGGCGGTCGAGAAGGATCCGAGGTCTTCAGTGGTGAGTGACCCGATCTGCTTGGAGGTCAAGGCCTTGACCTGGGCCGTTGTCAGCGAATCGATCTGCTCAGATGTCAGGGTGGCCAGCTGGCTCGTGCTGAGGGCTGCCACCGCACCCGTGCTGAGAGCGCCCACCTGCGCTGGCGTCAGGCTGGCGATCATGGTGGTTGAGAGGCCTTCAATGCCGGCTGCACTGATCGCCGCGATGTCTTCCGAAGAGAAGACGTCCAGATCGTCCGTTCCGAGAACTGCGATCTGGCGGGACGTGAGTGCCGCCACCTGTTTGGTGGTGAGGGCTTCGATCTGATCGATGCTCATCGCATTGATCTGGGCGGTCGACAGGCCGGCAATGCCGCTGGTTCCGAGCGCAGCAATCTGGTTGGTCGAAAACGCAGCGATCATGCCGGTCGATAGACCCGCGATAGCGGCCGAACTGATGGCAGCAATGTCTGCCGTCGAGAAGGTCTCGATAGCGTCGATCGTGAGCACCGCGACCTGCGCTGAGGTTAGGGCTGCCACCTGCAACGAAGAGAAAGCTTCAATCTGGTCGACACTGAGTGCCGCGATCTGGCTTGTCGTCAGGTTGGCGATCGACGTGGTGGTCAGGGCTGCGATCTTGGCGGTCGACAAAACTGCCAGATCGTCCGTGCCCAAGGCAGCGACCTGCCTCGAACCGAGAGCGGCAATCTGTTGCGATGTGAGTGCCTCGACCTGCACTGTACTGAGTGCGGCAATCTGGTCCGTCGTCAGTCCGCTGATCGCAGCTGTGCCAAGAGAAGCGATCTGCTCCGTCGACAAGGATGCGATGGTCCCGGTGGAAAGCCCCTTGATCGCGGTGGAACTGATGGCAGCGATGTCAGCCGTTGAGAACATGTCGAGGGCGGCGGTGCTGAGAACGCCAATCTGGGTGGAGGTGAGAGCTCCCACCTGAACCGATGTCAGCGCCTCGACCTGCTCCGAACTGAAGGCGAGGATCTGTGTCGTCGTCAGAGCATTCACGACGGCCGTGCTCAGGACCGCTACCTGTGCCGTGGTGAGTGCGGCAAAGTCATCGGTCCCGAATGCGGCGATCTGTCGTGTGGTCAGCGCCGCAACCTGGGTTGTCGTGAAGGCCTCCATCTGCGCCGTGCTCAGCGCATTGATCTGCCCGGTCGTCAGTCCGGAGACCCCGCTAGCGCTGAGAGCCGCAATCTGATCGCCAGTCAAGGCTGCCAGCACGGAGGTCGGTATCCCGGCAATCGAGCCCGACGCGATGGCCGCGAGATCGGCAGTGGAAAAGACATTGTAGTCTTCAGTACCCAGCGCTGAGATCTGTGTGGAACTGAATGCTGCGACCTGCGTGGGGGTCAATGCCTCCACCTGATCGGAAACAAGCGTCTGGATCTGTGTCTGGGTAAGCCCAGTCACGCCAACGGCGCTGATCGCGGCAATCTGATCTGCCGAGAGGATCGCCACTCGATCCGTCGCGAGAGCGGCAATCTGACGGGAGCCCAGGGCCGCGATCTGGCTGGTCTTCATGATATCGATTTGACCGACGGTCAGGGCAGCGATCTGCGACGTCGACAAAGCAGCGATCACTGCAGTGTTCAGTGCTGCGACCTGATCGGCCGAAAGCGCTGCAATCGATCCGGTCGCGAGGCCGGCGACGGCCGCCGTGTTGATCGCAGCCACATCCGCCGTGGAGAAGGTGGCGAGATCGTCGGTCCCGAGGGCAGCGATCTGACGCGAACTCAAGGCAGCGACTTGGGTCGTGCTCAGGGCCTCCACCTGAGCGGTGCTCAATACATTGATCAGTGCCGTCGACAGACCGGCAATCCCCTGGGCACTGATTGCCGCGATCTGGGTGGTGGAGAAGGCAGCGATGCCGGACGTCGAGATGGCCGCGACCTGGCTGGAATTCAGGGCCGCGATCTGGGCCGTCGTGAGTTCCGCCACCTGAGACGGGGTCAACCCGTTCAACTGCGACGTCGACAAGCCGCCGACCCCGCCGGCACTCAAGGCTGCAAGTTGATCGGCCGACAGCGCTGCGATCTGGTCAGAGGTCATGCCAACGACGGCACTTGAAGTTATCGAGGCGATATCAGCGGTCGAGAAGACGGCTATGTCATCCGTGCCGAGTGCCGCAATCTGTTTGGAAGCGAGTGCCGCCACCTGGGTTGGTGTCAGTGCCTCCACCTGAGCGGTGCTCATGGCGACGATCTGTGCGGTGCCAAGGCCGCTGATACCGTCTGCACTCAGCGCGCTCACCTGGGCAGTGGACAGTAACGCGATCTCGTCCGTGCTGAGAACCGCAACCTGCGCGGAAGACAGTGCTGCAATCTGCAGGGTCCCGAGCACTGCAACCTGCGCCGTGGTCAACGCGGCGACCTGCTGCGTGCGCAAGCCGGGGATGCCTGCTGTTTTCAGGGCGGCAACCTGCGCGGTCGAGAGAGACGCAATGACAGCTGTCGAGAGACCACCGATCGCCGCCGACCCGATAGCGGCGATGTCCGCAGTCGAGAAAGTCGCAATATCAGCCGTGGTCAGCATCGCCAATTGGGACGAGGTCAGCGCGGCCACCTGATTGGCGGTCAGAGCTTCGACCTGGGCTGCGTTCAACGCATCGATCTGGCTGGAGGTCAGGCCAGGTACTGTGCCCACGCCCAGGGCCGCAACCTGATTGGTCGATAGCGTCACAAGCGTGCTTGTGGCAATTGCACCGATCTGAGCCGAGGAGAGCGCTGAAATCTGGGTGGTGCTCATGGCCGCGAACTGGCCAGAGGAAAGCGTTGCCACCTGCTTGGTGCTCATGCCGGCGACACCGGCCATGGTCAGGGCGGCCATCTGGGCCGAAGACAATGCACTGATAGCCTCAGTCGTGAGGCCAGAAATGGCCGCAGCGCTGATTGCAGCCACATCCTTGGTAGCGAAGGTGGCGATGTCGTCAGAGCCCAATACCGCCAACTGGGTTGAACTGAGTGCCGCAACCTGCGCCGTCCCGAGGGCCTCGACCTGAGCCGTGCTGAAAGCGTCGATCTGCTTGGTGGATAGGCCCGTGATTGCTGATGCATTCAAGGCCGCCACCTGGGCGGTCGACAGTGTGGCGATGACGTCGGTCGTTAGACCCCCAATCGCGACCGATCCGATGGCAGCGATATCCTTGGTCGCGAACGTCGCGAGATGATCGGCCGTGAGGACGGAGAGTTGCGAAGCGGTCAGAGCGGCGACCTGGACCGTGGTCAGGGCTTCCGCCTGCGCCGTCGTCAGTGCCGCGATCTGCGCCGTCGTCAACGCAGCGAGCGTCACGGTGTTAAGTGACGCAACCTGGAGCGTGGAAAGCCCGCCGATCGTCTCCGTCGTCAGGGCGCCAATCTGTGTTGAGGTCAGGGCGGCCATCTGCTTGCTGGTGAGCACACCAATCTGATCCGACCCAAGAGCCGCCACCTGAGCAGTGCTGAAGGTGGCAAAGGCCGTTGTGCTCAAGGCCGCGATCTGACCGGTCGTGAGGGATGCGATGAGAGAGGTGGAGAGCCCGGGAACAGCAGCGGCGGTCAGCGCGGCGATATCACCCGTCGAGAAGACTGCGAGGTCCTCGGTGCCGAGCGCTTCGATCTGCAGGGACCCCAGAGCCGCGACCTGGGTCGTGGTGAGAGCCTGCATCTGAGCGGTGCTCAGCGCAACAATCTGGGTCGTCGTCAGCCCGGCGATGCCAGCACCGCTCAAGGCTTGCACCTGCGCGGTCGTCAGGGACGCGATATTCGTCGTGTTGAGGGCCGCGACCTGTTTCGAGCCGAGGGCCGCGATCTGCTTGGTGGTCAACGCCGCCACCTGCTCAGATGTCAGGACTTCAACGAGATCAACCGGCAGCTTGGCGATAGCGCCCGTGCTGATGGCGGCGATCTGGGCGGTGGTCAGCGACTGGACTGTCTCTTCCGTCAGGCCGGAGATTGCATCACTCGTGAGGACCGCGATCTCCGCCGTCGTGAACGTGGCGAGATCGTCCGTGCCGAGAGCCGCCATCTGCGTAGACTTCAGAGCCTTGACCTGTTTCTCCGTCAAAGCCTGAACCTGGGCGGTGGACAAGGCCTGAACCTGTTCCGACGTCAGGCCGCCGATGCCGAGCGTGCTCAGCGAGGCGACCTGCTCGGTCGACAGCACGGTGAGGGCGCCGGAACTGATGGCGGCGACCTGGGCGGCCGTCAGCGCAGCGATCTGATTGGTGGACAAAATCGACAGCTGATTGGTCCCGAGGGCCTCGACCTGGCTGGTCGTCAATGCCGCCATCGCAGAGGTCGAAAGGGCACCAAGCTGGGTGGTCGGCAGCGCCGCAATGATCTCGGTCGAAATGCCGGACACGGCCTTGTTGGTGATCGCAGCGATCTCCGCCGTCGTAAAGGTTGCGAGGTCTCCGCTATCAAGCATGGAGATCTGTGCCGAACTCAGCGACTTGATCTGGCCCGAGGTCAGGGCCTCGACCTGGGCGGAAGACAGGACCTCCATGTGCTCAGTGGTCAAGCCGGTGACCGCGGTCACACTCAGGGCTGCGATCTGAGCAGTGGACAGGGCGGCTACGTTTGCTGAACTCAGGGCCGCGATCTGCTTGGAGTTCAAGAGCTTGATCTGCGAGGTTGCTAGAGCCGGTACCTGCTCGGTCGTCAATGCACTGATCTGGGTGGTGGTCAGGCTGGTGATTGCAGCGGTGCTGAGGGCAGCGATCTGCGTGGTGGTGAGCGCAGCCACAAGCTCGGTGTTCAACCCGATGACGGCAGCACTCGTCAGCGACGCGATGTCCCCCGTGGAGAAGGTCGCGATATCATCCGTTCCGAGAGCACCCAACTGCTTTGCGGTCAGAACCTTGACCTGTGTCGTCCCAAAGGCCTCTACCTGTGTGGTGGACAGGGCGTTGATCTGGTCAGTGGTTAGGCTTGACACCGTCGAGGTCGACAAAGCGGCGATCTGAGCGGTCGACAAAGCCGCAATTGCATCCGTCGACAGCCCCGACACTGCCTTGTTCACGATCGCTGCGATGTCCGCGGTCGAGAAGGTAGCAATATCCTCTGCGCTCAGGGCTGCAAGCTGATCGGAACGTAGGGTCTTGACCTGGGCCGACGTCAGAGCCTCGACCTGCTGCGTTGAAAGTGCGCCGATCAACGTGCTGTTCAGCCCTATGATGCCGGCCGTGGTGATTGCCGCAATCTGTGCTGCGCTTAGAGCCGTGACGTTTTCAGTAGTAAATCCGCCGATCTGACGGGAGCTCATGGCTTTGACCTGGGTCTCCGTCAGAGCGGCCACCTGGTCTGTGGAAAAGACGGCCAACTGGCGCGTGGAGAGCCCCGCGATGGCACTGGTGTTCATCGCGGATATCTGGCTTGCAGTGAGCGTGGCGACCACATCCGTCGACAGGCCTGTCACGGCCTTATTGGTGAGGGCTGCAAAGTCCGCAGTCGAAAACGTCGAAATCGCATCGGCTGAGAGGACGGCAACCTGTGCAGACGTCAGCGCCTTCGTCTGGTCACTGGTGAACGCTTCCACCTGGGTGGTGCTCAAAGCGGTCATCTGGGCCGTCGTCAGACTTGCAACCGAAGCTGTCGCGAGGGCTGCAATCTGGCTTGTGCTCAAGCTTGCGAAGACCGCAGTGGTGATGCCCGGCACCGTCTTGTTTGAAAGAGCGGCGATCTCGGCTGTGGTAAAGGTACCAAAATCGTCTTCATCGAACACGGCGATCTGCGAGGCGTTCAACACCTTGATCTGGCTCGTGGTCAAGGCATCAACCTGCGCCGTCGACAGGGAAACCAGCTGGGCCGTGGACAGGCTGGCGATCGCCGCTGTGCTGAGCGCCGCGATCTGGGCCGTCGAGAGTTCGGAGAGGTTCTCCGTCTTGAGCGCGGTGATCTGCTTTCCAGTCAGCACTCCCAATTGCTGCGTGGTCAAGGCGTTTGTCTGGGCCGTGGTGAGCGCCGCCAGTTGCTTCGTCGTCAGCTGGCCGATCGTGCCGGTGCTCAGAGCGGCGACCTGTTGCGAAGTCAGCACGGCCAAAGCCTCGATGGAAAGCCCCGAGATTGCGCTGCTGCTGATGGCAGCCATATCGGCCGTAGAGAAGCCCGCGATGTCCTCGGAGCCCATTGCCGAAAGCTGCGTAGCCGTCAGGTTCGCGACCTGAGCGGCCGTCAGAGCGGCCGCCTGCGCGCTCGAGAGGGCCGCGATCTGCTTGGTCGTGAGTTTGCCGACAGCCGTGCTGTTCAGGCTCTCGATATCGGCCTGGTCGAGCACTGCCAGCTGATCCAGCGTCAGACCAACGATTGCGGACTGCGAGATCGCGTTGAGCTGACGACTGCTCATCACATCGACGTCTTCCGTGTCGAGCGCGGCAATCTGGGCAGATGACAGCGCAGCAATCTGCTGCGTCGTCAGCGACGCCACGTCTTCCGTCGACCATGCAGCAACCGAGGACGTTGATTGTGACCGGATCTGAGTGACGCTGAGAGACGAGATCGTGGTGCTCATTTACAAAATCCGTGATGCTATGTTGTCATCAAAATCAACTCCGGTACCGCAACGGAACCGAGGGCGCGCGACTATAAATGTCCGCCATCGTTAAGCGGTCGGGCTTGCCCGAGACTGGACAGGGAACTTTCGGCTAAAGCCGGGCGACGAACGCACCACACAACGAAGAAGGCGCCCCCTAAGAGGCGCCTTCTTCAGTCACAGTGTATGAGTGATTGCGTGCGGATCAGATCGCCGCTTAGGCCGCGATAATGGCGGTTACCTGATCGTTTGTGATCGCACCAGTCTGTGTACTGGTGAAGGCCTGGAGCTGGGTGTTGTCCAGAGCTGCGATGTCACCCGTCTCAAGACCGACGATCGCTTTCGAGCTGATGGCGGCAATGTCTGCCGTTGAGAATAGCAACAGATCTGCCGTTGACAGAGCGGTCATTGCTGCAGAACCCAATGCGGCGACCTGCGTCGCGGTCAGGGCCTCGGCTTGGTCGGTGCTCAAAGCATCGATCTGAGCCGTGGTCAAAGCGGCGATTGCAGACGTGCTGAGTGCTGCGATCCCTGCGGTGGTCAGGGCGGCGATATTGGCCGTGCTGAGGGATGCTGCCTGGGCCGAAGTGAAGGCCGCAATCTGCCCCGTGGTCAGAGCGGCCACTTGGTCGGTGGTCAAGGCGCCCAGCTGAGTTGTGCTCAGTGCTGCAATCTGCGTCGACGTCAGGCCTGAAGTCTGGTCCGTTGTCAGTGCTGCCACGTTATCGGTGGAAAGCCCTGCCAAGGCCTTGGAGCTGAGCAGCGCGATTTCGCTGGACGAGAAGGTCGCAAGGTCATCGGTGCCGAGCGCCGCCAAAGCCGCCGAGCCGAGGCCGGCGATCTGGGCAGTGCTCAGGGCTGGAACCTGATCGGTGCTGAGCGCCGTCACCTGTGCCGACGTGAGCGAGGCGATCTGCGTCGATGTCAGAGTGGTTGTCAGCACCGTCGCCTGATCGCTTGTCAGAGCGCCGATCTGAGCTGAACTCAGTGCTCCTACCTGCGTGGCCGTCAGACCCACCGTCTGGTCTGTGGTGAGTGCGGCAATGACTGTGGTGCTGAGGCCGGCGATGGCCTTGCTGCTGATCAGGGCGATCTCGGAGGTGGAGAAGGTGGCGATATCGTCGTGCCGAGCGCGGCAAGAGCGACAGAGCTGAGGCCTGCGATCTGACTGGTCGTCAGAGCGGCAACCTGATCCGTCGTCAGGGCGGCGATCTGGGTGCTCGTCAAAGCGGCGATCGCCTTGGTGCTCAGAGCCGCGACGATGTCATCCGACATCAGTGCCCCGATCTGGGCAGAGCTCAGAATGGCGAAATGGGCGGTGCTGAGACCTTCCACATTGACGTTCAACGTGTCGATCTGCTGGGTGGTGAAGCCAACGATAGCCTTGGTGCTGAGTGCTTTGACCTGAGACGTCGACAGGTTCTGGATCTGGGTAGCGCTCAACGCTGCAGCCTGAGACGATGTGAGGGCGGCGACCTGTGTGATGCTGAGAGCTGCGATGTTGTCGGTCGTCAAAGCGACGATCTGGGCTGTCGTCAGCGCCGCAACCTGCGCGCTTGACAGAGCTGCCAGCTGAGCCGTGGAGAGGGCTGCGATATTTGCTGTCGAAAGGCCTGAGATTGCCTTGGCGCTGATCGCCGCGATATCGGCGGAATCCAAGGTTGCGAAGTCTTCAGTGGCCAAAGATGCAATAGCCGCGGAGCTCAAAGCGCCGATCTGGCTGCTGGTCATCGCGGCGATCTGATCAGAGGAAAGCGCGGCGACCTGCGTCGATGAGAGGGCGGCGGCAAGCCCAAAGCAAGCTAGATTTGCTAATGAGCGAGAGCGCAAAGCGCCCGTGTCAATTCGTGCCGCCAGGCCTCAACCTTCGTGGAATGTCCAGATCATGGATAATGCACCCGCCCAAGACAATGCTTCACTGTTCGCAGCCCTCTTGTTGCGCGCGCGCAACCAACAACTTCCGCTGGGAGAGTTGTTCCAGGTCGCCGAAGCTCTGAGTGCCGGTGGTCAGCGGATCTTGGCGGCTGAACTCTATAAGGCTTGGATCGCCTACAACGACAGCAATCCGCTCCTGCACTTTGTCTATTTCAACTACTCCGTCACGTTGCGCCAGATGGACGACCTCGCCGGTTCCATCCAGGCGCTGCAGGCTTGTCTCAGGATCAACCCGCAATTCGGTCAGGCCCACATCAATCTTGGCCGCGCCATGGAAGACAGCGGATTGAACCTGCAGGCCATCCAGCAATGGCGCAGCTATGCCGACCAGACAGCGGAAATCACGGCGGAAAGATCAAGCCACCGGTTGATGACCCTGCAGCATATCGGCCGTGTTATGGAAGGCGCTGGACTGCTTGAGGAAGCCGAGACCGTCTTGTGGCAGGCAATCGAGTTGCGGCCCGACAAGCCAGAGGCCGGCCAGCACTGGCTGTCGCTGCGCCAGCATCAGTGCAAGTGGCCGATCATCGTCACCTCCGAACATGTATCGACGCGACAGCTTGTGGACGCCATGTCGCCGTTGCCGCTCGGCTGCTTCTCGGATGATCCGCTGTTCCAGCTCGCCAAGGCCTATCGCTACAACAATTTCCTCGTCGGTCGGCCTGACACGTCAGGCTTCACCCGGCAGACACCGCGGGTGAAGACCGGGACGGGCAAGCGTCTGCGCATCGGTTATGTATCCTCCGACCTACGCGATCACGCCGTCGGTTTCGCCCTGCGCGAAGTGCTCGAACTGCATGACAAGAGCCAGGTGGAGATTTTCGCCTATTACTGTGGCGAGACGCGGATCAACGACGCCACGCAGGACCGGATCAAAGCCGCCGTCGATGGCTGGCGCGACATCGCATCGATCACCGACCTGCAGGCGGCAAATCAGATCGTTGCCGACGAGATCGATATCCTCGTCGACGTCAATGGCTTCACCAAACATGCGCGCACCAAGATCTTCGCCTATCGGCCGGCGCCCGTCATCGTGGCATTCTGCGGCTATCCCGGCTCGATGGGCAGCCCTTACCACCAGTACATCATCGCCGACGAGCAGATCATACCGCCGGAAAACGAGATCTATTACAGCGAGAAGGTATTGCGCATTCCCTGCAACCAGCCGATCGACCGTAAACGCGTGATTGCCAAGACGCCGACACGCGCCGAGGCCGGATTGCCGGAAGACGCCTTTGTGTTTGCCTGCTTCAACGGCATGCAGAAGACCACGGCACCGGTCTTCTCGCGTTGGATGGACATCCTGCTTGCCACGCCAAATAGCGTGCTCTGGCTGCTCGGTGCGGCCGACAGCGTCAACCAGCGCCTTTGCACGCTTGCCGCCGAACGGGGCGTCGCACCCGAGCGGCTGATTTTTGCCCCGAAGGCGGCAAACCCGCATCACCTTGCGCGCATTGCGCTCGCCGACCTTTTCCTCGACACATTCCCCTACGGCGCCCATTCCACGGCAGCCGACGCGATCACCATGGGGCTGCCGGTGCTGACTGTGCCGGGCAAGACCTTCGCCTCGCGTTTCTGCAGCAGCATCGTGTCTGCGGCCGGCATTCCAGAGCTGATCTGCGATACGCCCGCCGATTATGTTGCCAAGGCGATCGCCTTTGCGCGCAATCCGGCAGCGCTTGCTGCCGTCAAGCAGTCCCTGCAAGACCAGAGGGAGGGCAGCGTGCTGCGCGATATTCCGGCCTTGGTCCGGCGCCTGGAAGAGCTGTTCTGGGAGATGCAGGGTGATTGCGAGCGAGGAGAGACGCCGGTTCCGGATCTCACCAACCTCGACGTCTATTACGAGATCGGTGCAGAGCTGATGCTTGAGAACACCGATTTCCTGGACGAGGGCACCTATCGCCAGCGCTACCTCCAGAAGCTCCGCCAGTGGAATGATTTTTCGCCGCTTCCCCGTGACTCGCGCCTGTGGGCGGAACCGTCCGCCTGATCGCGTCCATCGTGAAGAGAGTGGACAGGTCGCAAGACCACTGACACGCAGGGAGAGCAGATGAGTGCGAGGGGAAGAATTGCGATCGCCGGTGCCGGGCTTTCGGGCGCGGTGATCGGCCGGGCGCTGGCGGCGGAAGGCTACAGCGTCGAGATATTCGACAGCCGCAGCCACATCGCCGGCAATTGCCACACGGAACGCGATGCCGATACCGGTGTGATGGTGCACGTCTACGGGCCGCACATCTTCCACACCGATGACACGGAAGTGTGGGACTACGTCAACCGCTTCGCCACCTTCATGCCCTACAAAAACCGGGTGAAAACGACGAGCCAGGGGCAGGTCTTCTCGTTGCCGGTCAACCTGCACACGATCAACCAGTTCTTCGGCAAGACATTCCGGCCTGACGAGGCGCGCGCGTTCATCGAGACGCAGGCCGATACATCGATCACCGATCCCCAGACCTTCGAGGAGCAAGCGCTCCGGTTCGTCGGCCGCGATCTCTACGAGGCCTTTTTCAAGGGTTATACGCAGAAGCAGTGGGGTTGCTCGCCGACCGCCCTGCCCGCCTCGATCCTGAAGCGGCTCCCCGTCCGCTTCAACTATGACGACAACTATTTCTTCCACAAGCATCAGGGCATGCCGGAAAACGGCTATACGGAGCTGGTGCGCGGCATTCTCGACCAGCCGGGGATTACCCTCCATCTCGGCACGGTCTATCACCGGTCGCAGAACGACGCCTTCGATCATGTATTTTATTCCGGGCCGCTCGACGGTTATTTCGATTACGAGAACGGCCAGTTGGGTTATCGCACGCTCGATTTCGAACGCTTCACCTATGATGGCGACTATCAGGGCTGTGCGGTGATGAACTACGGCGACGTGTCCGTGCCCTATACGCGCATCACCGAGCACAAGCATTTTTCGCCTTGGGAAACGCATCAGGGGTCCGTGTGCTATCGCGAATTTTCTCGCGAATGCGGTCAGGACGACATTCCCTATTACCCAATTCGACTCGTCGAGGAGAAGCAGCAGCTGGCCGCCTATGTCCGTCGAGCGGAAGAGGAAACGGCCATCACCTTTGTCGGACGGCTCGGGACGTATCGTTACCTCGACATGGATGTCACAATCCGCGAGGCACTCGACACGGCCCGACTGTTCCTCGACCAGCGCCGGGTGGATATACCCATGCCGGCCTTTCTACACGCCCCTGTCTGACGGGCCGGTCGCACGGATGAGTTCGAAACTCGCTACTGGAAGCGTCTTTGGATGACCGCAACGAAAATTCTCGTCACCGGTGGCGCCGGCTATATCGGCTCCCACACCTGCCTTGCGCTTGCGACAAAGGATTTTATCCCTGTCGTCTATGACAACTTCTCAAGCGGCCACCGCGAGTTCGTGAAGTGGGGGCCGGTCGAAGAGGGGGACATTCGCGATCGTTCGCGGTTGCGCGAGGTGCTGGCCCGGCACAAGCCAGCGGCCGTACTGCATTTTGCTGGTCTGATCGAGGTGTCGCAATCGTTCAAGGAGCCCGAAGCCTTCTACGACATCAATGTCGGCGGGTCGCTGAACCTCCTGCAGGCGATGATGGAAGCCGATATCCGTGCCTTCGTGTTCTCCTCGACCTGCGCCACCTACGGCCAACCGCAATACATGCCGCTCGATGAGGCGCATCCGCAGGCGCCCATCAATCCCTATGGTCGCACGAAGCATATCGTCGAGCAGGCACTACGGGACTTTGCCTTGTGCGACCGCATGCGCTCCGTGATGTTGCGCTACTTCAACGCTGCCGGCGCCGATAGCGAAGGCCGCATAGGCGAATGGCACACCCCTGAGACGCACGCGATTCCCCGTCTCATCGAGGCGGCGCTCGGACGACGCCAGGGCTTCTCCATTTTTGGTGACGACTATGAGACACGTGATGGCACTTGCATCCGCGACTATGTGCATGTCTCTGATCTGGCTGAAGCCCATGTTCGGGCCGTCGAGTATCTGTTGAACGGCGGAGAAACCGTGGCGATCAATCTTGGCACCGGCACAGGAACCAGTGTTCAAGAGTTGGTGACGGCCGTCGAAGCCGTATCCGGACGGCCCCTGCCCGTGACGAAGGCAGAGCGACGCCCGGGCGATCCGCCGCTTCTGGTGGCGAGCAACGCGACGGCCCGCGCTCTGCTCGGCTGGGAGCCGGAGCACCATGTCGATGACATCATCCGCTCGGCCTGGACCTGGCATCGCCGCTTCAACGGACATTCCTGAGCGGCGACTGAACCCTTTTGGCTCGCTCCGCCGTCAGGCCTTTTCGTCGTCTGGGGGCACTGCTCACGACGTGCGAGGTCCGGGCCTAGTCAGCACGAAGACGGCACAGGCGACGAGGATCGCACCGACCAACAGTTTGAGCCAGAGTTGCGGCGGACCGACAATCCAGACGATGACATAGCTCGCCGACATTAGTGAAACCGATGCAATCTTGGCCTTCCTGGAGATCGCTCCCTCGCGCCGCCAATCGATGAGCGGCTGACCATAACGGGGATGATCGAGCAACCACTGTTCGAAGCGCGGCGAAGAACGTGCGAAGAGTGCCGCCGCGAGGATCATGAAGGGCGTCGTCGGCAAAAGCGGCAGGAAGACGCCGACCACGCCGATCGCGACCAGCAGCCAGGCAGCGGCGAGAGTGAGAAGACGCATGCGGTGTCCTTCGCGGCGAAGCTTTAAGTTGCGCCAGAGATACCGCATGTTCGCAACTTGGCAAGGATGTTGAGGATCGGAGCAATTGCGGCAATTTTTCGTTTGCACCGCAACAGGGGACATGCATCCTTGGCCGGGAAATCTCGTCCTCAGGAATTCTGAAGTCTCATGTCCAAGACCACCCTCGTTCTCGGCGCCGGCATTATCGGCGTATCCACTGCCATTCACCTCGCCCGTCGCGGCCGTTCGGTCATTTTGGTGGATCGGCGTGGGGCAGGCGAAGAGACGTCGTTTGGCAATGCCGGGCTGATCCAGCGCGAGGGCGTCGTGCCCTACGGTTTTCCTCAGGAACTGGGCATGCTGATCCGCTACGGTTTCAACAACCGCATCGATGCGCATTACCATGCGAGCGCCATGCTCAAGCTCGTGCCGTTCCTGTCACGCTACTGGTGGCATTCGAACAAGAGCCGCCATCAGGCGATCGCGCGCGCCTATGCGCCGCTGATTGAAAGCTCGGTCACAGAACACAAGGACCTGATCGAGGCCGCCAATGCCGGGCACCTGATCCGCAAGGACGGCTGGATGGAGATCTTCCGCACCAACGGCAAGCGCGATACCGAACTTGCCGAGGCCGAGCGGCTTTCGCGCGAATACGGCGTCAGCTACCGCGCGCTCTCGCGCGAAGATCTGGCAAAGGAAGAACCGCATATTCGCGGTGACTTCGTCGGTGGCCTGAAGTGGAACGACCCCTGGTCCGTCACCGACCCGCATGGGCTGACGCAGGCCTATCTCGCCTATTTCCAGTCGCTCGGCGGCCGTTTCGTCAAAGGCGATGCCTTGAGCCTGGAACAGGGGCCAAACGGTCACGGATGGCGGGTGCAAACCGATGACGGCATGGTCGATGGCGACGAGGTGGTTCTCGCACTTGGCCCCTGGTCGGAAGAGGTGACGCGCAAGTTCGGTTATCGCTTCCTGCTTGGGGTCAAGCGCGGCTATCACATGCATTACGCCCCTGCGGGCAATGCCGTGCTCAACAACTGGACGATGGATGCCGAGCGGGGTTATTTTCTCGCGCCGATGGACAAGGGTATCCGTCTGACCACCGGGGCGGAATTTGCCAATCGCGATGCGCCGAAATCGCCGGTGCAGCTCGCCCGCGCCGAGAAAGTGGCGCGCGAAATCTTCCCGCTTGCCGAACGGCTGGATGCGGAGCCCTGGATGGGCGCCCGCCCCTGCACGCCTGACATGATGCCTGTGATCGGCAAGGCGCCGCGCCACGAGGGTCTCTGGTTCGCGTTCGGCCATGCTCATCACGGCCTTACCCTTGGGCCAACGACAGGCCGCCTGATCGCCGAGATGATGACGGGGGAGAAGCCTTTCCTCGATCCGAAAGCCTGGAGTCCGGAACGTTTTCGCGCCTGAGGCTGCCGCCTCGACTGGCAGGTGTTCGCCGGGGCTAGCCTTCAGGAACGGGAAGTGCTATCCAAGCTGCGCAATTTGATCAAATTGTTTCCCGACGGAAACAGACCGGACCTTCAGGCTCCTCATGGGCCCGGGTCCAGATGCGATCCTGAGAGACGGGCAGTGGCATGCGCCGGTGTTTGATCCATAACGCGAAAAGCGTCTATCGTTAGCGGACAGTCCGCTCGCGTCTTGCTGCGCGTTTAAAACCCGATCGACATCAGCCATTACGGTGACCCATGGACATGGCCGAAGAGGCACGCGAATTCTTCGCGGCAAATCCCGATATTGAAGTACTCGAAGCCTTCGTGATCGACGTGAACGGCGTTCCGCGCGGCAAGTGGATCCCGCGCGAACGCGCCATCGACGTTTTGACCAAGGGCATGGCGATGCCACGCTCGGTCTATGCGCTTGACGTCTGGGGCCGCGACGTCAATGCCGCCGGCCTCGCTGAGGGCACCGGCGACCCTGATGGCATCTGCTTTCCCGTGCCGGGTACTCTTTCCCGGGTGACCTGGCTGTCGCGGCCGACCGCGCAGGTCCTGCTCCAAATGCGAACGACGGAGGGCGAGAGCTTCTACGCCGATCCGCGGCAGGTGCTGGCCAATGTCATGGCGCGCTTTGCTGCCGCCAAGCTGACGCCGGTCGTCGCGACCGAGCTGGAATTCTACCTGATCGACCCGGTGCGCTCGGCGCTCGATCCGGTGCGGCCGCCCAATACGCGTGACGGTCGCTGGCACACCGGCCAGACGCAGGTTCTGTCGATCTCCGAACTGCAGGATTTCGAAGAGGTCTTTCACGGGATCTCAACGGCGGCCCGCGCCCAGAAAGTGCCGGCCGATACGACGCTGCGGGAAAACGGTCCCGGCCAGTACGAAATCAACCTGAACCATGTGCCGGATGCCCTTGCAGCCGCCGACTATGCGGTTTTGCTGAAGCGTATCGTCAAGGGCGTGGCGCGGGCCAACGACCTCGACGCCACCTTTATGGCGAAGCCTTACGGCATGCAGGCCGGAAGCGGCATGCATGTGCATTTCTCGGTGCTGGATGAACAGGGCCGCAACATCTATGTCGGCGAGGACGGACCCTCCGAGGCGCTCTATCATTCCGTCGGCGGATTGCTGGAGAACATGGGTGAGAGCATGGCGATTTTCGCGCCGCACCAGAACTCCTATCGGCGCCTGCGCCCTTCCGAACATGCTCCGACCTACGCCTCATGGGGCATCGACAACCGCTCGGCCGCGGTTCGCGTGATCACTGCCTCGACGCCTGCAACCCGCATCGAGCATCGTGTCGCCGGTTCCGATACCAACCCCTATCTGGTGCTGGCGATGATCCTGTCAGCGGCGCTCGCCGGCATGAAGGAAAAGCTCTCGCCTGGCGGCGCAATTACGGGCGACGAGCACGCGGTGAGCCACGAGCCGCTGCCGACCAACTGGGACTATTCATTGCAGCGCTTTGCCAAGTCGAGCTTTGCCTATGCGGCGCTGGGCCCGAAGTATCGCGGGCTCTACACGGCCTGCAAGTATCAGGAACTCTCCGAATTCTCGCTGCGCGTAACCGACGTCGAATACGACGCCTATATCCGAACCGTTTGAGGTGAAGCCCATGGAAAAGTCGATCGGACCCAATCCCGGCCATGCGGCCACCTATTATGCGGCGTCTGCCCGCGACAAACGCGTTCGGCCCAAGCTGGATGGTCAGCACACGGCCGATGTCTGCGTGATCGGTGCCGGCTTCACCGGCATTTCGGCGGCACTACAACTGGCGGAAAACGGCTACTCGGTGATCGTTCTCGAGGCCGACCGCATCGGCTTCGGTGCGTCCGGTCGCAATGGCGGGCAGATCGTCAACGGGTATAGCCGCGATCTCGAGACGATCGCCAAGCGTTATGGTCCTGAAAGAGCGGCACGGCTCGGCGAGATGTCGCTGGAAGGCGGCAAGATTATTCGCGAGCGTGTGGCGAAATACGGCATCGAATGCGATCTCGTCGATGGCGGCTTCTTCGCAGCCTTCACCGAAAAGCAGGTGAAGGAAATGGCCGAAGTACGGTCCAACTGGCAGAAGCACGGCCATGACGGGCTGGAAATGGTCTCGAAGTCCGAGGTCGGCAAATATGTGAAGGCCGACCGCTATGTTGGCGGCATGATCGATACCAAGGGCGGCCATATCCATCCGCTCGACCTGGTGCTGGGCGAAGCGGCAGCGGCCGAAAGCCTGGGGGCGAAGATCTTCGAAAACTCCAAGGTCATGCATCTCGACACTGGACCGCAACCCTTCGTCTGCACAGAAGGCGGCGTCGTGAAGGCAAAGCATATTCTGGTCTGCGGCAATGCCTACATGGCGGGGCTCGCACCGAAGATCACCGAAAAGATGATGCCGGTCTCCTCCCAGGTCATGGCGACCGAACCGCTCGACGCCAGACTGATCGAGGAACTGCTGCCGGCCAACTACTGCGTCGAGGATGCCAATTACGTGCTCGACTACTATCGCCGCACGGCCGACAACCGCCTGCTCTATGGCGGCGGCATCGGTTACGGCGGTCAGGATCCGAAGAATCTGACGGGCGTCATCCGGCCGAACATGCTGAAGACCTTCCCGCAGTTGAAGGACGTGAAGATCGACTATGCCTGGAGCGGCAATTTCGCCCTGACGCTGACGCGCATTCCGCATATGGGCAAGCTCTCCGACACCGTCTACTTCTCGCATGGCGACAGCGGTCATGGGGTTACCACCACGCATCTGCTCGGCAAGATCCTGGGCGAGGCCGTGCACGGCCAGATGAGCCGCTTCGACGTGTGGTCGTCGCTGCAGGCCTACCCCTTCCCCGGTGGTCGGATGTTCCGGGTGCCGTTCACGGTCATGGGCGCCTGGTGGTATGGGCTGCGCGACAAGCTCGGCGTTTGATCCCGAAAGCGCAGGTCCACCCTTTCTTCATCACCGGCTCAGCCGATCCGCGTCAAGCCCCCCAGGGCATCCCCTACGATCGACGCGACGGGTTGATCGATGGAGACGGTCACCACGCCCGGTTCCCCGGTCGGAACTTCGAGGGTTGCAAGCTGGCTCTCGAGAAGGGCCGGCGGCATGAAATGGCCGGTGCGGGCGCCCATGCGCGCGCTCAGCAAGGCGTGTGACCCTTCCAGATAGACGAAGGCCAGGCGCCCGCCCGTGGCGGCGCGCAGGCGGTCGCGGTAGATCTTCTTCAAGGCCGAGCAGGAGACGACGATCCCCTGCCCTCTCGCCAAGGAATCGGCCATGGTCTGGCCGATGATCGCCAACCAAGGCCAGCGATCGTCGTCAGTCAGCGGCGTGCCGGCCGCCATCTTGTCGACATTGGCCTTCGGATGCAGGACGTCGCCTTCGACGAAGGCGAGGCCGAGGCTGGCCGCCAGATCCGCACCGACGGAAGATTTGCCGCATCCGCTGACCCCCATGACGATGATGGCGAGCGGTGTCGATGCGATGGTTCCGGGCTGCATGGTCTTCCTGTCGTGCACGTCTTTCGGGAGGCGCGACAATAAGGGGCTTCAGGCGAAATTCAATCCGGCGTCCACCTTACGAGCCGGGTGGCGCTCTGCACGGATCGCGGCAGCCGTCTTTTCCGCCATCATGATCACGGGGGCATTGGTGTTACCGCCGATCAGGCGTGGCATGACCGAGGCGTCGACGACACGCAGGCCTTCAATGCCGTTGAATTTGAGATCCGGCGCGACCACGGCTGCCGGATCAGAGCCCATTCGGCAGGTGCCGACAGGATGGTAGATCGTATCGGCGCGGGCGCGGATGGCGGCATTCAGTTCAGCGTCGCTTTCACCCGCCGGATAGAGTTCGCGACCACGATAGCGGGCGAGCGCAGGCGCTGCCATGATGTCGGCGAGGCGGCGCGCGCCCTTGCGCAATGTCGTCAGATCCCTCGGATCGCTCAGGAACGCCGGGTCGATCAACGGGTTTGCAAAGGGATCGGCGCTGGCCAGGCGGACCGTGCCGCGCGAATGGGGTCTGAGCACGCAGACATGGGCGGAATAACCGTGGCCCCAATGCATCTTGCGGACGTGGTCATCCACCATGCCGACCAGGAAATGCAGCTGAATGTCAGGTCGGTCCAGAGCAGCGTCGGTCTTGAGGAAACCTCCCGATTCGGCGCAGGTCGACCGCAAGTGCCCCATGCGCTCGGTGCGCCACTCGTTTGCTGCACGCAGGAGATCGCGTGTCGCCTTCAGCCCCAGGCCGAAGAGGTCGGTATCCGCAGAGCGAAAGATCATGGTGTAATCCAGGTGATCCTGGAGATTGGCGCCGATCCCCGGCTGGTCGAGCACGACCGGGATGTCGTGTTGGCGCAGATGATCTGCCGGTCCGATGCCGGACAGCATGAGAATGTGGGGCGATTGCAGCGCACCAGCGGCGAGGATGACCTCACGAGCGGCACGAACGGTGCGCTCCTCACCGCCCTTACGATAAACGACTGCGACCGCCCTGCCCCGCTCGACCAGGATGCGGGTAACATGAGCACCGGTGATCACGGTCAGATTGCGCCGATGCATCACATCATGCAGATAGGCGGCAGCGGCCGAGCATCGCTCGCCGCGTTTCGGCCCCTGCCAAAATTGCGTGGCCTGATAGAGACCGACGCCCTCCTGATCCGGGCCGTTGAAATCATCGTTGTGTCGATAGCCGCATTGCTCCGCAGCCCTGATGAAGGCGAGATTGATCGGTCGCGCCCAGTTCTGGTCACAGACCTGGAGCGGCCCGCCGCGTCCATGCAGCGCATCGGCACCCCGGATGTTGTCTTCGGCCTTGCGGAACCAGGGGAGCACGTCTGCCCAGGACCAGCCATGGCAACCGAGCGCTGCCCATTCATCGTAATCGCGCTGATGGCCACGGACATAGAGCATGGCATTGACAAGGCTCGAGCCACCCAGACCACGGCCGCGAGGCTGGTAACCGATGCGGTTGTTCAGGCCCTTTTGCGGAACAGTGGAGAAGCGCCAGTTGCCACTTTTGACATGCCCCGGAACGACAGCCGCTGCTGCCATCGGAACGCGGGCGAAAATTCCGTCACCCCGGCCGCCGGCCTCGAGCAGACAGACGGTGACGGATGGATCTTCGCTAAGGCGGGCCGCCATCACCGCGCCCGCCGAGCCCCCTCCCACGATGACGTAATCGTCCATGCCATCCCCCACACGGCTGCCCAGTCCCCGCTGGTCGGTATTTTTTCCGATCAATTCTGCCGTGAACGTAAGCGTAGCATAGACAATGGCCGACGCAAGCAGGTCATGGCGTGCGGGGAGGACGATGCCTGCGGCCCCTCCCGCTCCGCCTGAGGTGGGACGAAGACAAAAAAAGACCCGCGCAAGGCGGGTCTCGGGATCTTGAAGGCTTTGAGGCGTGCGACCGGTTGTCAGGCCGCAGGTGCCGCCACGCCGGTTACCCGGCGCGGCGCGAGATCGTCGATGCCGAGCAGGAAGTTGATCTGTGGGCGTGCCTTGACCAGATCGTCGATGGTGTATTCGGTCAGCACGTCAAAGAAAGCGTTCAGTGCTTTGCGCAGGGCCGAGTTCAGCCCACAGCTGTCGATCAGCGGGCAATCGACATCGCCGTCATCTTCGAAACATTCGGCCATGGCAAAGCTGTCTTCGGTAACCTTGACGACGTCGAACAGCGTGATCTTCTCGGCGGGGCGCCCAAGACGTACACCGCCATTTCGACCACGGACCGTCTCGACGAGACCGGCCTTGTTCAGCGGCTGCAAAATCTTGAACAGGAACAGCTCGGAAACGCCATAAGCCTTGGCAATTTCGGGAATGCGGCTCAACTGCTCATTGTTGGCGGCGCAGTACATCAGCATGCGCACGGCGTAATTTGTCTGCTTTGTCAAACGCATGCACGATTCCTCTGGTTCTCTTAGAGCTTATATAGCGCCTTTTGCAGTTTTGAACAATTCCAAAATACTCAAGTTCTGGCCTCACGTGTCCGTGAAGCGAGTGTCACGCGATTGACAGCTTATTTCATTTCATGAATATGCGCCTCAACATTTTTAGAACGGGAGGCAATCCATGACATCCGGATCTTTCACCGCGCTTGCTTTGGGCGCCGCCTCGATGCTGGCATTGACTGCCGGCGCGGCATTGGCCGATGGCGAAGTGAACATCTATTCGTATCGCCAGCCGGAACTCATCCAGCCGCTGATGGACAAGTTTACGGAGGAGACGGGCATCAAGACCAACGTGCTGTTCCTCGACAAGGGTCTGGTGGAACGTATTGCGGCTGAGGGTGCAAACTCGCCTGCTGACCTCATTCTCACCGTCGATATCGCCCGCCTCACCGAGGCCAAGGACGGCGGCGTGACGCAGTCGCTGAATGACGACAAGATTAACAGCCAGATCCCTGCGCAGTATCGCGACCCCGAGGGCAACTGGTTTGGTCTCACCACCCGTGGCCGTGTGGTCTATGCCTCGAAGGAACGCGTCAAGGAGACGGCGATCACCTATGAGGAACTCGCCGATCCGAAGTGGAAGGGGCGCATCTGCATGCGCGATGCCCAGCACTCCTACAATATCGGTCTTTTTGCCTCGATGGTTGCCCATCATGGGGCTGAATACACCGAAACCTGGCTGAAGGGCCTGAAGGACAATCTGACCAAGAAACCCGACGGCAATGACCGCTCCCAGGCCAAGGCCATCTATTCCGGCGAATGCGATCTCGGTCTTGCCAACACATACTATCTCGGCCTGATGATGACGAACGAGAAGGACCCGGAAGAGAAGGAATGGGCTGCTTCCGTAAAGGTCCTGTTCCCGAATGCTGCCGATCGTGGCACGCATGTGAACGTGTCAGGCATGGCGCTCGCCAAGAACGCGCCGAACAAGGACAATGCCGTCAAGCTGATGGAATTCCTGGCCTCTGACGAAGCCCAGACGATCTATGCCGAGCAGGTGTTCGAATATCCTGTCGGCCCTCGCTCCAAGCCGTCTGCAATCGTTGCCGGCTTCGGACCAATCAAGCCTGATGCACTGCCGCTCGCGGAAATCGCTGCCAATCGCAAGATCGCATCGGAACTGGTCGACAAGGTCGGCCTGAACGATGGCCCGACCCAATAAGACTTTGATCCTCCCAGGATGAAGAGGGGCTGCCGGCGACGGTGGCCCCTTTCTTTTGTCCCCTAGGTTGCTGCGTCAAACGAGATCGGCTGCCGGATCAGCGGCCGTCTGTCCCGATGCTGGCTGCGTAGTCATCGATTGCCTTTCGGCGCTCGGCCGTGCCCGGATGCGTTGAAAGAAAGGAGGAGTCGCCCTTCATCCCGAGCTTCTGTTCGATCTTCTCGAAGAAGCGGCCGATGGCGCGTGGATCTCGACCAGCTTTGGTCATCAGTTCCACCGATATCCGGTCCGCCTCGCTTTCGGCATCCCGCGAATAAGACAGCGACATCAGAGCCGCACCGTTGGTCAGGATATCCTCGCCGGCCGAGCCGACATCGCCGGCAATCAACATGATGAGACCGGCCGTGCCGGCAGCGCGATAAAGCTGACGGAGCGAGTGCTCACGTTCGACATGGCCGATTTCATGGGCAAGCACGCCGGCGATCATGTCGAGATCATTCTCCGCCAGTTCGACCAGTTCGTCAGTGACGACAAGTGTGCCATCAGGCAGAGCGAAAGCATTGGGACCGATTGCGCCCCCTGCCCGAAAGTTGAGATTGTAAGCGTCAGGGCCGCGCACCGAAACGCGCGCTATGTCGGCAAAGGCTGCCCGGATTTCGTCCTGCCTCGCCTGCGGCAACTTGGTTTCGCTGAATACCGCCTTATCGAGCGAGATTAGCGTGCCGCTCGCCATCCACTGCGTCACGGCCGGCGGGGTGACTACCACGGCGATTTCAACCAGAGCCGGAACGGCGAAACGATAAATAAGGACGGCCAGAAGAGCGACCGCCATGACCATTGCGGCGAGACGCGGGTGAAAGCGCTCCAGTTCGTGCACGACGCCCGTGCGCCGGTGACGCTTCAGCCACAGATCGATGGCGTCATTGTCCTCGGTTTCGAACAGGGACTGATCTGCAAAGGCAATGCGGCGCGGAATGCGGCTGACGCGGGTGGAAATATCCACCCGCGTCAGATCATTGACTGAGACCGGGTCGCCCGACTGGTTTTCCAGCCGGACGAAAAGTGTCTTGCCCTGAGCCAGAAGGATCGCCGGTTCACTGCGACTGGAGCCGGGCGGATGCCAGCGGCCGATGGCAATGCGGGTGTCGTCAGAAGCCAAAATCGAACCCTTCGAGATCGAGATATTCGGCCGTGATGGCCGAGCCGGAATTCTGGATCGAGGCTACCACATCGCCCAGTTCACCATCGACGATTATGCCCGAATGGGTGATCACGTAACGGTGCTCGCGGACGGCCGCCCAGGGACGCATCAGGCCGAAAGTGACAATGGACACAAGGATGTTGGAGAGCACGATCCAGAAATAGCGGAGCCGGCCAATATCGGAAAACAGACGATGACGGTTGTCGAAGATGGTTGCGTTCATCACGACATTTCGGACGCCAACGCGGTAGAAGATGGCCGCGACGGCCCAGACGACAAAAGCCGGGATCAAGGCGCCATAGATGGCGAGGATGATCTGCACTTCCGGTTCCGCCATGCTTTCGTCCACGCCCTCGAAACCGTAATAGGCCATCATGCCGAGGAAGGCACCAATCGCCACGCCGACGACCATCAGCAGGAAGGCCGGCAGCCAGACTCGATAGAGAGCGCCGATCTTCGGGTCCGTTTGGAACGCGCGGTCGCCGTAGCGCAGGTTGTTGAAGATGTAGCCATAGAGCCAGCGGCTGGCGAAGGGGGCGAGAATGCCAAGCGAAAAGACCGAGACAAGGCCACCGAAGATGATCGCCACGACGGCGCCCCAGGTCTTGCCCACAAAATCGAAGCGGATGTTGCGGTAGCTCGTCACGCGGGCGTTGAAGCGCAGGCTGCGCATGACGATCCAGGGCAGCAGGACCAGCATCAAAAGTGCCAGCACGCCGCCGGCGATCGGGCTGATCGACAGAATGATGTTGTAGACGACGATGTAGCCAAACACGATCCCCCGACCGACAAGGATCTGCAGACCGCGGGCGTGATAATCGAAGGAATGGCCGTCAACGACCGTATTGCCGTAGAAATAGCGATTGCGGCGGACCTTGGCCCAAGCGGAATAGATCCCGAGCGTGATGATCGTCAAAAGAATATTGACGATCCAGATACCAAAATACTCGCCGGCGCTGCCGCGAAATTCGCCGCGCTTCAAACTGGAAGCGCGACCGAAAACTGCCTCTTGCATAAAATGTCCCTCGTCAGATCACGTATGGAGCGTCGCTATCCCCGGCGACGCAACCCACAATGACCACGACAGCGGACTGCACTCAAGTGCCGGAGGACACTCTGCAGCACCGCTTCTTTCGCAAAATCCGCGCTGACGACAACTACAAACGACGACGCCACCCTCCCGTGAAGGAGGATGGCGTCGTGCATGTCATCGAAGATGCGCCGTTTACTTCATCGTCGGCATGACGAATTCGGCGCCGTCCTTGATGCCGGACGGCCAGCGCGAGGTGACCGTTTTCGTGCGCGTCCAGAACTTGATGGAATCGGTGCCATGCTGGTTCAGGTCGCCGAAGGACGACGACTTCCAGCCGCCGAAGGAGTGGTAGGCGAGCGGAACCGGGATCGGCACGTTGATGCCGACCATGCCGATGTTGATGCGCGAGGCGAAGTCGCGGGCGGCATCACCATCGCGGGTGTAGATCGCGACGCCATTGCCGTATTCGTGCTTCATCGGCAGGTCGAGGGCTTCTTCATAAGTCTTGGCGCGAACGACCGACAGAACCGGACCGAAGATTTCGGTCTTGTAGATGTCCATCTCGGGAGTCACGTGGTCGAAGAGGCAGCCGCCGACGAAGTAGCCGTTCTCATAGCCCTGGAGCTTGAAATCCCGGCCGTCAACAACGAGCTTGGCGCCGGCTTCGACTCCGCTGTCGATCAGCGACTTGATCCGGGCCTGGGCTTCCTTGGTGACAACAGGGCCCATGTCGGCCTTGTCATCGGTGTAGGGGCCGATGCGCAGGCTTTCCACCATCGGCGTCAGCTTTTCGATCAGGCGGTTGGCGGTTTCTTCACCGACCGGAACGGCAACCGAGATCGCCATGCAGCGCTCGCCGGCGGAGCCGTAGCCTGCACCCATCAGCGCCTGGGCTGCCTGATCGAGATCGGCATCCGGCATGATGATCATGTGGTTCTTGGCGCCGCCGAAGCACTGGGCGCGCTTGCCGTTCATGGCTGCCGTACCATAGACGTAACGGGCGATCGGGGTCGAGCCAACGAAGGAGACGGCCGAAATGTCCTGATGGGTCAGGATGCCGTCAACGGCGGACTTGTCGCCGTTGACGACGTTGAGGATGCCGGCCGGGAGACCTGCCTCGATCATCAGTTCGGCCAGACGAATCGGAACGGACGGATCACGCTCCGACGGCTTCAGGATGAAGGCATTGCCGCAGGCGATTGCAGGGGCAAACATCCACATCGGGATCATGGCCGGGAAGTTGAACGGCGTAATGCCGGCGCCGATGCCGACAGCTTGGCGGATCGAATACATGTCGATGTTCGGGCCGGCCCCTTCGGTGAACTCGCTCTTCGACAGATGCGGGATGCCGATGACGAATTCGCAGACTTCGAGGCCGCGAACGATGTCGCCCTTCGCATCTTCAATCGTCTTGCCGTGTTCGCGCGAGAGGGTCTCGGCGAGGCTATCCATGTTGTCGTTCAGGAACTGGACGAACTTCATGAAGACGCGGGCGCGGCGCTGCGGATTGGTGGCGGCCCACTTGGCCTGGGCCGACTTTGCGTTCTCGACGGCCGCGTTCAGTTCCTCGGCGCTGGCGAGCGAAACCTCACCTTGGATCTCGCCCGTGGCCGGATTGTAGATCGGCTGCTTGCGGCCCGAAGTTCCGGCGACATGCTTGCCGCCGATGAAATGACCTACCTGATACATGGGTGTCCTCCTGGATTGTTGTGGAGGCAGTATGCGCTTCGATTTGCACAAATCAACGCGATGATTTACGCATCCGTTGTGCAAATTTCGACACAAGGCGTTCGATGAACTGGGATGACGTTCGCATCTTCCTCGCGGTGGCACGCACCGGGCAAATCCTTGCTGCCTCCCGACGGCTGGGGCTAAACCATGCAACGCTGTCGCGGCGGCTAACGTCACTGGAAACCGCGCTGAAGACACGGCTCTTCATTCGCCGCACCAATGGCTGCGAGCTGACCGCCGAGGGCGAAGCGTTTCTTTCCTCCGCCGAGCGGATGGAAACCGAGATGCTGGAGGTGCAGGCGCGTCTGGGACGCACCGATACGCAGGTCGCCGGCACTGTCCGGATCGGAGCGCCTGACGGGTTCGGCGTCTTCTTCCTCGCGTCACGGCTAGGCGCCCTGATTGCCCAGCATCCAGAACTCAAGATCCAGCTCGTGCCGGTGCCACGCTCATTTTCGCTGTCGCAACGCGAGGCGGACATTGCGGTTACCCTTGAGCGGCCCGATCAGGGCCGCCTCGTATCTTCCAAGTTGGTGGATTATACGCTCGGGCTCTACGCCTCCCGTGGCTATGTCGAAACACACGGCCTGCCGTCGAGCGCCGAGGAACTGAAAAACCACCGCCGCATCGGCTATGTCGAAGACCTGATCTTCACACCCTCGCTCAATTTTACCGGCGAGGTGATGCGCGACTGGAATGCCGGCTTCGAGATCTCCTCGGCGATTGGGCAGACGGAAGCCGTTCTCGCCGGCGCTGGGATCGGCATCCTGCACAGCTATATCGCGCGGCAGCATGACGGCCTCGTGCGCGTATTGCCCGACATTACCATTCGCAGGGCATATTGGACGACCTATCACGAGAGTGCCCGCGAGCTCGTGCGCGTGCGCGCTGTGGTGCAGTTCCTGCAGGAGGCCGTGGAGCGGGATCGCGGGATCTTCGGATGAAAGCAGCGTCGTTGCCTGCACCAGCCAAGGGAACTCCACGTCTTCAACGGCAGGTGAGCGTGACCATCGTTGGTATGACGAGACCGCCGAAATAGGCCTGATCACGTCGTTGCTGCATGCCTGTGACGCATACCGCTGACGGGGTACCGGACAGGATCGCGGGGGTCACCGGATCCAGCCTGAAGACAATCGCGAGATCCCGGTCGCGCATCAGGACGCCGAACGTGGCCGAGTTTAGGTCGTTTGGGGATGCGAAGCGGAATTCGACCTGCAGCTCGACATAGCCTGCGTTTAGCCGGACCACGGCTCCGGAGGGAGCAGGAAGGATTAGCTGCTCGCCATCCAGCGACAGCTCGGTGAAGAAATGCCGCTCCGTGAGACGCGTGAGGAGTTCGTCCTCAAGATTGCCGCGTTCGACATCTGACAGCTCACCGTCATCGTCGACGTCGAAGCGTGTCAAAAGCCGCCGGCTGGTCGTCGCATCGAAGACCAGTCGCTCGGCCAGGCCAGTGAGACGCGACTGCTCCATGGCAAATGACAGACGGACTGATGCGGCCATATCGGGATGGGCGAAGGCTGGGCTAGTGGACAGCGGCAGCGCTGCAAGCAGGCTCAGAGCGGCGAACATGGCAGCGAAACATCTGCGCATCAGCCGCCCTGCCCTGGTAACGGGCCGAGACCGGGTGCCGTCTCCTCGATCGCCTGTTCTATTCCTGCAAGAGGCGGAAAGGGCGGCGGTGTCAGCGACTTGTCGCGGCCTGCAACATAGGCACCACCGTAAAGCAGGGCGACTGCGAGCATCCAGCTGCCGATGATACGGGAGCCGACCTGAAGCACCGGATGGGGGAAACGCGAAACCGGCCAGGCGATGGCGAACAACGCCGATGCCTGAAGCGCCAAGGCGGATGCGAGGTAGTTGGGGGCAAAGAGTGTCGGGTCGCTGAGGCGGGTTGCCACGGCAAGAGCTGCACCGGCCAAAGGCAGGAACGGCAGGACCATATAGGGACGCCAGCCCAGAGGCAGGACGAGAAGGACGCCGGTGACAGCACAGGCGATAGGACCGGCGAGGAACAGATGCTGGGCCGCACCGGGCACCGGCGCCAGAATGGCATAGAGGGTTTCGCGAAACACAAGACCCGCCAGTCCGCCGATGAACAGGACGAAGACACCAGGGGCGGCAAAACGTCCAGGCAGCTGGCCAGTCAGGACTGCGATGCCAAACAGAGGCAGCAGCAATTCAACGGTTGCGAGAGCCGTGAAGGGCGAGGATCCATTCCTCAGACCCGGCGCCAGGATGAAACCCACCGCCAGCGCCCAGAGAGCAAGAAAAAGCAACGACCATATCCTGGATGGCACGCTCACCATCAGGCGACGAGGAAGTAAACGCCGCCGAGGCCGATCAGCCCGCCGAGCGCGCGGGCGAGCTGGCCGCCATGAAGCCTCTGGAAGCCGAGGCCAACGGCAATGCCGGCGAGATGGATGAGGCCGGTGGCGGCGACGAAGCCGAAGGCGTAATCGGCGGGATCGGCTGCGTTCGGGAGTTCCGCGCCATGGGCATAACCGTGGAAGATCGCAAAGACGCCGATGACCACGAGGGCCAGCAATTCCGGAGGACGCCAGAGGCAGGCGATCGCCGCACCGAGCACGATGATCGACAGGGCAATTCCGCTTTCGACAGCCGGAAGCGGGATGCCGGCAATACCCATCATGCCACCGACGACCATGATCAGCGGAAAGGCGATCGGGAGGCTCCAGACCGAGCGACCGCCCATCTGGGCACCCCACAGGCCGACGCAGAACATCGCCAGCATATGATCGAGGCCGGAAAGCGGATGCTCGAAGCCATGCACGAAACCACCACCTTCACCCGCCAGCACATGCGCTTCAGCCACGGTCGGGAGGGCGAAGACGAGTGAGACAAGAGCCAGATGATGAACGAGGCGGTTGGATGGCATATGAAATTCTCCGGACATGACGGCGAAAGGCTGAAACGAGATTTGCGGCAAAAACACGATGGGACGAGGAGCGGGTCGCATGCGCCGACACGACTATATCCGAATCGTGCAAAACTGTAGACGGGAATGACTGTCGCGATCGCGGACGTAGAGACATCGGAGAAGGATGATGGGCGCAATTTCCACGAAAGTGATCAGGACCCGGCGATACATCGCGCCTGCCGGCCTCGCCCTCGCCTTCCTTTGGATGCCCTCTCTCGCCCAGGCGCATGTCATGG